>NZ_BAAAWH010000001.1:2864854-3183171 GCF_039534975.1 Microbacterium terregens
GCGCCTCGGCCGGCCAGCGCTGGCTGTATTTCCGGTCGCCGTGGGGCATGCAGTTCGAACTCGTGAGCTTTCCGGACGGCAAGGCGTACGAGGCGGACGCTCCGGTCAAGCTCTGGCATCCGGCGAGGCCGGCAGAGTGAGCGTCGACGAGAACACCGAAGTCGGCCGCAGCCGGGACGGCGACGCCGGCGCGCGCATCGCCCACAGCATCCGCGAAGGAATAGTCAGCGGCAGTTATCCGCCGGGAACACGCATCCGCCAGGAGGACCTCGCCTCGAGATTCGGCGCGAGCCGCGTCCCCGTGCGCCAGGCGCTGCAACAGTTGGAGTACGAGGGGCTCGTGACCGTCGTCGCGAACGCGGGCGCGTGGGTGTCGAGCCTGACCCTCGCCGAGTGCGAGGAGGTCTATCAGATGCGCGAGCGACTCGAGCCTCTGCTGCTGCGGTACAGCGCGCCGCACCTGAGCGCGCAGGAGATCCAGAAACTCGCCGACCTGGCGCGGCGCATCACCGTCGACGGTGCCGACACGGACACCTTCCTCGCGCTGGACAGGCAGTTCCATCTCGCCAGCTACGCCGGTGCGCACACGTCCCAGCTCGGTGACCTCATCCAGAAGCTCTGGAACACGACGGCGCCGTATCGTCGCGCGTACGTCGCTTCGTGGGAGGCGGACTCGCGACGCATCGCGCACGAGGAGCACCACCTCATCGTCGCCGCGCTCCGCGACGGCGATGTCGAAGAGGCCGAGCGCGTGCTCGCCGGGCACATCCGACGCACCCGACGACAGCTCGTGAAGAGTCCGCAGATCTTCGCGGACTGAGCGCGACCTCAGGCGACTTCGACGAGCATGCGCGCCAGGTGCCCGGGGTCTGGTTCGGCCTCTCCCCGCTCGATACGGTGCGCCAGCTCGACGACGACGGCGTTCACCGGCGTGGGGATGCCGAGACCGATGCCCTCGCGGACGACAGTGCCGTTGAGGTCGTCGACCTCGCTGTGACGCCCCTTGCGCCAGTCCTGAAGCACAGTCGTCGTCGCGCCGGGGACGACGAATCCCGCGAAGAGCTTGTCGGTCATGATCTCGACGACCCTCGCGCGATCCGCGATCTCGTCCGCCGTGAGTCCGAAGATCGGGAGCACGGGGTGGCCGAGGCCCGCCCCGACCGCGAGCGCCTCGTTTCCGGCGGCTACCATGACGTCGCGATAGCCCGGCAGCTGCAGGGCGTCGAGCATCGGCAGACCGAGCACCGCCGAGGTGACGAGGAGGGTCGCGTTGCTGACGAGCTTCATCCATTTCGCGGCCTCGATGTCGTCGGATATCGCCACGGTTCCCGAGTGGCGCAGCAGGCCCGCGACCTCCTCGATCCGGCCGACCGGGCCACCGGGAAGTGCACCTACGGCGAACCATGATCGGGCGACTCCCGTGTGTCGGTGCACCAGACCGGGCTGGTTCATCGTGGCCGAGCATTCGATGACGACGCCCACGGTGCGCTCAGCGCCGACGACGTCCTGGACCACCCGAGCGGTCATCCCGTTCTGCACGCCGGCCATGAGACCGTCCGACGCGAGGTGAGGCTCCATCAGCTGCGCGGCCCAGCGGGAGTCGTATGCCTTCATGACCATGAGCACCACGTCGAAGTCGGTCTTCAACTCGGCGACCTCGCACAGGTTGGCGACGCGAGGACGCACGTGCAGCTCACCTTCGGGCGAGAGTATCCGCAATCCGTCCGAGCGCATCCGTTCCACGTGTGCAGGCCACTGCTCCACGAGGAGAACGTCATGCCCGGCGGCAGTCAGATCCGCCCCGATCGATGCGCCGTTCGCGCCTGCGCCGAGCACGGCGATCCGCGGGTCGCTCATGGGGAGCCCTCCTTCGTTGGCGAGTCGAGAATACAGCAGCGATGTACACCAGACACGCGGTACGCTGGGATTTGCGCCAACTGCCGCTCCGTCGTACACCCTTGGTTGACGGTTACCGACAGTCGCTTGACAGTTGCTCACGTCACTACTCAGCGAGGAGAACAGGACACCATGATCCTCCACATGGCATCATTCCGCTGGACGCCAGAGGTCACGGAGGCGGACGTCGCCGCGTTGACGACGGCGCTCCAGGAGATGGCGGCGGCCATCCCCGAGATCCGCTCCTACGTCGCCGACACCAACTTGCATCTGCGTCCCGGGGGCGCCGATTACGGGATCGCGGCGATCCTGGACGACGCGGCGGGTCTGGACACCTATCTCGATCACCCGCACCACCTCGCCGTCTACGAGAAGTATCTGGGCTGGATGCTGGCGGAGCGCTCCGCGGTGCAGCTGCCCATCTCCGAGGGCGCGTTCGCGTGACCCGGATGCGCGCGGCCGTGCTGCACGATGTGGGGGACCTTCGCATCGATGACGTCGAGGTGCCGGTTCCCGGAGCGGGCGAGGTGCTCATCCGCGTCGCCGTCTGCGGCGTCTGCGGCAGCGATGCGACCGAATTCGGCCGAGGACTCGTGCTGGCGAGCCCTCCCGTCACGCTGGGCCACGAATTCACCGGAGTCATCGAGGCGGTCGGTCCCGGCGTGGACTCGCTTCCGGTCGGTGCCGTCGTCGTGAGCGGTGCCGGCGTGTCGTGCGGGGAATGCAAGCCGTGCCGCAACGGTCGCACGAACCTCTGCCGTTCGTACACGACCGTGGGGTTCCACCACGACGGCGGTCTCGCGGGGTACGTCGTGGTCCCGGCCGGGATCGTGCTCGACGTGTCGGACTCCGGGCTTGCGCTCGACACGCTCGGGCTCACTCAGCCCATGGCCATCGCCGTGCACGCCGTCCGGCGCAGCGGCCTGCGAGCGGGCCAGGACGCCGTCATCGTCGGCGTCGGCGGCATCGGCGCGTTCATCGCCGTCGCCGCAGCGGCGACCGGAGCCCGGCTGCTGGTGGTGGACCTGAACCAGGACCGGATCGACCTCGCCCTGCGACTCGGCGCCACGTCGGGCATGATCTCCGGCTCGATGCCGCTGACGGCCAAGCTGGACGAGCTGGGCATGGACGTCGACGTCTTCTTCGAGGTCAGCGGATCCGCCCCGGGCCTGGCCTCGGTGCTCGATGCTGCCAAGCCCGGCGCGACGATCGTGCCGGTCGGCATCCAGCGCGGCGAGCCCGCGCTGCCCCTCGGACGATGGACGCTGAACGAGTTCACGATCGTCGGGACGGTCGCGCACGTCTACAAGGACGACTTCCCGCAGGCCGTGCGTCTGCTGGGCACGCGAGATGACTGGTCCGATATCGCGGGTGAGGTCATCCCGATAGACCAGGTCGTCGAGGCCGGCCTCCAGCCGCTTCTGGAAGGTCGTTCCCGTCAGATCAAGACGCTCGTCGATCCGTGGGCGACGGCGCCGAGGGCTGCGCAGCACACGCGCTGAGGGCCGGCATCCGCCGATCAGGCTTCGAGGTCGTCCATCGCCCGCAGCACATCGACGGCCGAGGACGGCGCGCGCCCGGCCACCGCGTCTGCCCCCGGCGCATCGCGGAGCGACTCGTTCTGCTGCCGCCGGCCGACGACGAACCACACGCCCTTCGCGACCTCCGAGCTGCGGTTCGAGTAGAGGTGCGGTCGCACAGAATCGAACTGGAGCGAGTCGCCGGGCCGGAGGACGTACGTCTCGAAGTCGAGATGCAGGGTCAATTCCCCTTCGAGCAGATATGCGTATTCCACGCCCGCGTGACGCATGAGCTTGCCCTCGATGGAGCTGCTGGCACCCGGCGCGTAGGTGACCAGGAGCGCATCCGCGGGTCCACCGGTGCCGGCTGCGAGCCGTTCCCACAGCACGCCGTTCTCCATTTCGATGCGCGGATTCTCCGTCGCACGCTGCACATCCGGCAACGCGGGCCCGGAGTGGCCGAAGAGCGAAGCCGCCGGCTTCGGACCGGGCTGCGCAATCCCCATCAATTCATCGATCGAGACACCCAGGTGGCTCGCCAAGGCGTACAGCGTGGCGACCGAGGGCTGTGTCTTGCCGATCTCGACCTGGGAGATCAAGCTCGCCGAGACTCCGAGCGACTGCGCCACGCTGCGCAGGCTGAGGCCGCGCTTGGTCCGTACTTCGCGGAGCCGTCCACCGAGGCTGTCCGGCATGGTTTCCACTCACCTTCGTCATGAACCGGTCCTGCAATGGCACGGCCGCTGTGTCATTGTACGGGCGACCCTCTCGATCATGTCGACCCCCGGTGCACACCAGCGTGTACAGTCAGGCTGCAACGGACGTCAGAGGGGAACCGGAAATGGACATCGATCGTTGGCTCGCCGACTACAAGAAGGCCTGGGAAGACCGCGACGCGGATGCCGCGGCCGCGCTGTTCAGTGAGGATGCGCTGTACCGCGAGAATCCCTATGAGGAGCCCTTCCGCGGCCGTCAGGGAGTCCATGACTACTGGACCCGCGTAACCGCCACTCAGTCGGACGTCGACGTCCGTTACGGGACCGTCATCGCGAATACCGACCGCGCAGCCGTCGAATGGTGGGTGACTCTCAAGAACGACGGGGCGGATGTCACGCTCGCCGGCGAGTTCTATCTGCTGTTCGACTCCGCCGGCCTGGTGCGCGATCTGCGCGAGTACTGGCACTTCGGCGCAGGCGCGATCGAGCCTGCGCCGGGCTGGGGAGAGTAGGCCGCGATCTCTCTGCTCATCACAGGTGCGTCCGGACACCTCGGCAGGGCTGTCGCGAAGCACGCCGCGGCTGCGCTCGGCACGGGGCGCCACCTCGTGCTCGCGACGCGCACCCCGGCGGCATTCACGGGGGCCCAGCCGGAGACGGACGTGAGACGGGCCGACTTCACCGACCCGACCACCCTCGCCGATGCGTTCGTCGGCGTCGACCGCGCGGTCATCATCAGCACCGACGACATCGACGGTCGCGCCCGGGGTCAGATCGCAGCGATCGAGGCCGCACGCGCCGCCGGTGTCCGGCACATTCTCTACACGTCGATGCTTGCCCCCGTGCCCGCCAACCCGGCGATCATCGCGCCGAGTCACTGGGCGACGGAGGAGCATCTCCGCAACAGCGGCACCGACTACACGATCCTCCGTGCCGGGTTCTACGCCGATTTCCAGGTGTTCGAAGCGGCGGCGGCGCTGGCATCCGGAACTCTGGTGCACAACCGCGGCGACGGCCGCTGCGCCTACCTCGCACGAGACGACATCGCGCGCGCGGCAGCGGCCGTCCTGGTCGGCGGAGGCCATGAGGGTGAGACCCTCGACCTCACCGGCACGGAGGCCTTCGACGCCCCCGCCCTGGCCCGTCTGTACTCCGAGATCGGTGGGCACGAGGTCACACCCCAGGTTGTGAGCGATGACGCGATGCTCGGGCTGCTCGGCGCCGGTTCGGAGGGCCACAACCAATACGGCGCCCGACTCACGGTGTCCATCGGGCAGGCGATCCGCGGGGGCTTCTGCGATCTCGTGACGGATACCGTCGCGCAGCTCACCGGCCGAGCGCCCGATCCGCTCGGCGCCGTGCTCGCGCGTTCCGGCGGCTCGCCGGGCTGATCTGCCGTCGACGCGATCCTTGCCTTTCGCGCTCTCCCCGGGCAGAGTGTCCAGTGCTAGTGAATGAATGAAGTCCTGCTGGATACCCGTACAGCGAGTGTGATCATCGGAACCAGAAGGTGAAAAGCAGCATCCAGAGCCGTGCCATCGATTTCAAGGGAGAGGTCATGCGTCAGAACACAGCAATGCAGCACCGTCGGGGGGTGACTTCGACCATCGGCCTCGCCGCTGCGGCGCTCCTGCTCATCGGCTGCGCCGCCGGGCCGGGCGGCGGTGGCGACGGCCAGACCAGCGCACCGGAGGACGAGACGCTTCAGATCGCCTACATCTCCTTCGCGGTGGCCAACACCTACGACGAGCCGATGCTCGCCGCCGCCGAGGAGGTCGCTGCCGCCGGAAACGCCGAGATCACGGTTTTCGACGCCAACCTCGACCCCGCCCTCCAGGGCACGCTGATCGAAGACGTCATCGCCTCCGGACAGTACGACGGCATGATCGTCCAGCCCGTCTACGGTCCCGCGATCGTCGACGTCGTCCAGGAGGCGATGGATGCCGGCCTCACCGTCGTCAACATCGACCAGATCCTCGGAGAGGACTTCACAACGGCCAAGACCCAGCTGAAGGGACTGTCCGCCAATGTCCTTCAGGTGCCGTCCGAGCTCGGACGCAAACTCGGCGAGAAGACGGTCGAGGGCTGCGCCGCGGCGAATCTCGACCCGTGCAACGTCGCCTTCCTGCACGACCTGAAGTCATCGAGCGTCAGTATCGCCATCTGGGATGCCTTCACCGAAGCCACAGCGGGATCACCGGTGACGGTCGTGGCCGAGGGCGAGACGTTCTGGAATCCCGCGGCGGCGCAGACCGCCCTCGCGGACATCATCACCGGCAACTCGGACATCGACGCGGTCGTGACATCCGATCAGGGCCTGCAGGGCTCGGTGCTCGCCATCGAGGCGGCCGGCCAGGCCGCCGGCGACTATCTGCTCGTCGGCTACGGCGGTGCAGAGTGGGGACGCCAGAAGGTCGCGGAGGGCATCGTCTTCGCCGATGTCGTGATGGCGCCCGCCACGATGGGCAAGCTCGGCATGGAGGCGCTCATCGACGCTCTGCGAAACGACAACCACTGGGGCGACCGCGATCCGTCTGCGGACTTCCCCAATGACGGCATCATGACCAAGGACACCGCAGACCAGTTCACCGGCGAGTGGCCTGGCTGATCGATGCCGACAGATCCGGCGCGCACCGTCGTCCCGCAGCTCCGCGTCGAGCTGCGGGGCGTCGGCAAGTCCTTCGGCGGGGTCCCCGTGCTCTCGGACATCGACCTCGTGATCGAGCCCGGGCTCGTGCACGCCCTCGTCGGCGAGAACGGCGCGGGTAAGTCGACGCTCAGCAAGATCATCGCGGGCGTCCATTCCGCCGACCGCGGCTCGATGCTGGTCAATGACGAAGGGGTGAGCTTCAGCTCGCCTCGGGAGGCCCTCGACCGCGGCATCGCGACGATCGCGCAAGAGCTTGCCCTCGTTCCCGCCCTGTCCGTCGCCGAGAACGTGTACCTCGGCCGCGAGCCGCGCGCCGCGGGCTTCGTCGACCGCCGCGCGCTGGCCCGCTCGTTCGCGGAGCTCGCCGACCGGACAGGCTTCGACCTGCCGGCCGATGTCCCCGCGGGCTCGCTCCGCACCGCCGATCAGCAGAAGGTCGAGATCCTCCGCGCGCTCGCGCGGGGGTCCTCGCTCATCATCATGGACGAACCCACCGCGGCGCTCTCCGGTGAGGACATGAGACTCCTGCACGGCATCGTCCGCCAGCTTGCGGCATCCGGGCACTCCGTACTGCTCATCTCGCACTTCCTCGGTGAGGTGCTCGAGCTCGCTGACACCGTGACGATCCTCAGAGACGGCAGGCTGATCCGCACCGGCCCCGCGGCCGCCGAGAGCGAGACAAGCCTCATCGAGGGAATGCTCGGCCGTTCGCTGGGCGCGATCTTCCCCGACAAACCCGAGGCACCCGGCGGCGATGCGCAGGAGGCGCTGATCGTCACCGACCTCACCGCACCCGGCGTGCACGGCGTCTCACTGTCGGTCCGTGCCGGCGAGATCGTCGGGCTCGCGGGCCTCGTCGGGGCGGGCCGCAGCGAAATCGCCCATGCGATCTACGGGGCGACGAGGCGCTCAGACGGCGACGTCGTCGTCGGAGGAGTCTCGGCATCCGCCTCGATCTCCGGATCTCTGCGCAAGGGGATCTTCCTGATCCCCGAGTCGCGCAAAGACCAGGGGCTCGTACCGGGACGGCCGGTCCGCCAGAACGTCACGCTGTCGAACCTGCACGCCGTCGCCTCCGCCGGCTGGGTGAAGACCAGCGCCGAACGCACCGTCGCGCGGCGCCTGCTCGAGCGCGTCCGGGTGAGCGGAGACGACCGCCGCAACGTCTCCGCCCTGTCCGGCGGCAATCAGCAGAAGGTGCTGTTCGCACGGGCCTTGCAACGTTCCCGGAAAGTCCTGATCGCCGACGAGCCGACCCGGGGAGTCGACGTCGGCTCGCGCCGCGCGATCTACGACCTCATCGTGGACCAGGCCGGCCAGGGTGTCGGCGTACTGGTCATCTCCTCCGATGTGGAGGAGCTGCTCGGCCTCGCCCATCGCATCGTCGTGATCCGCGGCGGCCGCGTCGCCGCGGAACTCGCCGGCGACGACATGACAGAGACGAACATCCTCACCGCCGCCTTCTCGGACCCGATCACGAGTGAGCTCACATGACTGACACCACCTCTTTCCGCACCACCGAGATCACGACGCCGAGCCGGATCCGACGGCGCATCCCGCTGCGATCGGTAGCGATCATCGTGCCGTTCCTCGCGGTGTTCATCGCGCTCTCGATCGGCAGCCCGGCGTTCCTGTCCTTCCAGAACATCGGCAACGTCCTGGACCGACAGTCCGGCATCCTGATCATCGCGGCGGCCAGCACACTCGTCCTCATCGCCGGTGGCATCGACCTCTCGGTCGGGGCCACGTACATGTTCACCTCGGTCGTCTGCGGAACCATCATGATCAGAGTCGGCGGGGCCGAGGGCGCCGCGCTCGGGATCACCATCGGCATCCTCGCCGGGCTTCTCGTCGGCATCGCCAACGGCGTGATCAGCACGTACCTCAAGATCAACCCGCTCATAGCGACCCTCGCGATGAGCTTCATCATCCTCGGCCTGACCAAGCTCGTCTCGCAGGCGGGCAAGGAGGGTGTCGGGCAGATCCGCGTGGACTTCGAGGAGTTCACCTGGATAGCCAAGACCAAACCCCTCGGCATCTCGCTGCCGACCTGGA
Source organism: Microbacterium terregens (assembly GCF_039534975.1). Taxonomy (NCBI): domain Bacteria; kingdom Bacillati; phylum Actinomycetota; class Actinomycetes; order Micrococcales; family Microbacteriaceae; genus Microbacterium; species Microbacterium terregens. Next base: position 2,873,692 of record NZ_BAAAWH010000001.1, read on the forward strand.
TCGCCTTCATCCTGGTCGTCGTGCTCGGGATCGTGCTGTGGCGCTCGACGTTCGGCCGCTACGTGTACGCCGCCGGAGGAAACGCCGAGGCCGCCCGCCTGGCCGGCATCCGGGTCAACCTCGTCCGCATCGCCACCTTCGCGCTGGCCGGCACCGCGGCGGGCATCGCGGGCGTGATCGACCTCGCACGCGTTCCGTCCGTGCCGGAGAGCGACGCGATCGCCACGACCCTCACCTTCACGGTGCTCGCGGGCATGGTCGTCGGCGGCACGTCGATCCTCGGCGGCGAGGGCGCCGTGTGGCGCACCGTGCTCGGCATCCTGTTCATCGCGATGCTCTACAACGGCTTCACGCTGCTGCGCGTCGACCCGCTGTTCCAGGGGATCGCCCTCGGCGTGATCATCCTGCTCGCCGTGGGGTTCGACGCCTGGTCCAGGTATCGCAAACGGTAGCCCCAGCGCGTCTGTCACTGGCGCACACCAAACCCCTAGGTGTTAAGCTGGACTGTACGAACATCTCGCGCGGTGACCCCCAGGAGGACTCGATGAAGAGCACCGGTACGACTGGCACGAACGCCGTCGATTGGGAGGAACGGGTCGACTTCGAGCGCCTCCGCGACGCCCGGCTCGCACGGCTCAAGGCCGAACTGGATGTGACCGAGCTCGGCGCGGTGCTCGCGTTCGACTTCTCGAACATCCGGTACATGAGCGCGACGCACATCGGCACGTGGGCCATGGACAAGCTCATCCGCTTCGCCCTCCTCACCCGCAACACCGACCCCATCGTGTGGGACTTCGGATCCGCCGCGAAGCATCACCAGCTCTACAACCCGTGGCTGGACACCACCACGGCAGAGATGGATGCCGATCCCAATGCCCCGCACGAGGGCGCGAAGCGTCCCCGGCTCGATTCCGGCGCGCGCGCCGGAATCTCGACCCTTCGAGGCGCGTTCCCTCCCGACGCCGAGATCGCCGAAGGCGTGGCGAAGAAGATCAAGCGTGAACTCGAGAAGTTCGGGGTGGCCGACCAGCCCCTCGGCGTCGACGTGATCGAGCTGCCGATCCTGTTCGCACTGCAGAAAGAGGGCATCACCGTCGTCGACGGTCAGCAGGTCTTCATGGAGGCGCGACGGGTCAAGACGCCGGATGAGATCCGCCTTCTCACGCAGGCCGCGTCGATGGTCGATGCCGCCTACGAAGAGCTGTACCGGTTCCTGCGTCCCGGGGTTCGCGAGAACGAGGCCGTGGGCCTGGTAGCCAAGACGCTCTACGACCTCGGTTCGGAGTACGTCGAGGGCGTCAACGCGATCTCGGGCGAACGCTGCTCACCGCATCCGCACGTCTTCTCGGACCGGCTCATCCGTCCGGGCGACCCGGCCTTCTTCGACATCCTGCACAGCTGGAACGGCTACCGCACGTGCTACTACCGCACGTTCGCGGTCGGATCGGCCAGCTCGGCGCAACGCGACGCCTACACACGGTCACGGGAGTACATGGACCGCGCGATCGCCCTCGTCAAACCGGGAGCGACGACGGCGGACATCGTGGAGGTGTGGCCGACCGCGCAGGAGTTCGGGTTCGCCGACGAAGAGGCGGCGTTCGCCCTCCAGTACGGGCATGGCGTGGGCCTGTCCATCTGGGAGAAGCCGATCTTCTCCCGCCTGACGTCGCTGGATCACCCCGAAGTGCTGCAGGAGGGGAACGTGTTCGCCCTGGAGACCTACTGGCCCTCGGCCGACGGGTGGGGCGCCGCACGCATCGAAGAGGAGCTCGTCGTGACCGCCGACGGCTGCGAGGTCATCACGAAGTTCCCCGCCGAGGAGCTGCTCGTGGCGGGGCGTCGCTACTACACGGTGGACGGACCACTGAACCTCGAGCGCGACGCCCAGTCGCACCTGAACACGACGTGGGGGCGCGGAGAGGCGTGAGCACACTCGGCTTCCTCGGGCTCGGCTCGATGGGCGGCGGGATGGCACGCCGTCTGATCGATGCCGGCCACGACGTCATCGTCTGGAATCGGTCGGCGGGACGCGTCGCAGCGTTCGTCGCCGCCGGCGCGCGCGCCGCGGCCACGCCCGCAGAAGCGCTCGCGGCCGAGGTGTCCTTCTCGATGCTGGCCAACGACGAAGCCACCGACGCTGTGCTGGACGCCGCGTCTGTGACCTCCGCGGCCGGGCGGATCCACGTCGTCATGGCGTCGATCAGCCCGTCGTTGACCGACACCCTGGCTCAGCGTTTCGCGGATGCCGGCGCCCGCTACGTCAGCGCCCCCGTGCTCGGACGCCCGGCCGTGGCCGCGACCGGCGATCTCAACATCCTCGCCGCGGGCGATCCTGCGGACGTGGATGCCGTGGAGCCGTACCTGGCTGTGCTGGGCCGGCGGGTCTGGCGGATCGGCGAACGGCCATCGGTGGCGACGGCGGTCAAGGCGGCCGTCAACTACAACATCATCCACGCCCTGCAGGCGCTCGGTGAGTCGGTCGCGATGACGGAACGGCAGGGGGTCGATCCGGTGCTGTTCACGGAGCTGCTCTCCAGCACGCTCTTCGGTGGCGTCGTGTACACCGGCTACGGCAGCATGATCGCCCACGGCGCCTACGCGCCACCCGGCTTCCATATCGCGCTCGGCCGCAAGGACCTCGCGCTCGCCGAGGAGGTGGCCGCCTCCGGTGGCGTCCGTCCTGCGACGATGCCCGCCCTCATCTCGGTCTTCGACCGCGCGCTGGCCGACCCCGAGCTTCAGAACCTGGACTGGTCCGCGATTGCCGAGGTTTCACGGCGCGGGCTGTCCTGAGACGCGATCCCGCGCACTGCACTCCCCCGTCGTCTCGCGCGGCATCAGATGACGCCGGTGCCGCGATCGACGTAGAGGTTGACCGCGGAGACACCCCGGTTCCGCAACAGGAACTGCGCCGCGTCCACGACGTCCGCCATCGTCGCGAGCTTCCCGCCGGGAGTGTGCCGCTCGTAGCCCTGGAGCACGCCCGCCGGCTTGTCAGCCCAGAAGGGGCTGTCGCCGATGATCCCGGGATGCAGAGCGTTGACGCGGATCGGCGCAAGCTCGAGGGCGAGCGAGTTCACCAGCCCCGTCACGCCGCCGTTGATCGAGGAGACCGTCGTCGAGCCCGGGTAGGGGAGGTCCTTCGCGCGGCCGCCGAAGAGCACGATGCCGGTGTCGACCGTCGGATCCAGCCGGTCCAGCAGTGCGTGGACCGTCTCGGTGTACCCGACCAGCTTCAGGGTGACCAGACGGATCGCGCGCCCGACGTCGTACTCGCGGATCGTGTTCGCGTCGCGCTCGATCGCCGCGAGCACGAGTCCGTGGACGTTCCCGACGGCGGCCAGACGCTCACGGATCAGGTGCGGTTCGGAGATGTCCAGCGCGACGCCGGTCGCCTCGGCGCCGAGCGACGCCGCGACGGCATCCGTCCGCTCCTGATGGCGGCCGGTGATCACGACGCGGTCCCCGCGGGCGATGCAGTCCTTCGCCAGTTCGAGGCCGATTCCGGATGTTCCTCCGACGATGACGATGGTCCTGTCGCCCAATGCAACTCCTCAGCGAGTGTGTTCCCGTGACGTCCGAACGGGCGGTCACGAACTTTCCCGAAGCGCGATGCACGACGTTCTCGGCACACCCTGCCTCCACCGACCGCGGGCACCGGAGGACGTGAAACCAAGTAGGACTGGACATCGGTGTTCAGTAATGCTTAACCTAAGTCAAGTCGACCGCCCTGAGCAAGTCAAGCAAGAGCACGCGTGCGACGACAGCGCGGGTCAGCGAACCGCTGGCTAGGCGTGACAGCGAATCAAGGAGGATGAGCGTCAAGATGACCGGCACACCGGCCCCGAAGCCCGGACAACCCATCGTTTTCCGCAACGGAATCGTCCTGACCATGGACGACGCCCGCACCGTCTTGCCCAGAGGCGACGTCCTCGTCGTGGACGGCAAGATCGCCGGTGTCGGCGTCGACCTGTCGGTTCCCGACGGGACATGCGAGATCGACGCCACGGGCGGGATAGTCATGCCCGGCATGGTGGACACCCATCGGCACATGTGGCAGACGGCGATGCGCGGCTACGGCGCCGACTGGACGCTCACGCAGTACTTCGTCTGGTACTACCTGCAGCACGGAATGAAGTTCCGCCCCCAGGACTATGCCGCCGGCAACCTCATCTCCGCACTCGACGCCGTCGAGTCCGGAGTGACGACGAGCGTCGACTGGTCCCACGGCCTTCGCACCGTGGAGCACGCCGAGGCCGCGGTGGACGCTCTCGTCTCCTCGCCCGGACGATTCGTCTTCGCGTACGGCAACATCCATCAGTCGCCGTGGGAGTGGACGGCCGACCCCGCAGTGCAGGATCTGCTCATCCGGTCGCGCGACGACTCGCGCATGTTCGGCACGCAGATCGCGTTCGACGTACCCAATCAGGACGAGGAGTTCCCCGAGCTCGCGGCGTACCAGGTCGCCAAGGACCTGGGTCTGCGCGTCACGACTCACGCCGGTGTCTGGGGTGCAACGAACGACTGGGGCATCAAGAACGCGTATGACGCCGGTGTCATGGAGGAGGGATTCACCTACGTGCACGCCGCCTCGCTCTCGGCCGACTCGTACCAGAAGATCGCTGCGACGGGCGGCAACGTGTCTCTCGCGACCGAGTCCGAGGACACGTGCGGTCAGGGTTACCCGCCGATCCACAACCTGCGCCGTTACGGCATCCCGGTCTCACTGTCCGTCGACACGAGCGTCTGGTTCAGCGCCGACCTGTTCTCCGCGATGCGAGCCACGGTCAATGCCGACCGTGCGCTCGAGCACTTCAAGGCGCATCAGCTGGAACCGGCCGAAACGATCACCCACGTGAAGCTGCGCGCGCAGGATGTCGTGGAGATGGCGACGCGGGGCGGGGCGAAGGCGATCGGCAAGGACCACCTGATCGGTTCGCTCGAGGAGGGCAAGCTGGCTGACGTCGTGCTCTTGAAGAACGACGATTCGCCGACGTGGGCCCCGCTGATCAACCCGTGGGGACAGATCGTCTACCAGGCCCAGCGCGGCGATGTGCACACCGTGCTCGTCGGCGGCGAGGTCGTCAAGTCCGAAGGCAAGGTCGTCGCCGGCGATCTCGCCTCGGTGAAGAGCAAGCTGGACGACACCGTCGCCCATCTCGAGCGCGAGGTCGGAGATGAGTGGATCTCCGGGCAGTTCCCCGAGATCCCCGAGAGCGAAGTGCTCTTCAACCCCTACCAGTACAAGAAGTGACAGGTCGGCCAGGGGGCGAAAGTCCCGGCGGGTCTCCTCGCCCCCCTGGCCGCTCAGTCTGCGACGGTGAGTCAGTACCCGACGGTGAAGCGCGCGCGCGAGTGCTTCGGGGACTCGATCTCGTCGAGGACCGCGACGGCCAGGTCAGCACCGGAGATGTAGGAGCTGCCCTCCGCGTCGGTGACCAGCACGTCGCCGCCGATGCGGTACGAGCCGGTGCGCTCGCCCGGGTTCCAGACGCCGAAGGCGCCGGCCGGGTGGACGTAGAACCAGTCGCGGGAGGCATCGCCGACCTGCAGGTCCTCGAGGATGCCGATCGCCTCGAGCGCCTCGGGCTTGTACTCCTCGGTGAAAGAGTCCTGGTCCACGAGCCGCGAACCGCCTTCGGCGATGAGGCTGCCGCCCGCGCCGCCGATCACGCCGACACGCACGTCCCCGGGCAGCGCGGCGACGAGCTCCGCCGTGCTCGGCCGCACCTTGCCCACCATGTCGCCACGTGCGGGGACGGTCGAGACGATGACCTCGACGCCCTCGAGCTCGCTGACCAGACTGGGCACGTCGAGGATGTTCCCCTCCAGGTACGTGGCACCCTCGACCCGTTCGGCGGGAACGCTCCGCGCGACCGACACCACTGTGTGTCCGCGACTCACCGCCTCGGCGACGATGTTGCGTCCGGCATAGCCGGTTCCTCCGATGACGGCGATACGAGTCATGCTGTTCCTTTCGATGGGCTTGTCGGTGTCAAGCCGCGGGCAGGCCGGATCATTCCCTTGAATGGAACGATCGACGCGATCAGTTTCCCTGCGCGCGCAGCGTGGAGACCTGGTACAGGGCGACGGATGCCGCGATCCCCGCATTCAGCGACTCGGTGGCCGCGTCGATGGGAATGGACACGATCTGGTCGCAGTTCTCGCTGACCAGGCGGGACAGCCCCTTGCCCTCGGAGCCCACGACGATGACGACGGGACGGTCGGCGAGCGCGAGGGCGGGAAGCGAGACGTCGCCGCCGCCGTCCAGCCCCAGCACGAACACGCCCTGCTTCTTGAACTCCTTGAGCGTCGCCGTCAGATTCGGCGCGATCGCCACGGGGATGCGCGCCGCCGCGCCGGCGCTGGTCTTCCACGCCGCGCTGTTCACACTGGCGGAGCGTCGCTGCGGGAGGATCACGCCGTGGCCGCCGAAAGCACCCGTGGAGCGGATGATCGCCCCGAGGTTGCGGGGGTCGGTCACCCCGTCCAGGGCGACGAACAGCGGTACCTGGCCGCGCTCGAGGACGTTCTCGAGCAGGTCCTGGGGATGCGCGTATTCATACGGCGGGACCTTCAGCGCGACGCCCTGATGGACGCCGTCGAAGCCGGCCATGCGATCCAGCTCCGGGCGCGTGACCTCCATCACGGGGATCTCGCGGTGCGTCGCGATGGACAGCATCTCCTTGACCCGGTCGTCCATCTCCACACGCTGGGCGATGTAGAACGCGGTGGCGGGGATCTTGGCGCGCAGCGCCTCGAGAACGGAGTTGCGTCCGGTCACCACCTCGGTGTCGTCGTCCTTCTTCGCGCGCGACTGCCGCGGAGCGCTCGACTTCTGCCCCGGCTTTCCCGCGCCGCCCGCAGCGGCATAGCGCTCCGCCGCGGCCTTGCGCTTGCCCGCAGGATGCCACGCCCGGTCCTCGGCCTTCGGGGTCGGACCGCGGCCTTCCAGCGATCGCTTGTTCTTGCCGCCCGTGCCCTTGGTGGGACCCTTCTTGCCCTTGCTGGCGCCCGGGCGCCCCGGCTTACCGGCCATGTCCTACTCCTTCGTCCCGGGCTGAGTCCCGAGCAGATTCCAGTGGGTGCCGTCGGCACCGTCTTCGAGCGCGATGCCCGCGGCAGCGACCGCGTCGCGTATGCGATCGGCCGCCGCCCAGTCTTTGGCAGCGCGCGCAGCGGCGCGCTGGGTGATGAGGGTGCGCACGAGGGTGTCCAGAGCGGATGCCTCGGCGCCACCGGATGAGGTGTTCCATGCCGGGTCGAGCGGATCGATGCCGAGGAGGCCGGTCATGACCGCAACGTCGGCGAAGGCTCCCCTCGCCGCGTCGTCGTCGTCTTCGTCCAGTGCGGTGTTGCCGAGGCGGACGGTCTCGTGGATCACCGCGAGCGCCTGCGGAACGCCCAGATCGTCGTCCATCGCCGCCGCGAAGCGCTCGGGGACGATCGCGTCGATGCGCACGTCATCGGACTCGTCCCGCAGTGTGCGGACCGAGCGTTCCATGAACGCGCGGATCCGGTCGAGCGCGGCCTCGGCCTCGTCGAAGGACGACGAGCTGACGTCGAGGTTCGAGCGGTAGTGGGCCGCGGCCAACGCGTAGCGGACCACGAGGGGATCACGGGCGCTCAGGACGTCGTCGGCGAGGAGGAAGTTGTCCAGCGACTTCGACATCTTCTGGTCACCGACCGTGACGAGCCCGTTGTGCACCCAGTACCGCGCGAACGGGTCCCCCGCGGCGGTGGACTGCGCGAGTTCGTTCTCGTGGTGCGGGAAGCGCAGGTCGAGACCACCGCCGTGGATGTCGAACTCCGGGCCCAGGTAGCGCCGCGACATGGCCGAGCATTCGATGTGCCAGCCGGGACGACCAGGTCCCCACGGCGAGTCCCAGGTGGCGGTTGACGGCTCACCGGGCTTCGCGCCCTTCCACAATGCGAAGTCGTGCGGATCGCGTTTGCCCCGCGGATCGGCGTCCTGCGCGGGCTCCATCGCGTCCAGCGACTGTCGCGTGAGGCTGCCGTAATCGCTCCAGGAGCGCACATCGAAGTACACCTCGCCGGCGCCCGTTGCCGAGTCCGTGGCGGCATACGCGTTGCCCTGTTCGATCAGGCGCGCGATGAGCTCCTGCATCTGCGGGATGGATGCCGTGGCCCGTGGCTCGTAGGTCGGCGGCAGGATGCCGATCGCGGTGTACGCGCGGGTGAACTCCTGCTCCATGCGGTAGGCCAGTGCCCACCACGGCTCGGCGTCGGTGGCGTTCGCGAGCACCTTGTCATCGATGTCGGTGACGTTGCGGACGAATGTGACCCGCCCGAACCGGTGGACGAGCCAGCGGCGCAGCAGATCGAAGCTCAAGGCGCCGCGGAGGTGACCGATGTGCGGACCGGACTGCACGGTCGGTCCGCAGACGTACACCGTCACGTTCGAGGGGTCCAGCGGCGCGAAAGCGCGCAACGTCTGGGCTTTCGTGTCGTAGAGCCTCACGGGCGGTGTACCGGGTGTCACTGCACCAGCCTACCCGCGCGGCATCCGCCCAACCTGGCCGAACACCAGGCACCGCCCCGTCGCCGCGCGGGAGCGAGGACCGCATGCAGTATCAATGACAGTGTGCTTCACGTCCTCACCGTCCTCGCCGCGGCCCTGCTGTTCGGGACCACCGGAACCGCGATGGCACTCGGTCCGGACGACACCACCCCGCTTTCCGTCGGCGCTGTCCGCCTGGTGATCGGCGGCACCGGTCTCGCGGCGATCGCATTCGTGCTCGCTCGCCGGCATGCCCGGCGCTCGGCCACTCCCCCGACGCGGTCCCTCAACCTGTCGAAGGGCGGCATCCGCCCCCTCGCGCTGATGGGGCTGACCGGCTTCTGCCTGGCCCTGTACCAGCCGCTGTTCTTCCTCGGTACGGAGCGCAACGGCGTAGCCGTCGGAACGGTCGTGGCACTGGGTTCCGCGCCGATCCTCGCCGGCCTGCTCGAGTGGGCTCTGACGCGACGGGTTCCCAGCGGGACCTGGATGATGGCGACCGGCCTGGCCACGATCGGCGTCGTGCTCCTCGGCTTCGGCGGTGAAGCGGGCTCCACCGCCGGCACCGATCCGATCGGCTTGCTCGGATCGGTGGGGGCCGGTGCCACGTTCGCGGTCATCGCGAACGTGCAGCGGCGGCTGCTCGACCAGGGCTGGGATCCGTTCACGGTGGTCGGATCGATGGGGGCGAGCTCCGCGGTGCTGTCCGCGCTGGTGCTTCCCTTCGTCGACCTCTCCTGGCTCGCCACGGCGCCCGGCCTCGTGATGGCGTTCTGGCTGGGGATCGCCACGATCTCGATCGCGTACGTGATGTTCACGTGGGGTCTGGGCGGGCTGACCGCCGCGACCGCGGCGACGCTGACACTCGGCGAACCGCTGACGGCGAGCGTGCTGGGCATCGTCGTCCTCGGGGAGCGGCTCTCGGTCCTGGCCATCGCCGGCCTGCTCGTTCTCGCCATCGGGCTGGCGCTGCTGGCATGGGGATCGCGCGCACCCCGGGATCCCGTTCCGTTCGCGGTGGAGGGGTGAGGGTGCCCGCTCAGGCCGGGACGACGAGCGCCATCGCGAACGCGGCGACGCCCTCACCGCGACCGGTGAAGCCGAGGCCATCCGTCGTCGTCGCCGAGAGCGATACCGGGGCTCCGCCGAGTGCGGCCGAGAGCACCGCCTCCGCTTCGATGCGGCGTGCCGCGAATCGAGGGCGATTCGCCTGAACCTGCACGGCGACGTTGCCCACCCGCCAGCCGGCTTCTCCGAGCAGCCCGAGGGTGCGCGCGAGGAAGACGTCGGCGTGGGCACCCGCGTACTCGGGGTGGTCGGTGCCGAAATGCGTGCCGATGTCGCCCAGCCCGGCGGCGGACAGCAGCGCATCGACGATGGCGTGCGCGACAGCGTCGCCATCGGAGTGCCCCGACAACGCCAGCTCCCCCGGCCACTCCAGCCCGGCGAGCCATAGGGAGCCCTCCCCGCCGAACCCGTGCACGTCGGTTCCGACGCCGATGCGGGGTATGGGCGGCGGGTTCTCCAGACGCGCGCCGGTGGCGGGGAGCGGATGGCGTGCCACCAGGGATCGCGCCCGATCGAGGTCGGCGGCGGTCGTGATCTTGAACGCGAGCGCGTCGCCGTCCACGACGACCACGGTGTGGCCGGACTCGGCCACGAGCGCGGCGTCGTCGGTGTGCTCCTGCGCGGCCGTGCGGTAGGCGGCGTCCAGAATGCCGCGGCGGAAGCCCTGCGGAGTCTGGGCGGCGGACAGTTCCGCACGGTCGACGGCCGCCACGATCCGCTGATTCTCGACGCGCTTGATCGTGTCGACGACGGGCAGGACGGGTATCGCCCCGGCGGCGCCGTTCTCTACGGCGCGCACGACACGTGCGAAGACGTCCGGAGGCGTGAGCGCCCGCGCAGCGTCGTGCACGAGCACGATCTCGACGTCGCCCCAGAGCGCCTCCAGACCCGCGGCCACGGAGGCCTGCCTGCTGGAGCCGCCCGTGACGACGGAGACGAGTTCCCTCCGATCGCCGGCGGCAGCGATCGCGTCGGTGAGCGCGTCACCCTCGCGACCGGCGGGCGCCACCACCACGACCTGCGCCTGCGGTGCGTCGAAGACACGTGCGAGGGCATGCCTGAGCATGGTGTGCTCGTCGATCCCGACGAAGGCCTTGGGCATTGCAGCACCGAGGCGCGTTCCAGAGCCCCCCGCAACGACGATGACAGCGACGCGGGGCACGGGCGTGATACTCACGCCCTCACGCTACCTGTCGCGTGCCGTCACGCGGTGGCTAAGAAGCCAGCACCTCGTCGAGGATGGCGCCGGCCTTCTCCTCGTCGGTCTTCTCGGCGAGCGCGAGCTCGGAGATGAGGATCTGCTTCGCCTTGGCGAGCATGCGCTTCTCGCCGGCCGAGAGGCCGCGGTCCTGGTCGCGGCGCCACAGGTCGCGGACCACTTCGCTGACCTTGATGACGTCGCCGGACGCGAGCTTCTCGAGGTTCGCCTTGTAGCGGCGTGACCAGTTCGTGGGCTCTTCCGTGAACGGGGCACGAAGGACTTCGAAAACCTGATCCAGACCCTCTTTGCCGATGACGTCGCGCACGCCGACGAGGTCGACATTCTCTGCGGGGACCTCGATGATGAGATCTCCCTGGGTGACGTTGAGCTTCAGGTACTTCTTGGTCTCGCCCCTGATGACCCGGTCCTTGACTTCGATGATCGTCGCGGCCCCGTGGTGGGGGTAGACGACCGTTTCGCCAACCTCAAAAAGCATGTAGTTATGTCCTTTCGGCAACCTCTAGGATACCACAGGCAAAGATAGGGTAAGGTTCGCCGCCCACCCCCTCGGGGCGCCCCCACGGTCGTCGCGGCCACCCCCTAGAATGCTAGAGATGCCGTCAGCCGTCCCAGGAGGATCCGTGAAATCGCGCCTTATCGCGTCGCTCGCCCTAGGCGCCCTCGTGGTCCTCGGAACCAGTGGCTGCGCCATGATCTCCACACAGGCGACCACCATCCAGTACTCGCCGTCCGACGGCGTGAACATCCCCGACTCGGGCCCGCTCCAGGTGCGCAACGTCTTGATCGTCGCGGACGACGACGGCAACGACGGCAACCTCATCGCGGCGATCGTCAACACGACCTCTGATTCGCAGACGCTCCGGATCGAGTTCGGCGAGGGGTCCGCGAAGACGACCGAGTCGATCCGCGTCCCCGCGAACAGCACGGTGAGCCTGGGAACAGACGAGACCGAGCCGGTGCTGCTGGAGGGCATCGACACCAAGCCGGGCGCCGTTCTGCCGATGTACTTCCAGTCCGGAGACGGCGAGGGGATCCTCTTCGACGTGCCCGTCCTCGACGGTTCGCTGGACTACTACGGCGACCTGCTGCCCTGACCCGGCGTGCTGACGCCGCGCGGCGTCAGCCTTCGAAGCGGTAGCCCAGCCCGCGGACCGTCATCAGCATCGTCGGCTCACTCGGATGCTCTTCGATCCGGGAGCGGATCCGCTTGATGTGGACGTCGAGCGTCTTGGTGTCGCCGAAGTAGTCGGTTCCCCATACCCGGTCGATCAGCTGGCCACGCGTCAGGACCCGGCCGGCATTGCGCATGAGCACCTCGAGCAGCTCGAATTCCTTGAGCGGCATGTTGATCTCCCGCCCGTCGACCGCAACGGCGTGCCGATCGATGTCGAGCACGACCCGACCGCCGTCCAGCACATGGTCCTCCAGGTCGGCTTCGTTCTGCGCGAGCCGACGCAGCACCGCGCGCATGCGGGCGAGAAGTTCCCGCGCGGAGTACGGCTTGGTGACGTAGTCGTCCGCGCCGAGCTCCAGACCCACGACGATGTCCACCTCGGAGTCCTTCGCCGTCACCATGATGATCGGCACCCGTGAGGTCCCGCGGATCTGGCGGCACACCTCGGTCCCCGACATCCCCGGCAGCATCAGGTCCAGCAGCACGATGTCCGCGCCCCGCTCGCGGAACGCGACCAGCGCCGACGGGCCGTCCTCGGCGATCTCCACCTCGTAGCCCTCCCGGCGCAGCAGGTAGGCGAGCGGATCAGCCAGATCGGGCTCATCCTCGACGATCAGGACACGAGTCATGCGGGTGCTCCATTCGTGGGGGTGGATGCCGCGGCGGTCGTCGGCCGCTTCTTCTTGCGCCGACGCGGCGGCGGCACCTGGTCGGCAGGGGGGTCGATCTGCGGGAGGCGGATCGTGAAGGTCGAGCCTCGACCGGGCCGCGACCACAGTCTCACCTCTCCCCCGTGCCGTTGCACGGCGTGCTTGACGATCGCGAGTCCCAGACCGGTGCCGCCGGTGCGGCGCGAGCGCGCCTGGTCGGCGCGATAGAAGCGCTCGAAGATCCGCTCCTGATCGCCTTCCGGGATCCCGATCCCGCGATCGGCGATGGCGATCTCGACGACGCGATCGTCCGCCTTGACCCCCACGCCGATGTCAGAGCCTCGCGGCGAGTAGTGGATCGCGTTGGCCAGCAGATTGCCGACGGCCTCGATCAGGATCTGTGCGTCGCCGCGGACGTAGAGTCCGCGTTCTCCGCCCCGGACGATCTCGACGCCCGCCGAACCGGCCTGGATGGCGTGCGCTTCGACGGCTGCCGCGACGATCTCATCGACGGCCACGTCGCGGTCGTGGGTGAGCTCGTCGGCCGCCTGCAGCCGGGAGAGATTCATGATGCGGGCGGTCAGCGAGGCGAGGCGGGCTGCCTCTGCCGTCAACCGCGACGCGAAATTGCGCACCTGGTCGGGGTCGTCCGCGGCGGATTCGATCGCCTCGGCGAGGAGGCTGACGGCTCCGACCGGTGTCTTCAGCTCGTGACTCGTGTTCGCGACGAAGTCGCGGCGCATCTGCTCCACCCGTTCACGCTCGGTGATGTCGCGCAAGACGAGCAGGGTCAGTCGTGGTGAGATCCGCGTCGCCCGCACGACGACCAGGCGCGGCTCGGCCGGAGGTGCACCGCGCTGCAGCCGCAGGGTGGCCGTGGTCGCCGAATCTCCGTCGCGCACGCGGCGGGCGACCGCCCGGAGCTCGTCCGATCTCAGCACCCCACCCTCGGCGAGATGGAACGGACCCGCGGCGGCGGAGGCCGCGACGACGGTCGAGGACGTGTCCACGACCACCGCGGGATCGTCCATTCCCCGCAGAACCTCGCGGACGCCGTCGGGGATGATCGAGGACGTCTCGGCGCGCGCGCGGTCGCGTGCGCGCAGCGAGAGGATGATGACCACCGACACGGAAGCCCCGATGATCGCCCCCACCAGCAGGGCGAGCAGCGCAAGCTGCGTCGTGTCCATGCTCCCAGCGTAGGGGCGTGCGTGCCCTGCTTCCGTCCGGTTCGGGGCGCCCCGACATCCGGGCCGGTTACTATTCACTCTCGCGGCACCGTTCGTTAACCTTCGCTGGCGACAATCGCCAGGTCGCAAGGCGTGTGCCTGCTGCGGAACACGAAAGGTGCTGCAATGCGCGAAGTCTTCCATCAGTCGCTCGCGGACGTCCAGGGACGTCTGGTCGAGATCGCCGAACTCGTCACGATCGCCATCGACAAGGCCACCCGGGCGTTCAGCTCGAGCGACGTCGCCCTGGCCGAGGAGGTCATCGAGGCGGATGTGATCATCGACGACAAGGCGATCGCACTGGACGAGCTGGCGATCGAGATCCTGGCCCGCCAGCAGCCGGTGGCGCGGGACCTGCGCATCGTCGTGAGCGCATTGCGCATCAGTGCATCGCTGGAGCGCATGGGCGATATCGCCGAGCACATCGCCCAGCTGACCCGTATGCGCTTCCCGGAGCGTGCCATCCCCAAGGGGCTCAAGTCCACGTTCATCAAGATGGGCGAGCTCGATGTGGATGTCGCGCGCAAGCTCACGGAGCTGCTGCGCACCGAGGACCCGGAGCTGGCCGAGGAGATCCGCAACGACGACGACAAGCTCGACGACCTGCACGTGAGCGTGTTCGAGAAGGTGCTCAGCGACACCTGGCAGGGCGAGGCGTCCGCGACCGTCGATGCGACGCTCGCCAGTCGGTACCACGAGCGGTTCGCCGACCACGCGGTCTCCGTCGCGAAGAAGGTCGTCTACCTCTCGACCGGTGACTGGACGACCGATACCGACACGGTCGACATCGTCACCCCCGCACGATGACGAACAGAAGAGCGGATGCCGCCGGCGCGGCATCCGCTCTTCTGTTCGTTGGGCGCCTTCACGCCCTCGTTACTTGCCCTGATTGGCCACTGCTGCAGCGCCCGCGGCGGCCGCCTCGGGGTCCAGGTAGACGCCTGGTTCGATGGGCTTGAGGTCCTCGTCCAGCCGGTAGACCAGCGGAATGCCGGTCGGGATGTTCAACTCGGCGATGTCGGCGTCGCCGATGTCGTCGAGGTGCTTCACGAGGCCCCGCAGCGAGTTGCCGTGCGCGGTCACCAGCACCGTCTTGCCGGTGCGGAGGTCGGGGACGATGTCGCTCTCCCAATAGGGCAGGAAGCGGTCGATGACGAGCTTGAGCGATTCGGTGCGCGGCACCTCGCCGTCGATCCCGACGTAGCGCGGGTCGCCGACCTGGCTGAACTCGGAGTCGTCCGCGAGCGGCGGCGGCGGCACGTCGAACGAGCGGCGCCAGAGCATGAACTGCTCGGGTCCGAACTCCTCCAGCGTCTGGGCCTTGTCCTTGCCCTGCAGCGCGCCGTAGTGGCGCTCATTGAGGCGCCAGGTGCGCTTGACGGGGATCCACAGCCGATCGGCGGCGTCCAGCGCGAGGTCCGCGGTCTGGATCGCGCGGCTCAGGACCGAGGTGTGCAGCACGTCGGGCAGCAGCCCCGCCTCGGCCAGCAGCTCGCCGCCGCGGATGGCTTCGGCCTTGCCCTGCTCGGAGAGGCGGACATCGACCCACCCGGTGAAGAGGTTGAGCTTGTTCCATTCGCTTTGGCCGTGTCGGAGGAGGATCAGCGTGTAGGGCGCGGTCATTGCCCCATGATACCGAGGCGCTCACCACCTGCTCGGCCGTGGCACCCGAGCCCGCCTGGCATCATGGGCTCATGACTGCCGGACGCTCCCCCGTCGGTCAGGTCACTCGTGGCACCACCGGAACCAACCGGCTGCGGCGCGTGGATCGGTGGATCGCACGACAACCCGCACTGCGACGCGCACCCGACCCGCTCGTCGTGGATCTCGGATTCGGCGCGAGCGCGGTGACCGCGCTGGAGCTGTCCGCCCGCCTGGCCCGCGCGCGCCCGGACGTCGAGGTGCTGGGACTGGAGATCGACCCGGGACGCGTCGCACGGGCTCGCGGGCAGCTGGCGCAGGTTCGTGCCGGAGCGACCGGGTTCGCGACCGACGCCCGGGTGTCCTTCGCGCTCGGCGGTTTCGAGGTGCCGACGCCGGACGGACGCCGGCCCGCCGTGATCCGTGCGATGAATGTGCTCCGCCAATACGACGAGCCGGAGGTGCCGGGCGCCTGGGAGCGCATGGCGGGAGCGCTCGCGCCGGACGGGCTGCTGGTCGAAGGCACGTGCGACGAACTGGGGCGCATCTGCTCCTGGATCGCACTCGGACCCGATGCCGCACCGCGCACCCTCACGATCGCGCTGCGGCTCGCCGGGCTGGAACACCCCTCCATCGCCGCCGAGCGGCTTCCGAAGGCGCTGATTCATCGGAACGTGCCCGGCGAGCGCGTGCACGCCCTGCTGACAGCCCTGGACGACGAGTGGGACCGCGCAGCGGGCATGGCCGTCTTCGGTCCGGTGCAGCGCTGGGAGGCGGCGCTGAGCGCGCTGCGCAACGGCGGCTGGCCGGTGCGCGAGAGGTCGCGCTGGCGCCTGGGCGAGCTCACCGTGCCCTGGAGCGCCGTCGCGCCCCGATGACGTGGATGCCGCGAGTGGGCGTCAGCGCGTGCGGCGTCCGAGCCGCGGCAGACGCGGAACCTTGGCCGTCGCCCCCGCCTCGGGCGGAACGATGACCTCCTGCGCCGCGGCGATGACGCCGTCGGCTGTGCGCACGATGAACTCCGCGTCGACGGCGGTATTGCGACGGACCACGGCCAGAGCGATCGGACCGTCCTCGAAATGCAGCGCGGCGGAGGTGATCACGCCGACGGCGACATCATCGACGAAGAGCTCATCGCCGCGGGCGGGCAGCAGCGAATCGCTGCCATCCAGTTGCAGGGCGACGATCCGACGCGGGGGATGGCCGAGGTTGTGCACCTTCGCGACGGTCTCCTGGCCCCGGTAGCAGCCCTTCTCCAGGTGCACCGCTGTTCGCAGCCAGTCCAGCTCGTGCGGGAGCGCGCGGTCGTCGACTTCGTTCGCCCAGCGAGGCCGCCATGCGGCGATGCGCAGCGCGTCCGCCGCGGCGAGCCCCGCGAGGGTGAGCTCGCCGGACGCGGCAGCGACGGCGATGCGCTCCTCTTCGGCGCGCGGGACGATCGCCTCGGACCAGTCCCACTCCACGGCGGCGTGCGGTTCCACGGTCGCGTACGCGTGACCGCCGGGCGAGACGTTCGGCCAGGGGTCGCTCCAGATCAGGGGGATGCCGGTCGGCGCGGCGGCCGCGACAACGGCGAGCCCGGCCCGCGTGCCGCCGATCACCGCGAACTCCTCGCTCGCGTCCCGCGGGTCTACGCGCAGCCGGAAGCGCATCTTGCGCAGCCACGAAAGCAGCCCCTCGGCATCCGCTGCATCCACGATGAGCCACGTCGTCTCACCGTCATCCAGAACGGATGCCGCGTGTTCGATGTGTCCCTTCGGCCCCAGCACGAGCAGCTCGGTGCTCTCACCCGCCGGCAGTCGCGTGAGTGCCTGCGACGTGAGCGAATCCAGCCACGACAGCCGATCCTCACCGGGGACCGCCAGCACCGCTCGATCGCCGAGGGGCGTGACGGCGGCGCCGGACGCCAGCGCGCGCTGCTCGCCGAGCGGGTTCCCGAGGTGGCGGAGCCCCGACTCGTCGGTGACGGCGCCGGGGACGCGTGCGAAAGGACCGGGCATCAGTCGACCCGCGCAAGTCGTGCCGACGCGTGCGAGGCGAGCTCACTGCCCAGTGCCGCGATGTCCCACGCCCAGAGCAGGTGGCCGTCGACGAGTCCGTACATGCGCGTGGCGGCCGCGTAGGGCTTCGCGGCGGCGGTTCGGATCACCGCGTCGGTGGCGACGTCGATGCGCGGGCCGCGGATCTGTCCGAGGTACAGCTCGCTGACACCGTCCGCGTGCACGAGAGAGACCTCGATGTCGAATCCGCCTTCGGCATTGCGCAACCCCTCCACGTCGTCGGCCGTACGCACGACCGGTTCGCTGACGGCCGGGAGCAGACCGGGTCCGGCATCGGCATCCGTCGCCGGGCGCGACAGCCGCCAGTAGCCCATCTCCGAGACCAGGGGTGTGCGTGCCCGCTCGGCTCCCTCGGAGTCGGCGTCATCGAGAAGCCACGCGCTGGCCGAATAGTTCAGGTAGGGACCGCCGTCGTGGCTGAAGCTCACGCGCTGGGCGAACTCGCCCGCGAACCGGTGGTCGCCCGCCTCGTAGTCGATCACGCCGGTGCCCTCCCACACCCCGATGAGCCACGACAGTGGCGCGAGGTCGGCAGGCAGATCCGTAGGGAGATCGAACACGACGCAGCCGCCGTCAGCGCTGGCCGCGGTAGAGGTTCTTGATCACAACGCCGGAGACGAAGACGATCGCAAGCGACGCGAGGGCGAGAAGCCCGACGAAGAAGAGTTCGAGCGCGACGAGATCCATGTAATGAGTCTAGCCGGGAACGATCGAGGCCAGACCGAAGCCGAGGCTGATGATGCCCATCACCAGCAGCGCCCCGAGAACACTCGCGGCCACCCGCTCCGTGAAGCCCTGGGAGCGGCCGAACCAGAGCTGGATGGCGAACCCCAGCACCAGGCATCCGCCCAGACCCACCGTCAGCCATGCCGGACGCCACTCCTCGGTGACGAACAGGCCGATGGCGACGCCGATGAGAGCGGCCACCACCCAGACGGCGATCACGCCGCCGAAGGTGCGGCGGGGGGCCAGTTCCGGGGTGGTCACGCCTCCATTGTCGCGCATGTCGGCGCTCTCAGCACGGCCTTCGCGGGGTCTCAGCGACTCTTCGCCCATCGCAGTGCAGAGATGACAGCATCCGACGCCCCTAAACTGGGGAGGCGGCGCGTCCCCTGCGCCGGGAGGACGGCGTTTTTGGCACAGCTTCTCGTTCTGAGTTCCGCTCACAGCGGCGGCCCCGTCTTGCCCTCGCTCGAGCTGCTGAGCCACCGCGTCCGCCAGATTCCCGCCGAGCCGGCCCAGTTGGTGAACGCGCCCGCGGCCGACATCATCTTCGTCGATGCGCGTGTCGACCTGGTCGGCGCGAAGTCGCTGTGCAAGATCCTGAACACCACGGGTCTGGACGCGCCGCTGCTGCTGGTCGTGACCGAGGGCGGCCTGACCGCCGTGTCGACCGACTGGGGCGTGGACGACGTCATCCTCGTGACCGCCGGCCCCGCCGAAGTCGATGCGCGGGTGCGCCTGGCGATGGGGCGCATGGCCAAGGAGCAGGTCTCGACCCGCATCCAGACGTCCGGCATCTCGATCGACGAGTCCTCGTACGCCGCGAAAGTCCACGGCAAACCGCTCGATCTGACGTACAAGGAATTCCAGCTCCTGCATTTCTTCGCGACCCACCCCTCGCGCGTCTTCACCCGCGAGCAGCTGCTCAGCGAGGTGTGGGGCTACGACTACTTCGGCGGCACCCGCACCGTCGATGTGCACGTCCGTCGACTGCGCGCCAAGCTCGGCGATCTCGAGCAGCTGATCGGCACGGTTCGAAACGTCGGATATCGCTTCAACGTGTATGAGGACGATCAGCTCCCGGCACCGCGCGAGCACACCGGCGCGTAGGCAAGCCTCGACGCCGCCCGGTGTGAGAACCGTTCACACACTCGTCACTTCACCCTGCAATGATGAAGGGATGATCGAACACGACGTGCTCGACGCTGGACTCGGCGACGCGGACGACGACGACTTCGACCTTTCCGAGGTCTTCGACTCGCAGCTGCCCGACAACCGCTACCTCGACCGTGAACTCAGCTGGCTCGCCTTCAATCAGCGCGTGCTGGAACTCGCCGAAGATGCATCGGTGCCCGTGCTGGAGCGCGCGAACTTCCTCGCGATCTTCGCGAGCAACCTCGACGAGTTCTTCATGGTGCGCGTGGCCGGACTGAAGCGACGCATCATCACCGGCCTGGCGGTTCCCACCAACGTCGGCCGGCCGCCGCAGGAGGTGCTCGCGGACATCTCTGCCGATGCGCACGCCCTGCAGCTGCGGCATGCCGATGTCTGGGCCTCGCAGGTGCGTCCCGCCCTCGCCGAGGCCGGGATCGACGTCATCTCGTGGTCGGCGCTCGAGGACGAGGAACGCGCCCGCCTGTCGGATTACTTCCAGCGCCAGATCTTTCCGGTCCTCATGCCGCTGGCGGTCGATCCCGCGCACCCGTTCCCGTACATCTCCGGATTGTCGCTGAATCTCGCGATCCGCATCCGCAATGCCAGGACCGGGCGGCAGGAGTTCGCCCGGCTCAAGGTGCCGCCGATGCTCCCCCGCTTCGTCGATGTCTCCCGTCATGGTGACACCGTGCGGTACCTCCCGCTCGAGGAGCTCATCGCCAATCACCTCGAGGACCTGTTTCCGGGGATGGAGATTCTCGACCACCATGCGTTCCGTCTGACTCGCAACGAGGACGTGGTCATCGAAGAGGACGAGACCGAGAACCTCATCCAGGCGCTGGAGGCCGAGTTGCTGCGCCGCAGGTTCGGCCCGCCGATCCGCCTCGAGGTGGGCGACGACATGGACGAGCTCACTCTCGACCTGCTGATCAGCGAGCTCGACATCACCGTGCAGGAGGTCTACCGCCTGCCGGGCCCGCTGGATTTGCGCGGGCTCTTCGACCTCTCCCGGATCGATCGCCCCGATCTGCATTATCCGCCGCACGTTCCGACCACGGCGGTGGCATTCCAGCCCGCGGACCAGAACGGCCGCGCCGACATCTTCGCGGCGATCCGCCGGGCCGACGTCCTGGTGCACCACCCGTACGAATCGTTCGCAACCAGCGTGCAGGCGTTCCTCGAGCAGGCGGCGAAGGACCCGCACGTCCTGGCCATCAAGCAGACCCTGTACCGCACGTCCGGCGACAGCCCGATCGTGCAGGCGCTCATCGACGCTGCCGAGTCGGGCAAGCAGGTGCTCGCCCTGGTGGAGGTAAAGGCGCGCTTCGACGAGGCGGCCAACATCGTGTGGGCCCGAAAGCTGGAAAAGGCCGGCGTGCACGTCGTCTTCGGCCTCGTCGGACTCAAGACGCACTGCAAGCTCGCTCTGGTCATCCGCGAGGAGGACGGGATGCTGCGCAGCTACAGCCACATCGGCACGGGCAACTACAACCCGAAGACGAGCCGCATCTACGAGGACTTCGGACTGTTCACCATCGACGAGCAGGTCGGGAGGGACCTCACCCGCCTGTTCAACGAACTGTCCGGGTACGCCATCGAGAAGAAGTTCAAGCGGCTGCTCGTCGCGCCACTGCACCTGCGCAAGGGACTGCTGCGACTGATCGAGAAGGAGCGCCGGAACGCGCTGGCGGGCAGGCCCTCCAGCATCCGGATCAAGGTCAACTCGATGGTGGACGAACAGATCATCGACGCGCTGTACCGGGCCAGCCAGGCGGGCGTGCCCATCGACATCTGGGTGCGGGGCATCTGCTCACTCAAGCCCGGCCTGGAAGGGATGAGTGAGAGCATCCGGGTGCGCAGCATCCTGGGCCGTTATCTGGAGCACTCGCGGCTGTTCATGTTCGAGAACGACGGCGACCCGCAGGTCTACATCGGCAGCGCCGACATGATGCACCGCAACCTCGATCGACGCGTCGAGGCCCTCGTCCGCGTGGTCGCGCCGGTGCACCTGAGGGAGCTGTCCGACCTGTTCGAACTCGCGATGAGCGACAAGACCAGCTCGTGGTGGCTGGACTCCGAGGGCGCGTGGGCGCGGCACAGCCTGGACGCCGACGGCAAGCCACTCGTGGACATCCAGGACCGCACCATGTCCAACGTGCAGCGCCGCCGTCGGGCGCGGGCGGTGCGATGACCGAAACCGCCGTCTACGCGGCGGGCGGCGTTCTGTGGCGCATCGTCGATGAGAAGCTCCTCGTGCTGCTCATCCACCGGACGAAGTACAAGGACGTCACCCTGCCCAAGGGCAAGGTCGATCCCGGTGAGATGCTCGCCGAGACCGCCAGCCGGGAGATCTTCGAGGAGACCGGCATCCGGGTCAGCCTGGGCGTGCCGGTCGGCGTCTCGAGATACCGCCTGCCGAACAAGCGGCAGAAGATCGTGCACTACTGGGCCGCGGAGGCGACGGATGCCGCGATCCGCGCTTCCGCGTTCGTGCCCAACAAGGAGATCGCGGCCCTCGAGTGGGTGACCCTGAAGAAGGCGTTCGGCCGCTTGAGCTACCCCGTGGACGTCGAGATCCTCGAGCATTTCGCGCGTCTGGTCGATGAGGGCGTCCTGCGCACGTTCCCGATCATCGCGCTGCGTCACGCCAAGGCCGTCACGCGCGAGGAGTGGGAGGGCAAGGACGCGACCCGTCCCCTCTCGGCGCGGGGCCGCGCGCAAGCCAACGCGATCGTCGGACCGCTCCTGTCGTTCGGTGTGCGCAGGATCATCTCCAGCCCCGCGATCCGCTGCATGAAGACCGTCGTGCCGCTGTCCGGCGCTCTCGGCCGCAAGATCCACACGACCGCGCGGCTCAGCCAGGACGCGTGGGAAGAGGGCGAATCGGATGCCCGCACCATCGTCGGCGAGCGCGTGCGAGCGCGCAAGCCGGCCGTGCTGTGCAGCCACGGCCCGGTGCTGCCCGAGATCCTGACCGAGATCGCGCTGGCCACCGGCACCCTGCGCGGCTCGTATCTGGGCAGCGCATCAGCCCTCGAAGCGGGCGGCTTCTCGGTGGTGCATCTGTCCGCGGAAAATCCGGGGTCGGGCATCGTCGCGATCGAGACGCACACTCCGAAGATCTGATCGCGACAGGTCGATGCCGCCACGCTGCGGTCGCCGTCACCACGCCGCCCCGACGCGTCGTCGCGCCGCCCCGAGCGACGCCGCCCTGCGTCGAGGCGTCCCCGCCCTACGTCGAGGGTCGCCGCACGCCCCGAGGGTCGTCGCGCTGCCCCTCCCTGTTCCGCTCGTCCCTGACCTCGCATCCTCATCCTGTTCACTTGCGCTGTTTGTACGCGGCAGGGGCGTCGCGGCGTACGAACAGGGCAAGTGAACAAGAATCGCCCGCTGACCTCGCGGCGTTCACCTCCCGTTCACCAGGAGCGCGCACTCTCGTAAGAGTCGCTGTCTACGGTCAATCCGTGCCCCGCACCGGGCACGAAACCCGACAACCGTGAAGGATTCACAGTGAAGCTCTCTCGAATTGCCAAGATCGGCGCCATCGGCGCCGTCGCGGCCCTCGCCCTCACCGCCTGCGCCGCGAACGAGGCCGGCGGCGGCGCGAACACCGACCCGTCCGCACCCGCCGGTCTGTCCGGCGAGCTCGCCGGCTCGGGCGCCTCGTCGCAGGAAGTCGCCGTGCAGGCGTGGACCGCAGGATTCCAGGGCGCCAACCCCGACGTGACCATCAACTACGACCCGGCCGGCTCCGGCGCAGGCCGTGAGTCCTTCCAGGCCGGCGCCGTCGCATTCGCGGGCTCCGACCGCGCGTTCAAGATCGAAGAGCTCGAAGCGGGCGGATTCGACGGCTGCGTCGCCGACACCGACATCGTCGAGCTGCCCACGTACATTTCGCCCATCGCCGTGATCTTCAACATCGAGGGCGTGACCGAGCTCAACCTGGATGCCGCGACGATCGCCGGCCTCTTCTCCGGAGCGATCGCGAACTGGAACGACCCGGCCATCGCCGCGCTGAACGAGGGCGCCTCGCTGCCGGACCTTCCCGTGACACCGGTGCACCGCGCTGATGACTCGGGCACGACCGAGAACTTCACCGACTACCTGTTCGCGACCGCGCCGGATGTCTGGACCTCGGAGCCGGATGGACTGTGGCCGCTCACGAGCGGCGAGGCCGCCCAGGGCACCTCTGGCGTCGTTTCGGCCGTCCAGGGCGGCAACGGGACCATCGGCTACGCCGACGCCTCCCGTGCCGCCGAAGAGGGTCTCGCGAGCGCGGCCGTGCAGGTCGGCGACGAGTTCGTCACCTACTCGCCCGAGGCAGCCGCCGCCATCGTCGACGAGTCCCCCTTCGAAGAGGGCCGCACCGCGGGCGACCTGGCCATCGAGCTGGACCGCACGTCCGACGCCGCCGGCGTCTACCCGATCGTCCTCGTCAGCTACATGATCGCCTGCGAGGAGTACACCGACCCCGGCACCGCGTCGCTGGTCAAGGGCTTCCTCCAGTACGTCGCGAGCCCCGAAGGCCAGCAGGCGGCCGCCGCCGCCGCGGGCAACGCGCCGATCTCGGAGGCGCTCACGGAGAAGGTCAACGCTGCGATCGACCTGATCGTCGCCGAATAGTCGATGGGTTCCCGGCCCGCGTCGCACGACGTCGGGCCGGGAATCGGACTGAACACAGAGCCAGACAGGAACTCATGACCACCACCACCGCTCCGGCCGTCAAGGTCAAGCAGCGGCCCGGCGATCGCTGGTTCTCCGGAACGGCGCTCTTCGCCGGATCGATGATCCTCGTCACCCTCGCCGCCGTGGCGATCTTCCTGATCGTCCAGTCGATCCCGGGCCTGACGGCCACCAGCGACACGGCATCCCTGCTCACGGGCAATTTCTGGCAGTACGTCGGACCACTCGCGTTCGGCACCATCTGGGCATCGCTGCTGGCGCTGCTCATGGCGGTGCCCCTCTCGGTGGCCGTCGCGCTCTTCATCTCGCACTACGCCCCACGACGGCTGGCGCAGGGTCTCGGCTACATCGTCGACCTGCTCGCCGCCGTCCCGTCGGTGGTGTTCGGCCTGTGGGGCATCATCGTGCTCGCTCCCGCGGTCCAGCCGATATTCGCATGGCTCAACACTTATGCCGGGTGGATCCCGCTGTTCGGCGGCACCGTCTCCAGCACCGGTCGGACCATCTTCACCGCGGCGATCGTCCTCGCGGTCATGGTCGTCCCGATCATCACCGCGATCTGCCGCGAGATCTTCCTTCAGACCCCGGTACTGCACGAGGAGGCCGCTCTCGCCCTCGGCGCCACACGGTGGGAGATGGTCAAGATGGCCGTCTTCCCGTTCGGGCGCAGCGGCATCGTGTCGGCGTCGATGCTCGGCCTGGGCCGCGCGCTCGGCGAGACGATGGCCGTCGCGATGGTCCTGTCGGTCGCGAACGTCGTGTCGTTCAAGCTGTTCACTGCGCAGAATCCGGGAACGATCCCGGCCAACATCGCCCTGACCTTCCCCGAGGCGTACGGCACGAACATCAACGTCTTGATCGCCACCGGCCTGATCCTGTTCGTCGTCACCTTCGCCGTCAACGCGCTCGCCCGCTGGATCGTCAGCCGTCGCAAGGAATTCTCGGGAGCCAACTGACATGACTGTGACCACCGCTCCTCCCGCTCCCCCTCGCGTACCCGAGATTCCGTCGCCGCCGCTGCGCCTGACCAACGGCCACCTCCCCCGCTGGGCGCCCTGGGCGATCCTGGTCGGCACCCTCGCGCTCAGCCTGCTGGCCTTCACGGTCATCGCGATGGCGGGGCAGACCGACGTCAACGTCGCCGGTGCGGCGGTCGTCGCCGCGCTGGCGTACCTCGTCTTCATCCTCGTCATCTCATCGCTGGTCGAAGGCCGGCGCAAAGGCGTGGACCGCCTGGTGACGGGTGTCGTCGCCGCCGCGTTCCTCCTGGCCATGGTGCCCCTCGTCTCGGTCGCGTGGACCGTCGTGACCAACGGCGTCGCGGGGATCTCCGCCGAGTTCCTCTCCCATTCGATGCGCAACGTCGTCGGCGAGGGCGGCGGTGCGCTGCATGCCATCGTCGGCACCCTGCTGATCACCTTGGCCGCCGCGATCATCTCGATCCCGATCGGGCTGTTCACGGCGATCTACCTCGTCGAGTACGGGCAGGACCGCAAGCTCGCGCGGGGCATCACCTTCCTCGTCGACGTGATGACCGGCATCCCGTCGATCGTCGCCGGACTGTTCGCCTACGCGGTCTTCGCGATCTTCTTCGGTCCCGGCATCCGGCTGGGCATCATGGGCTCGGTCGCACTCGCCGTCCTGATGATCCCCGTCGTGGTCCGATCCAGCGAGGAGATGCTTCGCCTCGTGCCGAACGAGCTTCGTGAGGCGGCGTTCGCACTCGGCGTTCCGAAGTGGCTCACGATCGTGAAGGTCGTGCTTCCCACCTCGATCGCCGGCATCACCACCGGCATCATGCTGTCGATCTCGCGCGTCATCGGCGAGACGGCGCCGCTGCTGATCACAGCCGGGGTGACGGCATCCATGAACTACGACCTCTTCTCGGGCCGCATGATGACGCTGCCCGTCTTCGCCTACTCCCAGTACATGAACCAGGGCATCCCCGCGCAGGCCTACATCGACCGCGCGTGGGCGGCGGCGTTCGTCCTCATCGTCATCGTCATGGTCCTCAACCTGGTCGCACGCCTCGTAGCCAAGGTGTTCGCCCCCAAGACCGGCCGCTGAGCCGGCAGAAAGAATCTCGTGTCCAAGAGCATCGAAGTCAATGACCTCAACGTCTACTACGGCGACTTCCTCGCCGTGGAGGGCGTCTCCCTTCAGATCGAGCCGCGCAGCGTCACCGCGTTCATCGGGCCCTCCGGCTGCGGCAAGTCCACGTTCCTGCGCACCCTCAACCGCATGCACGAAGTGATTCCCGGCGCCCGCGTCGAGGGCGAGGTGCTGCTGGACGGCGACGACCTGTACGCGTCGAGCGTCGACCCCGTCCTGGTGCGCCGTCAGGTCGGCATGGTCTTCCAGCGCCCCAACCCGTTCCCGACGATGTCGATCAAGGAGAACGTGCTGGCCGGAGTGAAGCTCAACAACAAGCGGATCTCCAAGTCCGACGCGGATGCGCTCGTCGAGCGGTCACTCACGGGCGCGAACCTCTGGAACGAGGTCAAGGACCGGCTCGACAAGCCGGGCTCGAGCCTGTCCGGCGGGCAGCAGCAGCGTCTGTGCATCGCGCGCGCCATCGCGGTCTCGCCCCAGGTGCTGCTGATGGACGAGCCATGCTCGGCGCTGGACCCGATCTCGACGTACGCGATCGAAGAGCTGATCGGCGAGCTGAAGAACGACTACACGATCGTGATCGTGACGCACAACATGCAGCAGGCCTCGCGCGTGTCGGACCGCACGGCGTTCTTCAACATCGCGGGCACGGGCAAGCCGGGCAAGCTCATCGAATACGACGACACCCGGTCGATCTTCACCACCCCCAGCGTGCAGGCGACCGAGGACTACGTCTCCGGACGCTTCGGCTAGACCCGCGGCCGCGGACCGGCTCAGTCGCGCGGGCTGAGCAGGTACTCGTTCAGCCGCGCCGTGAACTCCGCATCGAGTGGGATCGTCGTGCCGTCGATCTCGGTGATCGGTGCGGCCAAGCGCACCGACGACACCAGCCACGCGGCATCCGCCCGATGCAGTTCGTCGGTCAGGACGTCGCGATACTCGGTGGTCAGCCCCTGCGCTTGCATCCAGCTGAAGGCGCTCAGCTGCGTCGTGCCCTGCAGGATGCCGCCGGTCGGAGCCGGCGTGACATACACGTCATTGA
Organism: Microbacterium terregens; assembly: GCF_039534975.1. Lineage (NCBI taxonomy): Bacteria > Bacillati > Actinomycetota > Actinomycetes > Micrococcales > Microbacteriaceae > Microbacterium > Microbacterium terregens. The sequence goes on from NZ_BAAAWH010000001.1 coordinate 2,900,972, forward strand.
TCCGCACGATCAGCGACGCGGTGGGAGCCTCGAAGACGATGCCGTCGGTGGAGACGAAGATCGCGTCGTCGGCGCCGCGGCGCTTCGCCTCGCGGATCGCGGCCATGTTGACCGCGTACGAGAGTGTCTTGGCGCCCAGCAGGAGCCACGGCGCACGCGCCGGCACCGCGCTGTCGTAGCCGCGGTCGAGCGTGACCACGCGTACCCCGCGCACGCGGACCCCGGCGAAATCGGGGGCCGGGTTCGCCGTGATCCAGGCGGTGGGGGCGGGCCCGTGGTCCACACCGCGGCTGAGGATGAGCTTGATCACGCTCTCGCCCGGGCCGCAATGCGCGGCGGCCAGCACGGTTGCGGCCCGCCACTGCTCGAGGTTCGGCGCGGGCAGGTCGCAGATCTCGGCGGAATGCGCGAGCCGGTCCAGGTGCGCCTGCACCTCTTGCGCGTGCCCGTCGATGACGCCGACCGACTCGAAGATGCCGTCGCCGCGTTGCGTGCTCAGTTCTCCGACGCTGAGGGCGGGCGCGGTCGCATCCACCTCTGAGAAGGTCGAGGTGAAATCGGTTCGCGGGTCATCGGGTGTCGCCGGATCGATGATGAGGGCGTATCGCGAAACCATGATTCGAGCCTAGCGAGGACCGCCTGCCGGGAATGCCCGCGGCGAAGGCTCGGTTACACTGGACGAGCCGGGCCGCAGTAACCCCGGGCTCCATCTTCTGCCGCTACGAGCGGCCTCGCGCCGAGAGGCGTTCTGCGGCCCGGCACTTTTGCGCCCTCGCGGTCAGGTCAGCGACTCGCGACGCCAGAGCGAGGCGCAGGCGGCCAGGTCGGTCGCGTAGTCGGCGAGCCGAAGCGCGCGCGTCGTCAGCGCCGACGCGCGGTCCGGCTCCGTCGACTCGTAATCGTCCGCCAGGTGGGTGGCTCCGGATGCCTGGACCCGGCAGAACGCGGCGGCCCTGTCCAGCGCCACGGCGAAGTCGCCCTGGAACAGACCGCGGAGGATCGTGTCGACCAGGTCGACCAGCTCCTCGGGGCCGGCGGGATTCGGCGCACCGGCGACGACGGGGTCGGCCGAGACGATCTCGTTCCTCCCCCGCTCGTAGAGCAGCGCGGCAGTGTGCGGATCGTCGTGGATCATGAGCTGGATCAGATAGAGCCGCCAGAGGGCCCCCGGCAGCGACCGGGCGGGCGATCGGGACCACAGCTCGGCGATGTCGTCGATACCGTGCTCGTCCGTGAAAGCCACCAGGCGATCGATGACCTCCCCGTTCGGGTCGGACCGCGCCCGAGCCAGCAGCGCCTGGGCCGTCGAGTGGGCGACCCGCGAGACTTCAGCGGGATCCTCGGCCGCGAACCGACGGTCGAAGAGCTCGGCGGGCCGCTTCACGGGCTTGTGGAACTCCCTCGAATCGTCGCTCACCGTTCCAGGCTACCCGCGGAACGTTCGCCCGAGCTCGGCGAAGACCGCATCAGCCAGGTTCTCGGCATCCGTCACCGAGATCAGCACCGGCGCACCGAGCGCGCGTCCCAGCACGGCGTGGGCGGGGTCGTAGCGGATGCCTTTTGCCGCCGTCAGCGTGCCGCCCGCCAGGATCGACTCCGCCAGCAGGCCGAGCTCGGTCAGTGGATTGGTCGTGTTGCCCTCGACCGCGCGCAGCCGGTGGACGAACCATCGATCGAGCGAGAGCACCAGCGCCTCGGCGTAACGATGTTCCAGGTCTGCTCCGCGGCCGGAGCCGTCCGCATAGAGGCCGCGGTACGCATGGACCGCGGCAGCGAACCAGGAGCGCGCGGCGGCCACTTCGTCGTCGGTGTAGGTGCGTCGGCCGAGCATGTCAGACCGTCGCGGTAACGAGACTGTTCCGGATCATGCACCCACGCTAGACGCCGCGGGCCAGCGCCGCACCGCGTGTGCGTCTAGGACTCCTGCGTCGGGATCGCGACGATCGGGTCCGAGGTGGGCAGCCCGGTCGGCGAGCCCCCCGCGACCTCGACGGTCACCGCGATGACATCGCCGGGCTCCATGTCGCCGGACAGCAGCGCCGTGGCGCTCCCGTCGTCGGCCGCGAAGACTCCGGCCGAGATCGGTTCTCCGCCGCGCACGAACCACAGCTCGTAGCTCTTGTCCTCGGGGATCGTCGGCAGCCCGTCCGTGACGAGCACGACCTTGCCGACCGACTCCGCCCAGTGGGCGGTCGCCTCACCGCCCTCCGGCAGTGTCACCGTCTCGGCCTGTGCGTCCGGCGCCGCCTCGATCTCGTTGAGCGCGACCACGGATGCCGGGGCGTTGAGCTGCTGGCTGACGAAGACAGCGCCCCATCCGACACCGACGAGCAGCGCCACAGAGGCCGCCAACGCGAACCAGGAGCGCGGTCCCCACCGTCCCGTCGCGGGCGAGCCTGTCCCCCCTGCCGTGGTGCGTCGACGCGAGCGTCGCGCCGGCGGCGTGCTTTCGGCTTCTGCATCGGGCGTCACCGGCTCGACCTGCACCGGCTCGCCGTTCCCGGCGATCTGTGCGAGAAGCGCCGCGCGCACACTCGGCGGCGGCTGCACCTCGGCGACGGTCTCCGCCAACAGGGTCGCGGTCGCGGCATCCGCCGTCAGGTAGTGCTCCCACTCCGGATGCTGTCGGCGGGCGGTCTGGAATGCGTGGGTGTCCTCGGGCGACAGCCCGTGCAGCACGTAGCCTGCCGCCAGCTCGGCGAAGTCCTGCTCGTTCACGTCGTCACCCCCATCTCCACCCGTAGGCGGGACAAGCCGTCCCGCATCCTCGTCTTGATCGTGCCCAGCGGCGCTCCCATGAGCGCCGCGATCTCGCTCTGACTGTAACCGCCGTAATACGCGAGGGTTAAGGCTTCGCGCTGGGGGTCCGACAGGGTTGCGAGGGCCTCTGACACGCGGCGGCCCTCGATCCTCAATTCCACCTCTTCGGCAACACCGTCATAAGCCACGCCGATGTCCCGGAATCCTGCACGCACATCGCGATCCGTACTCGCCTGGGCCGACCGCACGCGGTCCACCGCGCGGCGATGTGCGATCGTCAGCACCCACGATCTTCCCTGCCCCTTGTTCGGAGCGAACCGGCCCGCGGATTGCCAGATCTCCAGGAAGACCTCCTGCAGCACCTCTTCACTCTGCGACCGGTCGACCAGGACACGCAGGATCAGGCCGAAGACCCGCGGCGAGAGCATGTCGTAGAGGCGGGCGAAGGCGACCTGATCACCCTCGGCTACCCGCAGGAGCAGCTCGCCGGCATGGTCGATCGCGCTCGCGCCCTCTTCGGGCACGTCCACGCCATCGATCACCACACGCACCAGCATGCCTCAGGTTCGGCCTCGTCCCGTTACGCGACGCGAGGGTTGACACTCGGCGCGGAATGCGATCTCGCTCGGCGACGCGCGATATGGGCGGCGTCGCGCGGGATTCCGTCGTGCGCAGAGCGTATTCGGAGCGGATGTCGAGGTTTCTCCCATCCGATCGGGAGGACGCACCGAAGACCCCGTGTAGGCCGCTTCGGTGGCCCACAGCACCGCTGGCCCTGCGACGCCGCATCGGCGACGCGAAACCTAGGAGGACACCATGTCCCGCAAGAAGCTCTACCTGCTCGCCGTTCCGATGGCATTCGCCGCCGCGATCACGCTCAGCGCCTGTTCGACGGGTGCGAGCAGCACTGCCGCCGAGACCACCCCACCCGTGGCCGAGGAGAGCATGGCGCCGGAGACCGAGATGGATCCCGCGGCCAACCTGGTCGGAACCGGCTGCGCAGGTTACGCCGAGGCAGTCCCGGACGGTGCCGGCTCGGTGGAGGGCATGGCACAGGATCCGGTGGCCACCGCCGCCTCGAACAACCCGCTGCTCACGACTCTCGTCGCCGCGGTGTCGGGCCAGCTGAACCCGAGCGTCGACCTCGTGGACACGCTCAACGGCGATGAGTTCACCGTTTTCGCGCCCGTCGATGACGCCTTCGCCAAGATCGACCCGGCGACCATCGAGGTGCTCAAGACAGACAGCGACCTGCTGACGTCGATCCTCACCTACCACGTGGTGCCCGGTCAGGTCGCTCCGGCCGACATCGCCGGTATGCACACGACCGTGAACGGCGCCGACCTCGAGGTCACCGGCAGCGGAGACGACCTGATGGTCAACGGCGAGTCCGCCGTCATCTGCGGTGGCGTCCAGACGGCCAACGCGACCGTCTACCTCATCGACACGGTTCTGATGCCGCCGGCGATGTAGCAGAACTCCCGGCTTCGGCCGGGTCTCCGGGGGGCGGTGCGACCGCCGACGCATGCGAGGTGGCGTCGGCGGTCGCACTGTCATGCGGGCAACAGCGCTTCACCCGTCGCGACATGCCGAGCGCAGCCGCAGATCGCGACAGGAGAATACCGATCCACGATGCTGCGAGGCACGGTCGGAGCCCAAGTAGGCTGGAGGACGCGGGCCTCTAGCTCAGTCGGTAGAGCATCGGACTTTTAATCCGCGGGTCGTGGGTTCGAGCCCCACGGGGCCCACCGAGAACGCGGTGCCCCTTCGGGGGCGCCGCGTTCTTCATGTGCTCCGCCTCGTTGAGGACTCACCGAGGGACACAGCTTCGAGCCCCACGGGGCGGTGACGCTTGTCCGGTCACAGCGCGCGGACCATCTCCCGCTCCACGCCATGCGGACCCTCCGAAGTCGCCCCCGTCGCGACGAACCCGGCCCGGACGTACGCGGCGTGCGCGCGAGCGTTGTCCTCATGCACGTCGAGGGCAAGCTCGATCTGCCCCTGCAGACCGGCCCACTCGCCTGCGGCATCCAGCAGGGCGGGCAGGATGCCGTGGCCGCGGTGGGACGGACGAATATAGACGGCGACCACCAGAGCGCGACCTGCGACATTCGTGCGGCCGAAGTAGTCCACCGCTCCCGCCTCGGGAATCAACACGGTCGCGGTGCCGACCCAGTCCCGGCCGACCTCGGCGATGAACTGCGCCGAGGATTCGCTGAGCGCCGCACCGGCGGCCCGTTCGTGCCAGAACGCGGCGGGGCGCGCCTGGGCCTGTTCCAGCGTCTCCAGGAAAGCCATGCCCGCGGCGGGGTCACGAAGCGCTTCGAGCCGGATGCTGCGCACGCGATCTCCCTCGCTGAGGAGCACGCGGCGCACCGGTGTCGGGTCAGGCACCGGACTCGGCAAGGACTGCGCCGGCATGCGCGATCTCGGCGAGCGCCCTCTGACTGGAGTCCGGATGCACACCGGCCACGAGGTCGGTGAAAACGCGCACGCGGCGCCCGTGCTCGATGGCGTCCAGCGCAGACTGGCGGACGCAGTAGTCGGTCGTCAGTCCGGCGACGTCGATGTCGATGATGCCGTGCTGCTCGAGCAGCTGTGAGGCGGTGGTGCCCTCGTCGGTCACGCCCTCGAACAGCGAATACGCGGGTCTGCCCTGACCCTTCTTCAGGTGGTGCGTGACGGCGGCCGTGTCGAAGCCTTCGTCGTACTCGGCGCCGTACGTCCCGGCGACGCAGTGCACCGGCCACGTGTCGATGAAGTCGGGTTCGCCGGACGCGAAGTGCCCGCCGTTGTCGTTATCGCCGTCGTGCCAGTCGCGGGACGCGACCACGATCCGGTAGTCACCCGCGTGCGCACGGAGAAACCGGGTGATCCGCTCGGCGACCGCGTCCCCGCCGACCACACCGAGCGCGCCGCGCTCCGTGAAGTCGTTCTGGACATCGACGATGAACAGTGCTCTGGTCATGAACCGAGGGTACGACGGTACTCCTCGCGTGTCAGGGGGTGCCCAGCGTCGGCGAGCACTTCGGTCGCCGTGTCCGAGGGCGGCGCCGTTTCGTCGCCTCCGCCTTCATCGCCCGCGGGAAGCTGCGCGCGACCGGTGACTTCGGGTCCGTTCCGCCACAGCTTCGACGGCCACCAGATCGCCCGCCCGATGTCGTATGAGAGCGCGGGGACGAGAAGCGAGCGCACGATGAACGTGTCCAGCAGGACGCCGAAGGCGACGATGAACGCGATCTGGGCGAGGAACAGGATCGGTATGACACCGAGCGCGGCGAACGTCGCGGCAAGGACCAGCCCCGCCGAGGTGATCACACCGCCGGTCGTGACGAGGCCGCGCAGGATGCCGCGTCTGGTGCCGTGCACGAGGGACTCCTCCCGCACGCGGGACATCAGGAAGATGTTGTAATCCACGCCGAGTGCGACCAAGAAGACGAAGCCGTACAGCGGCACAGCCGGGTCCGCCCCGGAGAAGCCGAACACGTTGTTGAACACCAGTGCGCTGACGCCCAGCGCCGTCCCGAACGAGACGACGGTGCTCACGATCAGGATGATCGGCGCCAGGATCGAGCGCAGCAGGAGCATCAGGATGAGGAGGATCACGAACAGGATCACCGGGATGATGAGGGTGCGGTCCCGGATCGAGGTGTCGTTCGTATCGACATCGGTCGCCGTGACGCCGCCGACCAGAGCGGTGCCCTCGCCCAATTCGTCCGCGAACGTGGTCCGCAGCTCGCGTACGGTGTCCTCCGCGATGACCGAGTCCGCCGTGTCGGTGAGCGTGCCGACGAGCAGCACGTCGCCGTCGACGACGGTCGGTTCCGGCGCGGCGGTTCCGGGCGGGCCCGGGGCGGTGAACACCGGCTGGCCGGCTTCGATCGCTACCGCTGCCTGACCGGTGGGCGAGTCTTCGGAGACGATGGCGACCGACTCGACGCCGGAGCTGTCGTCGAGAACCCCGACGGCGTCCACGAGCTGATCGTCCGCGACGATGACGTAGACGGGGCTGCCCGAGCCGCCGGGGAAGTGCTCCGCGAGGACCTCCTGGCCGTCGCGCGCCTGGGAGGCGCCGAGCACCAGGTCGCTGGAGGGTACGCCGTCGGCCTTGAGCTGCAGCGCACCCGCGCACGCGGCCACCAGCACCAGCGAGGTGATGATCCACACACGGCGGGGGTGAAGCGCAACCAGACGCGCCTGCTTCGCCCAGAAGCCCTTGACGGGCTGGCTGAGGTCGTCCGGCAGCTCCGCAGCGGGGTGCTTCGGGATGAACGGCCAGAACGCCGCGCGACCGACGAGCGCCAGCAGCGCAGGAAGAAAGGTCAGGGCGGAGAGCATCGAGAACACGATGCCGATCGACGCGATCGGGCCGAGTGCGCGGTTGGTGGCGAGGTCGGACAGGAGCAGGCAGAGCAGACCCGCGATGACCGTGCCGCCAGAGGCGAGGATCGGCTCGAACGCTCCGCGCCAGGCGCGCGTGACGCTGTTCCACTTCGTCTCCCCGTCGGCGACGGCCTCTTTGAACCGGGCGACGTAGAGCAGCGCGTAGTCGGTGGCTGCACCGATCACGAGGATGAACAGGATGCCCTGCACCTGCCCGTTGAGCACGACGATGCCCGCCTTCGCGAGCCACCACACGGTCAGCAGCGCCACACACAGCGCGAACATCGAGGTCATGAGCACGAGCACCGGCAACAGCGGCGAGCGATAGACGATGATCAGGATCACGAAGACCGCGCCCAAAGCGGTCAGAAGCAGCAGTCCGTCAATGCCGAGGAAGCCGCTGACGAGGTCTGCGGTGAATCCGGCCGGGCCGGTCACCCACCCCTCCAGCCCGTCCGGGAGTTCGGACTCGAGCGTCGCGGCGATCTGCTCCACGACCTCGCGGATCTCACCGTCGGTGGCGACCGGGACGAAGATCTGCGCGGCCTGGCCGTCCTCGGAGATCACGGGGGGCGACACGTCGCCCGAGACGCCGTCCAGCGCGCCTATGTCGGCGGACACCGTCTGCAGGGCGGCGATCTCGTCGTCCGTGAGCGCACTCTCGCCCGCGACGACCACCACTGCCGGGATGGTGTCTCCCCCGGTGAAGTCTGCGAGACGTTCGCTGACCCGCGTCGCGTCCGCGCTCTGCGGCAGGAATGAGGACTGATCGTTGGTCGAGACCTCCCCCACCTTGCCGAAGTAGGGCCCGCCGACGGCTCCTCCGACGAGCCAGACGAGGGCGAGCACGATGGGGATGCCGATCCTCAACCACCGGGTCGGCTGACGGAGCGCGGTGGGAGATTTCTGCATATCGCTAGCTTAGCTAGCAATATCGTCGGGGCGAAATCCCTAGGCTGGAGCGACCATGCTCTCGGCCGTTCTCGCACTCGTCGGCGCCGTCGTCTACGGGGCGGCCGACTTCCTCGGCGGTCTCGCCGCGAAGCGGCTGCGCTCGATCGTCGTCACCGCCGTCGCCGCGGCATCCGGACTTGTGGTCCTCGGCGCCGCCCTTCCCCTCGTGGGCGGGACCTGGACGCTCGCGGACGTCGCGTGGGGTGCGCTGTCCGGAGCCATCGGGGTCGTCGCGATCGCGCTGCTGTACGCATGCCTGGCCATCGGACCGATGAGCATCCTCTCGCCGCTGACTGCGGTCGTCTCGGCGATCGCACCGATGCTCTGGGGCCTGCTCGTCAACGGCGAGACGCTGTCGCCGGTCGGCTACGCGGGGCTCGGCGTCGCGCTCGTCGCCGTCGTGCTGGTCGGGTTCATTCCGGGCGAGAAGATGGTCCGGCCGAGCACGCCAGGGCTGCTCATGGCTGTCGGCGCAGGCCTCGCGATCGGGGCGTTCCTGATCGTGATCGACCAGACCAGCGACCAGAGCGGCGTGGTGCCGCTCATCCTCAATCGCGGTACGAACCTGGTGATCACGGTCGCCATCGTCGGTGTCTTCGCGTTGCGTGCGCGGGCGAACGGGCGGCCTGCCGTCTCGGTTGTGGACGTCGCCGGAGCGCGGGTCGGCGCGACCCCCACAGGCCATGCCGACCTGGAGCATGCCGTGCACGATGCTCCGCGGGGGCTCGCGTCACCTGCGACGCGAGCCCACGCGTGGTGGCTGGCGATCGGGTGCGGTGTGGTGGATGCCGCGGCCAACGCCATCATGCTGCTCGCGCTGCGCATCGGCGATCTGTCGATCGTGTCGGCTCTCACTGCGCTCTACCCGGCCGGAACGATCATCCTCGCGGCGATCGTGCTGCGCGAACGGGTCGCCGGCCTGCAGTGGGCGGGCCTGGCCCTCGCCCTCGTCGCCGGAGGGATGCTCGCGCTCGGGTGAGCCTCGTCGGGATCAGGACGGACTCACCCGCGCGAGAACAGCAGCACGGACGAGACGATGAGGGCGACCACGCCCAGGCCGAGGAATCCGGCCGCCAGGAGCGCGAACGCTCGGACCAGCGGCGAGCCGTGCGTGAACCGCATGCTATTCGCCCAGCCGCGACGGACGAACACGTCGTACATGCCGGCGCTGCCGACCGCGCGGACCTGTTCGGGAGTGAGCGGCGCCTCGTTCACGCCGCCGTCTTCCCCGAACCAGCGCACCACGGGACCGTGCTCCGTCGGCTCCACCACTGCACGAACCGGCACCCACGTCCCATCGAGGAGGTACGCGATCAGCGCGACCCCCGCCAGCAGCGCGCCGGCACCGAACCCCACCCATGTGAAGATCTCGATGACCGCGTCGATCGCTGTGTCCATGTCGCTGAGCCACCCCTGTCGCTGATCCTAGATCAGGGGCTGCCGACCCTTCGTCCATCGGCGCGACCTGGGCGAATCGAACCGTTGCCCATTCATCACCTGATCAGGCGGCGGGATCGTTGCCTCTTGCGGTTGCGGCGTTGCGTTCGGCGAGCCGGGCGAATGCCTCACTGAGTTCCGGCGGTCCGACGACCTGGATGTCGGTGTCGAAACGATTGAGGGCGGCGGCGAGTGCGACCCAGGACCAGGAGCCGACTTCAAGGCTGCACCGTCCGGAGCCGAGGTCTTCGACGATCCCGTCGCCCGCGAAGGGGAGGACGTAGCTGGCGGGGCGACCGAGGATGACTTTCCCGGTGCAGGGCCATTGATCAGTGCGTTCGGAGCCTTTGAAGCGGGCGGAGACGTACTCGGATACGTCGCCGCCCGGTATCTCGCGCGGCGTGAACCGTGGTCCGGTCGGGGTGCGGGGTGCGATGCGGTCGGCACTGAAGATGCGCCAGTCGTCGTGGTGAAGGTCCCAGGCAACGAGGTACCAGCGCCCGTGCGAGGTCACCAAATGGTGCGGTTCCACCCGACGCGGAGGTGCTGCGTCAGAGGTGGCGTCAGGGCGTCCGCTGGCGTATTCGAACCGCAGCACCTCCGAGGATCGGGCCGCCGTCGATAGCGCGATGAGGACGTCCGGGGAAACCGACGTGGGCGCTGCGTCGCCGCCGCGGCTCGGGATCGTCGTGAATTCGAGTGCATTCAGGCGATGCCGCAGGCGGGACGGCATGACCTGCCGCACGGTGGTCAGGGCACGGAGGGCTGCCTCCTCGATGCCGACGCCGGTCACCGTCGCCGCTCGCAAGGAGACAGCCAGTGCGATCGCCTGGTCATCGTCGAACAGCAGTGGGGGCAGCTCGCTGCCGGCATCGAGGCGGTACCCGCCATCCGCCCCCATCGTCGCCCGGATGCTGTACCCCATCTCCCGGAGACGGTCGACGTCGCGGCGCACCGTGCGGTGGCTGATGCTCAGCCGCTCGGCGAGCAGCGAGCCCGGCCAGTCGCGTCGAGTCTGCAGAAGCGACAGCAGAGTCAGCAGCCGGGAGGTCGTGGTCACTTCTTCAGATTAGTCGGCGACTAGGACAGAAAGCGTCCTACATGACCAGGAGACTGAATGTCGTCAGGGAAACACCCCGCCGTTGTCCTCACTAGGAGCAGACATGTCCATTCAGACCACCACCCACCTGAACTTCCGTGGCGACGCCCGAGCGGCACTGGAGTTCTACCAGTCCGTGTTCGGCGGGCACACCGTCATCAACACCTACTCAGACCTCGGTATGCCGGCCGAATCGCCGGGCGCCGACAAGGTCGTGTTCGGTCTCGTGGCCGCGGAGAACGACTTCCGGGTGATGGGCTACGACATCCCCGGCCAGACCGAGGGCTCGATCGCCGGCGGCGGCTCGACTCGCCGTGAGAACAACACCACGGTGACCGACCAGGCACTGTTCGTCTCGATCGGTTCCGACACCCTCGATGAGCTCCAGGGCTACTGGGATGCGCTGTCGGTCGGCGCCGTGATCGTCGAGCCCCTGGCCGCATCGGCGTGGAGCGCCGGGTTCGGCATGCTCACCGACCGTTTCGGTGTCACCTGGAGCGTCAGCGTCGCCAACACGGCCGAGTAACGCTCCATTCGATGCGGCGCGGACATCGAATGCGTCCGCGCCGCATCGCACCACAACCTCTTCACCACACGCCGGAGCAGCCTCAGATCTTCAACGTGCCGCAGAGGTGCGCACGCTCCGGGCCGAGGTCGCAGAACACGTCGCGCACACATCGTGCGCCCGCGCGGCCTGCTGCATACGCTCACGCAACATCGCGGGATGTCGGATGGATCCATCGATCGAGAGGAACCAGCCGTGCAGCACCCCCCACTCGATGTTTCAGAGAAGCAGAGTCCGTCGGACGCTCGCAGACCCGTCGGAGACACCTCGGTCAAGCGACGCGAGGATGACATCCGCGGCGCGCGTGTAATCCTCGGGTCGCGTCGGACGATCCCTGGGACCGATGTGCGGGTGCGGTCATGCTTCCTAACCTCGAAATCATGACAGTCCTGCTCGCCGACCCGCAGATCGCGGCCATTCCCGCGCGTGAGAACGGTGACCCGCTCGTCGATGTCACGTCGTTCGGCCTCCTCTACACGGGCGACGGAGATGCGGGGCGTTACGTTCGCCACGCCCTGGCGCTCCGCCTCGCGAGTGCGCAAGCGCAGCTCCCCGGAGGCATACAGCTGCTCATCCGTGAGGGGCACCGCAGTCCGGAGGACCAGGAGGGCATCTTCTCCCGATACTCGCAGTCGCTCCGCCGTGAGATGCCGGGGCTCGACGAGTTCTCGCTGCGTCGCCTCACCAGCCGCTTCGTCTCGCCCATCGGCGTCGCACCCCACGTGGCCGGAGCGGCCGTCGATCTCACGCTCGCGGACGCGTCGGGCGCTCCGCTGTGGATGGGGACTCCCATCGACGCGACGCCGGAGAGAGCCGCAACGCGTGCGCGTTCGACGCCGCGAACATCAGCGCGAACGCGCGCGTGAACCGCGGAATGCTGGCTTCCGCGCTCGAGGCACAGGGGCTCGTGAACTATCCGACCGAGTGGTGGCACTGGAGTTACGGTGACCGGTACTGGGCGTACGCGACGGGTGCCGACCACGCGATCTACGCACCGGTCGCTCGGAGGGCCGCGGCATGAGCGTCGGTGCCTCATTGCTGGCGCGAACGAGTGCCACTCCCCTCCTGGAGGTCGACCTCGGGGCGGTCGGCTCGAACGTCCGCACGCTCGCCAGCCTGACCCCCGGGCAGATCATGGCCGTCGTCAAGGCCGACGCGTTCGGGCACGGGGCCGTCCCCGTCGCACACACCGCGCTGGCGAACGGCGCAGCGAGCCTCGGTGTGGCGACCCTCGCCGAGGCGCAGGACCTGCGGGACGCGGCCATCACAGCCCCGGTGCTGAGCTGGCTGAATCCCGTGGACGCGCCGTTCGACGACGCGCTGCGATCGAACATCGACCTCGCCGTGCCGAGCGTCGCACACCTGTCCGCGATCTCGACGGCGGCGGTCCGCACCGGCGGCGTCGCGCGGGTTCACCTGCACATCGACACCGGCATGAACCGCGATGGCGCGGCACCCGAGGAATGGAACGCTCTGGCGTCCGCCGCCCGGCGCGCGGAGCAGTCGGGCGAGGTCAGCGTCGTCGGTGTCATGTCGCACCTTCCCTCGGCAGGCAGCCCCCACCACCCCTCCACCTCCATCGGGCGTGAGCGCTTCATCGATGCTGCGCGCAGACTCCGCCGCGCGGGACTGCGTGCGACCACCCTGCACCTGGCGGCGACCGAGGCGACCCTGCATCACCCCTCGACCCACTTCGACCTCAGCCGCATCGGTGCAGGTCTCTACGGCATCGGGGCCGCCCTGCGGCCCGCACTGCGGTTGACGGCGCCTGTCATCGGCGTCCGTGACGTACCGCGGGGAAGCGGAGTCGGGTACGGGCACGCGTGGACCGCGGAACGTGCGACGCGGCTCGCGCTCGTGCCACTGGGATACGCCGACGGCATCCCCCGGATTGCCGGAGCCGTCGCCGAGGTGGCGTTGCACGGGCACCGCCGCCCGCTCGCCGGGACGGTGTCAATGGACCAGATCGTCATCGACGTCGGCGACATGCCGGTGCACCTCGGGGATCGCATCACCGTGTTCGGCAACGGCGACGACGGTGAGCCCACGGTCGCCGACTGGAGCCGGTGGGCCGGCACGCTCCCGCACGAGATCATGACCGGGCTGGGCGCCCGCGTCGGCCGCAGCTACGGGGGAATCCGATGAGCCGACTGCGGATCGCCGTCATCGGTGGTGGCGCGAACAGCGAACACGACGTCTCCGTCGCGTCCGCGGCATCCGTCACCGCCGCGCTGGACCCGTCGCGGTACGAGGTCCTCTGCCTCACCATCGGTCGCGACGGGGTCTGGTGGGATGCTGCCGGATCCGCCGTGGGCCTGGGAGAGGTGGTCTCGCTCCTGCAGGGCTGCGCCGTCGTCTTCCCCGCGGTGCACGGTCCGCGCGGGGAGGACGGCACGCTCGCCGCTCTCCTGGATCTTGCCGGCGTCCCGTACGTCGGGTCGGGGGTACGCGCGGGAGCGCTCGGGATGGACAAGTGGACCACGAAGCTCGTCGCCGAAGCGGTCGGGGTTCGCACCGCGCCAGGCCTCCTCGTCACGCACACCCGCTCGATCCCCACCGACATCGCCCTGCCGGTGGTCGTCAAGCCGGTCGCGGCCGGGTCCAGTCATGGCGTGACGCGGGTCGACCGACAGGATCGACTTCCCGACGCCATCGGAGCGGCTCTCGCGCTCGACGATCGCGCCCTGGTGGAGTCCTACATCTCTGGCCGCGAGATCGACATCGCCGTGCTGGCGTGCGCCGACGGGCGTCGCATCGTCTCCGCGCCGCTGGAGATCGTCGTTGCGGACGGCCTCTTCGACACCGCACGCAAGTACGACGGCACCGCCGACTTCCGAGTGCCGGCGAGGCTGACACCCGACGAGCAGACTCTGCTCGAGCAGGCAGCGCTGGCGATCTTCGACGCTCTCGGATGTGCGGGGGCCGCTCGGATCGACTTCTTCCTGACCGATGCCGGACTCGTTCTCAACGAAGTGAACACGATGCCGGGGATGACCGCTCAATCGCAAGTGCCGCGGATGTTCGCGGCCCGCGGACTCACATACCCGGAGCTGCTCGACGAGCTCGTCCGCGCCGCGATGACGGCCGCGTGAGCACGGGACGCAACGCCGGCATCGACCTGCTCCGAGGCGTCGCCGTGTTGCTGGTGATGCTGCGACACGCGTTTCCGGAGCTGTTCGGCGGGGCAGGCATCGTCGGTGTCGTCATGTTCTTCGCGCTCAGCGGGCACCTGATCACCGGCGTGCTGCTGGACGAGCTGACGGCGCGCGGAAGCATAAGGCTGCGACGCTTCGCGTGGCGCCGCGCGGTGCGGCTGGTGCCCGCTCTGGTGACGATGATGGCGTGCTTCGTGCTGGTCACGCTGGTGTTCGATCCGCTGGGAGACAAGGAGACCTTGCCGCGCACGGTTCTGGTCGCGTTGACCTGGACGGCGAACCTGCCCTTCGACCACGGCAGCGACGCGATCTTCCATCTGTGGACACTGGCGATGGAGGAGCAGTTCTACTTGGTGTGGCCCGCGCTGCTGCTCCTGGCGTGGCGATGGAGGAAGATCCGCCCTCTGCTGATCGGTGCGGGCGCGATCAGCCTGGCACTCTGCGTGCTCAGCCTGCTCTGGGCCGGCGAGTATCCGGACCTCGTGTACACCTTCCACACCTCCTGGACGATCTGCTTCGTCATCGGCGCCGCCTCGCGGGTCCTGCGGGATCGCATCCGGGTTCCCGGATTCGTCACGCCGATCGGGTGCGCGGTTCTCGCGGCCTTGAGCGTGATCCCCCTGCGAGGGCACGCCGCGACCTACCTGATCGCCGCACCGGTCATCGCGATCGTCACCGCGCTGTTCATCAGCCGCGCATGGCGACACGGGGATGCCGTGCCCTTTCCGGCAGTCCGTCCGCTCGTCGCGCTCGGCATCGTCTCGTACGCCGCCTACCTCTGGAACTACCCGATCACACTGTGGCTGCGCGGAACCTTCCCCGCTGCGGAGCTGGTTGCAGCGTTGCTCACCGTTGTCGCCGCAACGCTCAGCTGGTGGCTCGTCGAGAAGCCGATCAGCCGGCTCGCCCGATCGTCGCCGCGCTCGGCAGTGCGATGAGTGCGCACGCCGATCGGACCGATTCGCGGCAGAACGTGGGCTGAAGCGCCGTCGCCCACCATCCTGTCGATGCCCCGGCTACCGCCGTCGCGATCGCCGTTGAGCGGTGATCCCGCCAAGCACCTGCGTCGTCAGCCGTTCGACTACCAGGGGATCACGCGCCCCTCGTTGTCAAGAAACTCGAGATCCGAGTGGCCCAATCGAGAGACCAGCACATCGACGACAAGGGGGACGCTCTCGTCAACCGTGAGCGGCGCTTCGGCTCCGCCAAGCGCAGTCTGCACCCAGCCCGGTGTCATCAGTACGATCGCGCGGCCACTACCTGCCTGCCGGACGGCGAAGCTCCGCATGAACATGTTGAGCGCGGCCTTGCTCCCTCGGTAGAGCTCCTCGTTTCCCCTGGTGTTGTTGGTGATGCTGGCCATCCCCGAAGACATGGCGCCGAGGAGTCCCCCTTCGGGCACAAGGTGCTGGAGCATTTCGATGACCCGCATGGGGCTGAGCGCATTTGTCACCATCAGCTCGACGTAGTCCGCAGTCGGCACCTCGGCAATCGGCGTCTGCCGGTGATTGGTGATCCCTGCGTTGACGAAGAGAATGTCGACGCGCTCGTCGGCGAGTGTCTCGCGGAGGATCGCGAGTTGCTCGGGGTCGTTGATGTCCAATCCTTCAACCCGGAGCGCCATGTCCGCCCGGTCCGCCAGTTCCTTCAGCGGAGATCCAACGCTGGGATCCCGCACCGTAGCGATCACCCGCCAGCCGCGATCGAGAAACTCAGCGGTCATCGCGTACCCCAGCCCCCGCGAAGCGCCGACCACCAGAACGGTCCTCGATTCATCGGAGTCAGCGCGGACGGTCTCTTCTCGCATATCCATGGAGCCATCATCACGGGTTTTGACGCGAAAGTACACTTGAGTATACTTTTCGACAAGGTCGCGACGTTCGGACCCTGATCACACCACTCAAGCGCGACAGGAGCACATCCGATGCAACGAGGCAGTATGGAAGACAAGCTCCGCGAGCTGGGCAACGCCGCCCTGCTGTTACGCAATCGGCCGTTCTCTCGCACGCCATTCCCCTTTCCGGCCGAGTACACCGGGTGGCCCGACGAGCAACGCGCCTGGCGCGACTCCGCGACCCTCTACGACCAGTCGCACATCATGATGGACGTCTACTTCGAGGGACCGGACGTCAAGCGACTGTTCAGCGATTTCGGCGTCAATAGCTTCACGACCTTCGGCAAGAATCGCGCCAAGCAGTACGTCGCGTGCAACCCAGACGGGATGGTCATCGGCGATGCGGTCCTGTTCGGGTTAGAAGACAACCTGTACAACCTTGTCGGCAATGCCGACGGGCATGTCTCCAAGTGGCTCATGTACCAGATTGAAACGGGTGGCTATCGGGTGACGGCGACCGTCGACCCGGCATCCCCCCGACTGAGCGATCGCCAGGTCTTCCGGTACCAGATGAATGGCCCGCTGACCCAGCGGATCATCGAGAAGGCAGCCGGCGGGCCGATCGATCCGATTCCGTTCTTCCGGATCGGGGACCTGACGATCGCGGGGCACAGCGTGCACGCGCTCAACCACTCAATGTCCCGCGTGCCCGGCATGGAGTTCAGCGGCCTCGAGCTGTATGGGCCTGCGGGCGGGGGCATCGCGGTCTGGGAGGCGCTTGTCGCTGCCGGGGAGGAATTCGGACTCCGGCTCGGTGGCGCCCGGTCCTACCCCACCTCGGCAGCCGAATCCGGATGGATCGCGCGCCCCGTGTCGGCAATCTACTCGGGCGAGTCGATGCGTCCGTACCGCGAGTGGCTCCCTTCCACGGACCTCCAGGCCAGCCCCTCGATGCAGGGAAGCTTCATCTCCGATGACATCGCCGACTATTACGCGACACCGTGGGCTCTCGGCTACGGGAGGTTTATCAAGTATGACCACGAGTTCGTCGGGCGTGAGGCGCTGCAACGACTCGAGGCGGCACCGAAGCGGAAAAAGGTCTGGTTGCGGTGGGACGAGGATGACATCCTTCGCGTGATGCGGGATTCCCTCTTCGGTGCGGAAGCCCAGCGCCCCCGAATCATCGACGTACCGATGGGCTACCGCAACTACCACTTCGACAAAGTCGTCGACAATCATGGAGCTCTCGTCGGGCTCTCGATGTATCTCGTATACACCGTGAACATCGGGGGCTTCGTGTCCATGGCGATGGTGGACGAGGCCTCCGCGATCGAGGGCACCGAGTTGACCGTCGTCTGGGGTCAGGAGGATGGCGGGGCCTCGAACTCCTTTACGGTCCCCCACGTCCAGACGACCCTGCGCGCGACCGTATCCACCCGTCCGCCGGCGTGACGATGGCGAAATACGGCACCGCTCTCCTGCTCGAAGATTTCTCCCTCGAGATCACCGCGAAGGACGCATCGGCGGTCCGTGATGCAGCGTCGCTCATTCCTCACGGCACGCGCATCAACATCACGTACCTCGGGCATGAGTCAGTCGAACAAAGGCTTGCGGCTGCGGCGGCAATCTCCGCCGCAGGCTTCGTACCGGTGCCGCATATCGCAGCCCGTCGCCTCGCCTCGTCCCGCCAGATCGAGGGATTCCTCGGCGCTCTGGATACCCAGGGCGTTGGCCGACATCTTTTCGTGATCGGGGGTGACCCGGAGCAGCCTGAAGGTCCCTTCGCGGACGCGTTCACCCTGCTCCGGGCCGACGCTTTCCAACACCGTGGCGGGAGCGATGTCTCCATCGCGGGATATCCGGAGGGGCACCCTCAAATCTCCGAGGACATGCTGTGGCACAGCCTCGTCGAGAAAGTCGCCCTGTTGGACGAACGGGAGGCCACCGG
Organism: Microbacterium terregens; assembly: GCF_039534975.1. Lineage (NCBI taxonomy): Bacteria > Bacillati > Actinomycetota > Actinomycetes > Micrococcales > Microbacteriaceae > Microbacterium > Microbacterium terregens. Next base: position 2,919,107 of record NZ_BAAAWH010000001.1, read on the forward strand.
ATCCATCATCACCCAGTTCGGTTTCGACGTTGACCCGGTCATCGAGTGGATCAACAAAGTCCGTGCCAGGGGCATCCGATCGGAGATCCGGGTCGGAGTTCCCGGACCGGCCGGAATCAGGAGGCTGCTCGCGTTCGCCGCTCGATTCGGAGTCGCTGCGAGCGCAGGAATTGCAAAGAAGTACGGGCTCTCCCTCACCAATCTCATGGGCTCTGCAGGGCCCGACACCTTCATCAACGCCCTCGCCGGAAGGCTGATCACTGAGGAGCACGGGTCCGTGAAACTTCACTTCTACACGTTCGGAGGCCTCGTCGCGACTGCGGCATGGATCCGAGACTTCGAGGCCCGGCGATGAACCCCGATCGGGCCGTGCTGCTAGTGCACGGGACCGACCGTCCGGGAATCGTGGCGGGAGTTTCGTCGATCCTGCTCGATTTCAGGGCGAACATCCTGTCCCTCGACCAGTACTCCACTGACGCTGACGGTGGCACCTTCTACCAACGTACGGTCGCCGATATTGCGGACCTCCGTGCGGAGCGTCCGCGCCTCGAGACAGCTCTCGAGAAGAAGCTCGGTGGTGAGCTCGGGATGACCTGGACATTGACGCCTACGTCCGAGCGCAAACGGCTTGCGATTTTCGCCTCCAAGTCGGACCATTGTCTGCTCGAGCTGCTGTGGCGTCACCGACGAGGCGAACTCGACGTGGATATCGCCATGGTCATCTCCAATCATTCCGACCTCGCGGCCGATGCTCGACAGTTCGGCATCCCCTTCTTCCACGTTCCGGTGATGGGCGACAAGACCGCTGCCGAGGCAGAGCACCTGCGCCTACTTCAAGGCAATGCAGACCTCATTGTGCTGGCCAGATACATGCAGATCGTCTCAGACGACTTCCTTCATGCCCTTGGCATACCGGTGATCAATATCCACCACTCCTTCCTCCCTGCCTTCATCGGCGCCGGCCCCTATCTCAGAGCGAAGGAGCGTGGCGTCAAGTTGATCGGGGCGACCGCACACTATGTGACCAAGGACCTCGACGAGGGCCCCATCATTGAGCAGGACGTGGTGCGCGTCACGCATGCCGACTCTGCTCCCGACCTCGCCCGTCACGGCGCCAACGTCGAGCGCCAGGTACTCGCGCGGGCCGTCCAGTGGCACTGTGAGGACCGGGTGGTGCGCGACGGGAACACCACCGTCGTGTTCCGGTGATCGCGCATCCGTTGCGCTCGGCTGATCTGCGCACGAGCGGATGCTCCGCCACTGAACGGGCCGGCTGTCATGACGGCTCCCTCGGCGCCATAGCCAATAGAGGGTCTCTACGGCTCACGAAGATATTGCGTGCAGTTTCGATCCCCGCGAGCTAGCGCTGGCGTCGATAAACGGGCACGCACGCGACAAGGAAACCACTGGATTCACTGATTCTTTACTGCAGTGTAGAAGTAGGGTTGATATCGGCCACGTGGAAGGGAAGACCATGACCGAACTCCCGGCGGATGCGCCTGAGCATCGTCAGCGACGCTGGCACGAAGCCCACGACCGGCTCTACGATGCGGCCTGCGAGCTGTTCATGCAGTCCGGCTACATCGGCACATCGATGGAAGAAATTGCGGATCGCGCGCATATGGTGCGCAAAACCGCATTCAATCATTTCCCCCGCAAGCGCGACTTCATCAACGAATGGGGCCGGCGCCGACGCGAACAGGTGCTGTCAGCACTCTCACCGGAGCTAATGTCGGACGCCAGCATCGAAGTGGTCCTGCGGCACTACTTTGCCGAACTCTCGGCGGTCAACCTCGAGCAACGCGCGCTGACGATCTGCATGTCCGCAGGCTGGCGGGAGCAGGGTGGCCCCTTCGACACCGATCCGCACGAACTGCTGGACGTCTTCCGGGGATTCCTCACCGATGCCAAGGAACGCGGAGAGATCGCAGCATCCGTGGATGTCGCCCAGATGGGCACCGTCCTCTACAGCAGCTATTTCGGGATCCTCTACGAGTGGTGCAAAGGCTCCGAGTCAGAACCCCCGTTCGACTTGAAGGTCGCGTACGCCCGGATGCTCGACGTCATCTGGGCTGGACTGCACGCGCAATCCGGCTGGAGCTGAGAAGACTGGTGTGACGTCGTCGCTCCGATAAATTACATTATGGTGTAATTTAGAGATGGCATCGCGTTGGCGATTCCACGAAGCGGAGGTCACCATGCCGGAAGTAGCGACGACGCCGCACCACGTGCTCGTATGCGGAGTGGGCGGTATCACGGGCGACGCCGTTTCCACGGCCCTTGCGGACGAGGGCTTCGCCGTCAGGGCCCTCGTGCACCGCACAGAACGGACGGATGCCGCGCTTGCGACGGGAGCGAGCCACGTCGTCGTCGCCGACTACGACGACGCGCCCAGCTTGGCCCACGCGCTTGACGGAATGGACGCGGTCTTCTTCGTCGCACCGTCATACCTCGAGGCCGAGCCGCGCTGGGTGGAGGCAACGCTCGAAGCCGCCCGACTTGCCGGAGTGGGCCGGTTCGTTTATCAATCGGTGCTGCACGCCTACACGCCCACCATGCCGCACCACGAGCGGAAAGCCCGAGCCGAGGTCGCAGTACGCGCTTCGGGGCTCGACTGGACAGTCCTCCAGCCTGCAATGTACGCGCAGACGGTGCTGCGCATCCGGGCTCGGTCCGGTGACGGGCGGATCGACGCGCCCTACGACCCCGAGGCGCGCTTCGCTGTGGTGGATGTCTGTGATGTCGGAGCGGCCGTCGCGGCCGTGTTGGGCGATGCCCGGCACGTCTACGGTGGATACGAACTCGTCGGCACCGAAGCGCACACCCTCCGCGAGCTGGTCGCGATCATGAACCGCGGGTTCGGCGAAGAGCGCAACATCTTCGAGGTCGCTCCGCACTCGCTCCCCCTCCCCTCGACGTGGAGCGAGCGGCAGCGCGAGGAGTACGCCCTCATGTGCGAGGAGTACGGCCGGCATGGTCTTCTCGGATCACGCGCCGCACTGACGGCCCTCCTCGGCCGCTCGCCTGCCGACTTCGCGGAGGTCGTCGAACGCGCCGCGGGCGGCGCCCTCCGGTGACTCCGCAACTTCGCGACCGACACCACACTTTCGGAAAGGACCGAGACCTATGACCACCGCCGCCCCCACCATTCCTGCACACGCACCTGCCGCCACGACCGCTGTCGTTCCCGTGCTGTCGCACTGGATCGACGGCGCAGAACGCTTGTCGATCAGCGATCGCACCGCCGCTGTCTATAATCCGGCGACGGGCGCAGTCTCGGCGCAAGTAGCTCTTGCCGACCAGAAAGAGATCGCCGCGGCGATCGCCTCGGCGGAGGCCGGCTACCGGGTGTGGAGCCGCTACTCCATGGCCAAACGTCAGGGCGTGATGTTCGCGTTCCGCGAGTTGCTGAACGCGCGCAAGGGGGAGCTGGCTCAGATCATCACGGCCGAGCACGGCAAGGTGCTGTCCGATGCGATGGGTGAGATCCTCCGCGGCCAGGAGGTCGTCGAGCTCGCGACCGGGTTCCCACACCTCATCAAGGGCGCCTTCTCCGAGAACGTGTCCACCGGCATCGACGTGTACTCGCTGAAGCAGCCGCTCGGCGTGGTGGGCATCATCTCGCCGTTCAACTTCCCGGTCATGGTGCCGATGTGGTTCTTCCCCATCGCGATCGCCGCCGGGAACGCGGTGATCCTGAAGCCCTCCGAGAAGGACCCCTCCGCGGCGCTTTGGATCGCCCGTCTGCTCCAGGAGGCCGGGCTCCCAGACGGCGTGTTCACCGTACTGCAGGGCGACAAGCAGGCCGTGGACGGCCTGCTTGACTCCCCCGCGGTCAAATCGATCTCGTTCGTCGGATCGACCCCGATCGCGCAGTACATCTACGAGACCGCCACGAAGAACGGCAAACGCGTGCAGGCGCTCGGCGGCGCGAAGAACCACATGCTGGTCCTGCCCGACGCGGACCTGGACATCGTGGCCGACCAGGCCGTCAACGCCGGCTACGGCGCGGCCGGCGAACGGTGCATGGCGATATCGGTCGTCCTCGCCGTCGAGCCCGTGGCGGACGAGCTCATCGCCAAGATCACGGAGCGCATCGCCCGCCTTCAGGTTGGCGACGGTGCCGGCATCGACGGTGTCGAGCCCGATATGGGGCCGCTCATCACCCACGTGCACCGCGACAAGGTGTCCTCCTACGTCGACATCGCAGAGGCCGACGGGGCGAAGATCGTGGTCGACGGCCGCGGCTTCCAGGTAGACGGCCTCGAGGACGGCTTCTTCTTTGGGCCGACCCTCATCGACGAGATGCCCACGACCTCCCGCGCCTACACGGAGGAGATCTTCGGACCGGTCCTCTCGGTCGTGCGCGTCGGCTCGTACGACGAGGGTCTGGACCTGATCAACTCCGGGCAGTTCGGCAACGGCACCGCGATCTTCACCAACGACGGCCGCGCCGCACGCCGCTTCCAGAACGAGGTAGAGGTCGGCATGATCGGCATCAACGTGCCGATCCCCGTCCCTGTCGCGTACCACTCGTTCGGCGGCTGGAAGGCCTCCCTGTTCGGCGACGCGAAGGCATACGGCGTGCACGGGTTCGACTTCTTCACCCGCGAGAAGGCCATCACCAGCCGCTGGCTCGACCCCGCCACCCACGGTGGAATCAACCTCGGCTTCCCCCAGAACACTTGACAGCATCGATGCCTACGATAGTATTTACACTGTAGTGCAAATACTAGCTTCGATGAAGAAGAGAAGGTCCAGACAATGAGGTTGGTTCGCGTAGAGGAATGCTCGCCCGGTGTCGCCGACGGCAAGACCCGATTCGGGATGCTGAACGTGGGCGATGATCTGACCGTGCTCGGCGCCGAGATCGACTTCGCCGCCGCGCTCGCTCTTCTCATGGGCGGTGAGGGCACCGAGCACATCGGCGAGAAGGTCTCCTCCGATCGCTGGGCCGAGCGCTGGCGGCTTCTCGCGCCTGCGCCCTCCCCCGCCAGCCTGCGAGACTGCGTCGGCTTCTTTCAGCACATCCGAAACACGCGCGCGAGCCGCGGCGACCTGGCGCCGCTCCTGCCGGTTTGGCGCGAGCGCCCGGGGTTCTATTTCGCGAACCCTCAGTCGCTGCGCTCCGCCACCGACAACATCGCCATCCCCGCGGGAAGCGAGGCATTCGATTTCGAGCTCGAGATCGCGGCTGTGATCGGAACAGGCGGCCGCGACATGACTGCCTTGGAGGCGGGCCAGTCCATCGCGGGGTATGTGATGTTCTGCGACTGGAGCGCGCGCGACCTGCAGGCCGAGGAGCGTCAGATGCAGATCGGTCTGGGCAAGGGCAAGGATTCGGCGACCTCGCTCGGTCCCTGGATCCTCTCGGCGACCGCGGCCGACGCAATCCGCGTTCCCGATGGCCTCGACATTCCCGTCAGTGCGAGCGTGAATGGTGACTTGGTCACTGATCCACGGGCCCGCTACCGCGGAATGGACTGGACATTCGAGGAGATCATCGCCTACGCGTCGATGGGGGCAGATCTGGTGGCCGGGGACATCATCGCAGTCGGGACGGTACCCACCGGCTGCCTACTGGAGCAGGCCGCGAATCCGGACTTCCGCGGCTGGCTTACGCCCGGCGATGAGGTGCGATTGACCGCCGGTCCCCTGGGTGAGATCGCGAGCGCGATCACTGCCGGGGCCCCCGTTGCGAACTGGCGACGCGAATGAGCCACACACCGCACGCCGCGCGCATCGACGCCCGTGCACGCGTTGTCGTCAGCGAACCTGGCCAGCCAAACGTCCGGCGTGCCGATATCCAAATGCACGGCGGAACCATCTCGGACGAACAGAGCGAAACGAACACCACCCCCCAGATGGCGGACGCCGTCTCGACATCGGAAGGTCACCAATGAGTACTGCGAATACGGCCGAGACACAACGCGACGGCCTTGCGCCCAGCAGGTTCTTCGAGGTCGCGGAGGGCGTTTACGCGTTCATCCAAGACGATGGCACCTGGTGGATCAACAACGCTGGCCTCGTGCTCGGCGATGCGGCCGGGATCCTCATCGACACCTGCACAACCGCGCAACGCACGAAGGATCTCCTCAGTTCTGCTGTGGGGGTCAGTGCAGGTCTGCCCCTGCGATACGCGCTGAATACGCACCATCATGGCGACCACACTTTCGGCAACTCTCTCCTGCCCACTGATACGTCCCTGATCGGTCACACGCTCATGCGAGAGGGACTCGTCGCCGAACGCAGCCTTGAAGACTTTCCGCCGTTCTGGACGCCCAAACCAGAGTTGAGCGATCTGAGCAAACGGCTGCCCGATGTCACAATCCATTCCCAGGGGGCGGTACATCTGGGAAGTCGCGCAGTGGAACTGCATCATCCGGGCTACGTCGCGCACACCGCGGGTGACCTCGCGGCATGGGTTCCGGATGTCCGCGTACTCTTCGTCGGAGACCTCCTATTCCCGGGGCACACCCCGATGCTCCTGGCCGGGTCACCAGCCGGGGCGATCCGCGCGCTGGATTGGATCGCAGGGTTCGACGCCGAGGTGATCGTGCCCGGACACGGAGAGGTTGTCGAGCGCTCCGCGATCGATGGTGTGCTCGCAGATCACCGGCGCTACTACGACTTTGTGCTGACCGCAGCACACCGCGGTCTTCGCAACGACCTGACCCCGGTTGAGGTCGCGCGCAGCACTGACCTCGGTGAGTTCGGCTCCTTGCTCGATTCGGAACGATTCATACTCAATGTGCACAGCGCGTACGCCGAGGCCGACGGTCAACGCGCCGACCGGGCCACCGCCTTCACCGATCTCATCACTTGGACCGGTTCGCCGGTCCACACCCGGGTGTGAAGATGACCAGCGGGTTTCCGGACCGACAACTGAGCAAGATCCGAGGGTCTGTGCGCGAGCAGTTGGCCGAGGCTGTTCCCGAGGGGGCAACCCTTGCAATCGGCGGATTCGGGCTGAGTGGCAGTCCGTTCGGACTGCTTGAGATGATCCACGACCTGGGCGTGGGCGGACTGACCGTCGTGGCGAACAACGTCGGGACGGATGGCAAAGGTCTCGGCCTCCTGGTGGAGAGCGGGCAGATTGCCAGAATGGTCGCTTCGTACGTCGGCGAGAACAAGACCGTGGCCAAGCTGTACCTCGATGGCGACCTGGATATCGAGTTCGTTCCCCAGGGCACGCTGGCCGAGAGGCTTCGCGCCGGGGGGGCGGGCATCGCGGGGTTTTACACGCGGACCGGTGTCGGGACGGTCATCGCGGAAGGGAAGCCGCACGCGCAGTTCGACGGCGAGACCTACCTCCTCGAGCGCGGGATCGTCGCCGACGTGGCCCTCGTCAAGGCGCATCGCGGCGACGCAGCGGGCAATCTCGCCTACCGGAAGACGGCGCGCAACTTCAATCCTCTCGTTGCGACGGCCGGTCGAGTCACCTTCGCAGAGGTCGACCGGGCGGAGAGCGAATTCATTGATCCGGATGCCGTGGGAACGCCCGGGATATTCGTGGACCACGTGGTAGAGGCGCCCCTCCGAGCACCGGAGATCGAACAGCTGACCGTGCGCACGCGTCCCCGTGCGGGCAGGGGCGACTGATATGTGGACGCGTCACGAAATGGCCGAGCGGGCGGCGCAGGAGCTGTTCGACGGCGCGTATGTCAACTTGGGGATCGGCATTCCGACGCTTGTCGTCGACCACGTGCCAAAGAACATCACTGTCACGCTGCATAGTGAGAACGGGCTTCTGGGCATGGGCCCGTTCCCCTGGGAGGGCGAGGAGGACGCCGACCTGATCAACGCCGGCAAGCAGACCATAACCGCGGTCCCCGGCGCGAGCTACTTCGATTCGGCCGCCTCGTTCGGGATGATCCGGGGCGGGCATATCGACGTCGCCATCCTCGGGGCGATGCAGGTGTCGGCGAGCGGCGACCTGGCCAACTGGACAATCCCCGGCAAGCTCGTCAAAGGGATGGGAGGCGCCATGGACCTCGTCGCTGGCGCTCGTCGCCTTCTGGTGCTGACGGATCACGTCGCCAAGGACGGGTCACCGAAAATCGTTTCGACGTGCAGCCTCCCCCTCACGGGACTCGGTGTCGTCGACCGCATCATCACTGATCGCGCGGACTTCACCGTCCGGCCGGAAGGCCTCATGCTCACAGCTGTGGCACCGGGCGTCAACATCCATGAGGTCCGCCGACTGACGGCGGCCCCGTTCCACATCTCCACGGAAGCGCAGGGTCTCTTGTGACCGAATACGACAGCATCGCGACCGCAGGGTTGAGCGAGCGCGACGCATACCGATTGCTTACTGGCATCGTCGTGCCACGCCCGATTGCATGGATCACCACAAGAAACGTCGACGGCAGTGTCAACCTCGCGCCGTTCAGCGCGTTCGTCATCCTGGCCAACGACCCTCCGCTGATCGGAGTGTCCATCGGCCGCAAAGGCGCCAGCCTGAAAGATACTGCTCGAAACATCAAACGGTCGGGGCAGTTCGTCGTGAACTCACCCCATTTGTCGCAATCCGATCTGGTGCATCAAAGCTCGCAAGAGCTCCCCGAAGCCATCAGCGAAGTTGAGGAACTCGGACTCGGCACGCTCCCGAGCCACAGTGTCGACGTACCTAGGCTGGACGGTGCGTCGATCTCTATGGAGTGCGAATTTGTGCAGGCGATCGAGTTCGGCAGGACAAAGACGGAACTCATCGTCGGTGAGGTGCGTCATATCCACGTCAAGGCGGGCCTTCTCGTAGACGGGAAGATCGACACGGCCACACTTGAGCCCCTTGGGAGGGTTGCCGGCCCCCGATATGCCGGAATCAGCGACGTGATCAGCCATCGTATGCTGCAACACACGCTCTACAGCGAACGCGAAGGATCGAGCGCATGACCGCGATCATCGCCTTACCGCGCGTGATGCGTATCGGGGGCGGCTCGAGCTCCGAGGTGGCCGAGGTCATCGGAGATCTCGGAGCCTCGCGGCCCTTGCTGGTGACCGACCGATTCCTCATGGGCACCGGCGCTGCATCGGCATTGCTCGACGAACTCTCGCGAGCCGGTCTAGAGCCGGCCGTCTGGGCAGACACTGTGCCGGATCCGACGACCGATTCGCTCGTCTCGGGTCTGTCGGCCGTCGCGGATCACAATGCCGACCTGCTGATCGGCTTCGGCGGAGGAAGCCCGCTGGATACGGCTAAGGCGCTCGCGCTCCTCTCCGTGCAGGGTGGTGAGATGAAGCATTACAAGGCGCCGCGACAAAACGCTGGACCGGCCCTGCCGGTCGTTGGCATTCCCACGACCGCCGGCAGCGGCTCCGAATCGACCCAGTACACGATCATCACGGATTCGGCGACCGACGAGAAGATGCTGTGCACCGGCGCGGCATTCCTGCCTGCCGCGACGATTGTCGACTTCGAACTCACCATGTCGATGCCGGCACGGCTGACGGCTGACACGGGAATCGACGCGCTCACACATGCGGTGGAAGCGTACGTCAGCCGGAAAGCAAACATCTTCACCGATGGACTCTGCATGACGGCGATCGCGATGATCGGTCGCCATCTGCGCACGGCCTATGCCGATGGCACAGACCGCGTAGCGAGGGAGGGAATGATGATTGCCGCGACGCAGGCGGGGATCGCGTTCTCGAACTCCAGCGTCGCGCTGGTGCACGGGATGAGCCGCCCGATCGGAGCGCACTTTCACATCGCCCACGGGATGTCGAACGCGATGCTGTTTCCCGCGGTGACACGCTTCTCGGTGCCCGCCGCGCCATCGAGGTACGCGGACTGCGCCCGCGCTTGGGGATGTGCGTCTGACACCGATGACGACCTACTTGCCGCTGAGCGGTTCGTCGACGAACTGGTGTCTCTCTCCCGTGACCTGGCCGTTCCGACGCCGGAGGCGTTTGGCATCGCCAACGATGCATGGGAGAGCAAAATCCCCGTCATGGTCGAACAGGCGCTCGCCTCCGGTTCGCCATCGAACAATCCACGCATCCCGTCGGCGGACGACGTCGCAGCCGTGTATCGAGAGATTTACCGGTGATCGGTCCGCACGCCGAAAACGTTGATGGAATCCGCGCCATGATCGACGGCTCGGTCGGCCGCATTTTCCTCGACCGCCCGCGGGCGCTGAACGCGCTCGATCTGGGCATGGTGAGGCGCATGACCGGCCTTCTCGACGGCTGGCGGGGTGGGTCCCTTCGCGCGATAACCGTTGAAAGCAGCACACCAGCGATGTTCTGCGCGGGCGGTGACATCCGACGGATCCGTCAGAACACCGTGGAGGACCGACTCGAGGACAGCGACGACTTCTTCGCTTCGGAATACCGATTGAACGCGATGATGTCAGGTTATCCGGTGCCGGTCGTCGCACTCGTGGACGGGGTCTGCATGGGCGGCGGACTCGGTATATCCGTGCACGGTCCCGTCCGCGTAGTGACTGAGCGTGCACTGCTGGCCATGCCCGAAACCGCGATTGGATTCTTCCCCGACGTCGGCGCGTCGTACTTTCTGCCACGCCTTCCCGGCGGCATCGGCACCTACCTCGCGCTTACGGGTGCGCGTCTCGGCCCGGCCGAGGCCATCGCTTCAGGACTTGCAACCCACCATGTCACCTCCGACCGGCTGGACGCGCTCGTGGCAGCTCTCACGCGCGATCAGGGACCCATCGACGGCGTCCTTCGCGATTTCGCGACGGTCCCGACTGCAGGAGCCGACATCGCCACGCAACGCGCCGTCATCGACCGCGTGTTCACCCTCCCGAGCATCGACGCGATCATGCGCCAACTCGACGAGGAGAGCGGCGAATGGGCCAGCGCAACACGTGCGGCCCTCGGGAGCGCGTCGCCGCAGAGTCTAGAGCTCACCTTCGACCTGCTGGTGTGGGGCAGGCAGCGCTCGCTGAAGGAGTGTCTCGTGGCCGAGCGTGCAGCTGCTCGACACGTCGTCCGCAGCCATGACTTCCTCGAAGGCGTGCGCGCGGTCCTGGTCGACAAAGACCGCTCTCCAATCTGGGGGCCCTCGCAGTATGCGGGAACGGATACGACGGGGACGATCGCCTGGCGTCGCACGGACGGATCGGCAGAAGGATCAGAACGTGAGGACCACTCGACCGCGTGAGGCGCTCTGCTGGAGGTCTCGATATGCGTCAGCCGCCTGACGTGCCGGGAATGTGCGGCGCACATGGGAACGAAGGATTCCGAGTTCAGCTAGCCCGGTCACCGCGCGAAGCCCGCTGGGGTCGTGGCGCACGCCGATGCGCTCTGATCGGATGCCGCGCACTGCCGTAAACGGACGCGTCACTGATATCGCCGTGCCGCCGTCTCGCACGCCGTCGAGAACGGTTTGGTTAACCGGAGCACAGTTGACGACTGCGTCAGCGCGGATCGCGCGGAACGCCGCGTGATCAGTGGCGCGTCCAACCGTGACGACCTCGATGCCGCGATGCTCGGCCAGCTGTGTGACGAATGCGCCCACGGCTCCGGTCGCACCTGTCACCAGAAGCGCACTGCCACTCGGTAGGTCGGCGGCGTCGAGTGCCTGCAAAGCAGTGAGTCCGTTGAGTCCGAAAGTGGTCAGCTCGGCCGGTTCGTGGGCTCCCGACGACAAAGCGATCGCATCGGCGGGCAGCGCGACGCGGGAGGCTTGGGTTCCCTGCCCGGAGCGGAACCACTGGGAGAACCCCAGAACCCGCTGTCCTTCCAGAGCAGGGTCCACATCGTCTCCGACCGCGGTGACGATGCCGGCGAGGTCCCAGCCGGGGGTCCAAGGTCGGCCGGCCGGCATCCTGTCGATGGCTCCGCCCGAAACGACCAGCAGGTCGACGGGGTTGATCGTGGCGGCCTCGACGGCGACCAGCACCCCGTCTCGGGCAGGGACTGGGTCGGGGACCTGTACCACGCGGATCGCCTCGATACCGGTGGGCGCGTGGATCTGCACGGCCATCATGCGCGCACCTCAGACCGCTTCGAGCACGCTGACGTAGTTCGCGACCGCCAGCCCGCCCATGTTGTGCACGGCCGCCCGGCGCGCACCGTCGAGCTGCATCGCGCCCGCCGTGCCGCTCAGTTGCATAGCGGCCATCACGTGCTGCGAGACGCCCGTAGCCCCGACGGGGTGACCCTTCGACTTCAGCCCGCCCGAGAGATTGACAGGCAGCTTCCCGTCGCGATATACCCAGCCCTCTTCGATCGCGCGCGATCCATCACCACGATCGGCAAGCCCGATGACCTCGTACATGATCAACTCCGCGATGGTGAAGCAGTCGTGGACCTCGACGAGGTCGAGGTCCACGAGCTGCGCGTCCGCCATCGCCATCGCCTGCTGCCACGCGCGCGTACTCCCCTGAAAAGCCACAGGATCACGCTTGGATGCCGGCAGGAAGTCGTTTGCCTGACTGAATCCGGTGAGGCGAACCGGCGTGACCGCCGCCGCGGAAGACCTCGCGACCGATAGGACGACAGCGGCGGCTCCGTCGGAAACGGGTGAACAGTCGGTGCGTCGAAGCGGTGAGGCCACCATCGGATTCTTGTCCGACACAGTCCGGCAGAAATCTACACTCAGTTCTTTGCGCAGCTGGGCGTATGGGTTGGCGGTGCCGTTGTGATGATTCTTTGACGCGATCGACCCGAGCACGTCGGACGCGGAGAGTTCGTAGCGCCGCTCGTACTGCAGCGCCGTCTCGGCGAACAACCCCGTGAATCCCGTCGCAGACTCCTTCCCTGCCATCTCGTAGTCGCCGCCGAGCAACGCGGCCCCCACCGCCGCGGCCGGAGCGTGCGTCATTTTCTCGGCCCCGATCACGAGCACGGTTCGTGCCGTGCCCGCAAGCAGCGACTTGACGCCCTGCTGCAGCGCCGCGGAACCCGAGGCGCATGCGTTCTCGACACGAGTGGCGGGTATGCCCGCCAGGTCGTCCGAGGTCTGGAGAGCCAACGACGAGGCGAAGGCGAGCGGGACGAGGCCCGAATTGAACTGCCCCAGGTAGATCTCGTCGATGTCCGCCGGCTGCAGTCCGCTGGAGGCGATCGCGTCGCGAGAAACCTGCACGATGAGCGATTCGAGCGTCTCCTCCTCCAGCTTTCCGAATCGGGAGTGACCCCATCCCGTAAGCAGGACGTCGGTGCCGAAACGGTCTCTGAGCGCCATGTTTTTCATCCTTCCCATCTGCCGTTCCGCGTGGGCTGATTCGGTCTCACGGTGCGGCGACGACGCCGGCGAGCCGCTTGCGACGGAAGTGCGTGATGGCGACGGTCAGTGATGTCAGCGAGATGACGACGTTGATGACGACGACCGGAAGAATCGAACCAGTTGCCGCAACGAACGCAGCTGCAGCCAACGGCAGGAATCCCGCGATGCAGTAGGCGAGCGCATACGCGGTCGACACGCCGGTGAGGGCGACGTCGGTTGGGAACATCTCCGTCAGTACGGACCCGGCCGTGGACTGACAGGCCGCGGCCGCACCGTACCCCACGACGAGTCCCAGGATCGCCGCGCCCACCCCGCCGATGGACAGGATCGGGAAGAACGCGATCGACACCGGCACCAGGAGTGCCATGACGATGATGACAGTCCGCGCCCGGCGCCGACCGTCAAGGAATCGCCCGGTCAAGACCATGAGCGCCAGTCCAACGACCGCGCCGATCGCGGTGGCGAGCAGCATGGTGTCCTGCGAGTAGCCCAGGGTGCCGACAGCCCACCCGACGGCGTACGGGCTCACCGTGGAGCCGAACGCGGCGATCGCGAGAATATACAGCACGCCCCGCAGAAGTGCGCCGGGATGACGCCGGATGAGCCGGGCGAGCGGCACGCGGGCCGGCTCCTGTTCCACTGCCTTGATGAAAAGCGGGCTCTCCGTCAGACGCCGCCGGGCGATGACTCCGAAGACGACGAGCACTGCGCTGAGGCCGAACGCGATCCGCCAGCCGAATTCGACGAAAGTAGTGGGTCCGAGAACCGACACGAGGAGCATTACCGAGACAGCGAGGAAGATGCCCCCCGTGGTGCCCAGCGCCGGAGCGATGCCGTACAGCCCGCGTTTGTTGGCGGGCGCGTGCTCGACTGCCATGACCGCGGCTCCGCCCCACTCTGCTCCCGCCGCGAGACCCTGCACCATTCTCAGCAGCGCCAGCAGGATCGGCGCGAGAATACCGATCGCCGCGTACGTCGGAATGAAGGCGATGGCGACCGTGACGAGACCCATGATCAGGAAGGTTCCGATCAGCACGCGCTTGCGTCCGAGACGATCTCCGATGTGGCCACCAATGACGGCGCCCAGCGGGCGCATGACGAAGCCGACGGCGAACGTGGCCAAGGCGCCCAACTGCCCGGCCACGGGATCCGCGCCAGGAAAGAACTGCGGGCCGAATACAAGGACGGCCGCAAACCCATAGAGCGTGAAATCGTAAAATTCGATCGTCGTGCCGACCACACTCGCCTGCATCACCCGCCGTGCTTCACGCGCCGATTCGGAAGTCGAAGGACTCGGCGCCGGAGCGAGGGTTGCGGTCGGGCTCAGGGGGTGAGGGGAATCTGTCATGGCTTTCCTTTCGATCATCTTTGATACAGAAAGATTCGGTGAGATCGGGCGCGTCGCGAACCGGTATCCGACTCGATGCGTTTTATACACTAGAGAGTAATTTCTACTGCAGTGTACATCTTGGCTACCACCCAAGCTGCTGTCAAGCGAATGCTGCAGCAATCTGCGATCGCGTGGCACAGGCTGGTATCCGACTAGCACGCAGCATCTTGCAGGGGACGCCGGGCGCGTCGATCGAGGCCCTCGTCGGAGTGTCCCTTCGCGCCGGAAGAGCGCCCGACCCGTATCGAGTCGTTCCGCGAGCACGTCTATACCCACCACGACGTCACGCAGTACTACCTTCCTAGGCGGTCGTGATGACCTCGTCGTCCACGTGGCGGTCGTCGGTGCGGCGCTTGTGCCGGATTGCGGTGGAGTGCACATCAGCGAGCGCAAACGTGTCCCCCGGCCTGAACGAAGGCCGGGCACGAACCTGCCCCAGCGAAGAGGCGCCGGGCTCCCGGGCTACAGGGCTACAGGGCTACAGGGCTACAGGGCTACAGGGAACGCAGGAACGCCAGTCGCCCGGCTAGCGCCCGCTCGGCGAGGGCACCATCGGGTGCCCAGTGGTCGTAACCGTGGGTGCCACCGGGGAGGACGTGGAGTTCGGTGCTTACTCCCGCCCGCCATAGCGCTCCCGCGAACTCGACGCTCTGGTCACGGAAGATGTCCAGCTCTCCGACCTCAATATACGTCCGCGGGAACCCGGCGTGGTCCGCGGCACGTGCAGGGGCCGCGACGGCGGATACCTCGCTTGTCCCTCGGGTGTCTCCGAGCAGCGCGTCCCATCCGACATTGGCGGCCGACACCACCCACTCGGCGAAAGGCGCGAGCGCCGCGTCGGCGGCTGTGACTCGGTCATCAAGCATGGGATAGATGAGCAGTTGTCCGGCGAGCGCGAGACCGCGGTCGCGGGCCAGGAGTGCGGCCCCCGCCGCCAGTCCGCCGCCGGCACTGTCGCCCATGACCGCCAATCGCCGCGGATCGACGCCGAGGCGATCCGCGTTGTCGACGATCCACCGGACGCCCGCGTAGACATCTTCGGTGGGGACCGTCCCCTGGGCTTCGGGCGCGAGGCGATACTCGATCGAGAGGAACGACACCCCTGAGCGCGCGACGTAGTCCACGAGATAGGGCGCGAACAACTCAACGCGCCCGGCGATGCGGCCTCCCCCGTGCGCATGAATGACCGCGGCGCCGTCCGCCTCCGCGCTGGTGAACCAGTGCAGGGCGATCTCGGTGCCGTCCGCAGCCTGAGTGGAGAATACTTCCGTGCGCACCTCCGGGTGCGCAGGAATGAAGGTCGAGACCTCGCCGTAGAAGCCCTCGATCTGCGCGCGGAGCGTTCGCCAGTTCGTCTCTTCCGCGGTTGCGTCGCCGCTGCTGCTGCCGTCTCCCATGGCCGCCAAGACCTCACTGTTGAGCCGAAAGGTAGATTCGCTCATCGTTCGTCCTCTTCTCCATCAGCGACGAGATCCCGATACACAGCGCGTTCGAACTGTGCATATCGATCCATGAAGCGGGGCTCCACGAAGGGCAATGCCTGCGTCATGAAGACCGCAGCCACATTGTTAGCGGGATCGACCCAGTAGTGGGTGTTGAGGATTCCTCCCCATGACAACGTCCCGGCGGAACGCATGCCCGGAACGTCCGCCTCAACGCGCAGAAATCCCGCGGTCCATGTCTTGCGTACTTCTGGAAACGGGTGGATGTCGCACGACCAGCTGTGGTCGTCGGACGTGATCGGGCTCACGCTCAGTCCGGCCGGCATCTGATCGGTCCTGAGTAGCTCCACCGCTGCGTCACTGAGTATCCGACGGCCATCCAACTCGCCGCCGCCCAGCACCATTCGGAGGAACCGGAGGTAGTCCAGGGCAGTGCCGTAGAGACAGGTGCCGAGACCGTAGATCGCCGGATGCTCCGGCGGAGCGACATCGACGACGCGGAAGCCGCCGGAAGGCGTACGCTGCCGCACGGCGGGGATACGGCCAGGTCGGTCACTGGGCTCGAACACGGTGTCGGTCATCCCAAGCGGATCGAAAATCTCCTCCGCGCAGAAACGGTCGATCCTGCGTCCGTCCAGTCGCTCCACGAGCTGGCCGACCCAGTCCACGCCTACTCCGTATGCAAATGCGCTTCCCGGTTCGAAGACAAACGGGTAGCTCAGGAGCGTCTGCAGAGACAGTATCCCGGTCACGGGGTCGCCGGTGGCCCCACGATAGGCGGTCATCCGTGCGTCGAGACCTTCGTAGGCCAGTCCGGAAGTGTGCGTGAGCAGGTGACGCACGGTGCACTCGGTGCGGGGTGCCCGCAGCACCGGGCCGCTCAACCCGATCGAGTCCAGGAGGTGCACGCCCGCGAAGTCCGGCAGGAGCTGTGCGACCGGCGTGTCCAGCGACACGAGCCCTCGATCCACCAGGATGAGCAGCGCCGTCGCACCTATCGCCTTGGTCTGCGAGTAAATGCGGAAGACCGCGTCGAGTCGGACGTCCTCCCCGGTCCCGTCCTGACCGGCCGTCCCAGACCATCGCAGTCCGCCAGTGTCGGCGACTGCCGCGACCACGAAGGGAGCGTCTTGGGACGCGACGGTCGCCGCGAGCACGTCGTCGAGGCGCTCGATGTGCGCGCCGAGCGGTGGTGCGGCCGTCGCGGACGAAGCGTTCACGACACCACCGCCGAGCGAAGCGCGGAATCGGGGTTGGCCGTGCCACGGCCCTTCGCGCGCGGCACCGCGGGCGGCTTGACACGCGTTCCGCGACGTCGCTGGGCTGCGATGGCGACACCGACGGCAAGGATGAGCGCAACACCGTTGAAGAGATCTGCGACCCACATCTGCCCACCGGCCAGCTGCAGACCTTTCACGCCGGTTGCGAGGACGACGAGCGCCACGACCGTTCCCCACACGTTGAATCGCCCGGGTTTGATCTGTGTTGAGCCGAGGTACACCGCGGCGAAGAGGGGAAGCAGGTACGCCGGGCCGGAGTTCGGCGCCGCGGAGCCGATGGTGGACACCAACATCACGCCCGCGAGACTGCCGAGAAAACTCGACATCAGCAGCCCGGCGAACACGGCCTGCCCAGTGTTGGTTCCCGCCAGACGCGCGGCGTCGGCGCCGGCCCCCGTCGCGATCATCCGCCGGCCAAGCGCAGTGTGCTCCAGCAGGTACCACGTCAGCAGCGCGACGACGAGAAGGACGACGAAGGGCGTGGGGATGCCGAACAGTGACTCCGAAGTGAGCGCCGTGAACGACGCGGGGAGTGGCGTGATGAACTGACCCTCGGTGATGAACCGGTCAAGGGCCAGGAGCACGGAGCTCATCCCGAGCGTGGCAACGACGCTCGGGATGTGCAACTTCACGACAAGCAGCGCATTGATCAAGCCCACCGCCACACCCAGTGCGAGCACGACCACGATCGCAAGAGCAGTCGGCGTCTGCAGCCGCACGACGAGGGCGGCCGCCATGGTCGAGCTCAACCCCAGGACGTTCGCGATCGAGAGGTCGAAGGCGCCGACCGCGAGCGCGCACACCAGTCCGAGCGCGGCAACCCCAGTGATAGCCAGGTTCGCCGCGATGTTCTGGGCAGTAATGATGGTGGGGAACGTCCTGGGCAGCCAGATCGAGTAGACGATGACGAAGATGGCGAGGACGTAGAGCCCGCTGTATCGGGATAGACCCAGGCGGGTACTGAGGTTGCTCATGATCCGGTGTCCTTCAGGTCGGTGCGGTCCATGCTGAGTTCAAGGATGGCTTCGGAGGTGAGGTGGCCGCCGCTCAGCGTGGCGGCGGTCTCGCCGTCACGCATCACGATCACGCGGTCGCAGATCGCGACGAGCTCGTCGTTGTCGGTGGATACGACGAGGATGCCGGCGCCACCGCTGGCGGCGTCCCGGATCGCACGATAGATTTCGACCTTCGCCCCGATGTCCACGCCCTGGGTGGGCTCGTCCATGAGGAATACCTTCGATTCGCAGCGCAGCCAGCGCGTGATGAGCGCGCGCTGCTGATTGCCCCCGCTGAGATTCGCGAGGGCGCGCTCGGGATCGCGCGGCACGACCGACAGGCGGTCGAGCCACTCCCGCACGTCGCGGCGTTCGGCGCGGATGCTCAGCCAGCCGCCGCGACGAGCGGGGATGGCCGGGAGCGTCACGTTCTCGCGGACGGTGAGAGCGGGAATGGACCCCACCGCTTTCCGGTCGGCGGGCAACAACGCCATTCCGTGCGCGATGGATTCGGCGGGACGCCCGGCTCGCACGTCTCGACCCTCCACACGCACCGTGCCCGAGAGGCGTTCCCGCGTCCCGAAGATCAGGTCCGCGACCGATTCGCGCCCCGACCCGGTGAGCCCGGCGATCCCGACCACTTCGCGCTCTCGGAGCTGGAGGGTGAGTGACGTAACGGCGTCGCCGCTGATCTCCTCGGCCATCAGCATGGCACCGTCGCCCGGCTCCGCGGGCACGGAATGGACGTTCTCTAGGGTGCGGCCGATGATCATTGTCACCAGGTCGTCGTGGTCCATGCCGGCGACCGGTCGCGAGCCGATCACCCGGCCGTCGCGCAGCACCGTCACCGTGTCGGCGAGCTGGAACACCTCGCCGAGTCGGTGGGTGACGTACACCACCGAGCCACCGCGATCGCGCACGTCTCGCACGAGGCGGGAGAGATGTTCGAACTCGTGCGGGGGCAGCGTGGCGCTCGGCTCATCGAGAACAAGAATTCCTGCGCGCTCAAGACCGTCCCGCACTGCTCGTACGATTGCCACCATGGTGCGATCGGCCTGCCCGAGCGAGCCCAGCAGAGCCGACGCATCGATCTCGACACCCCACTGATCCAGCAGGCCCTGTGCGGCGGCCGTCTCACGGCGGTCGTCAACCCACCCCCACCCGCGGTACCGACCGCCCAACGCGAGATTGTCGGTCACGCTGAGCTCGGGAATGAGCCCGAGGTCCTGATGAATGAACCGGATGCCGGCGGCGTGCGCGGCCGCAGCACTTCCGAGGTGGAACTCGACGCCGTCTCGCGCGGCGACAGCCCCGGGGTCGGGCTGATGGTACCCCGCAAGGATTTTGATCAGCGTGGACTTGCCCGAGCCGTTCTGGCCGAGCAGTGCGTGAACCTCCCCTGGCGCCACAGTCAGTGACGCCGCATCCAGTGCCACTTGGCCCGGGAAGGTCTTCGACACTCCCATCATGCTGAGACGCGGAGTGGTCACCGGAGCCCCCACGCCTCCTCGAAGACCTCCTTGTAGCCGGGAACGCTGTATGAGATGGAGATGTCCTCCGGCAGCTTTTCGGGTGTGAAGAGGCGCGTGAGACCGAGGGGGTATGGGTCGTCCAATGAAGCGCCCGCGAAGGTACGAGCCAGAGCGTCGACCGCTCGCCATCCCGATTCATACAGTTCACCCGTAAAGCCCGCGGCGATCCCGCCCTTCTTGACGTCCTCAAGGTTCGCGGGTGTCGCCGCACGGACGGTTAGGGAGACCTGCTTGTCCAGCCCAGAGGCTTTCACGGCCGCGGGGACGCCGGTGGCGAGGTCCCCCAGACCGAAGGAGACATACCGCACGTCCGGGTGGGCCTGCAGGTAGCTGACGACCTGCTGCGCGAGCGCCGGGCCTATCTGCGCTGCGCTCACCTCCAATACGTCTGTCGTGCAGGCAGGGCAGTTCTTCTGTATAGCCTCTTCATAGCCGGGCCACGCCGATGCGAGCGCGGGGATTGACGGGTCGTAGACGTAGACGGAGTGCACCGGCTCTTCGGCGTCCTGCACGACCCAGTCGCCCTGCGCCTGTCCCTGCACCTTGATTTCGTCGCTCGATGCCACGACCGCCAGCAGGAGGCCTCCGATCGGGTCGGGCGAGGTCGACGAGACGACCGGCACCCCAGCCTGTTCCATCTCCGCCGCGACCGCCGAGTACGGCAGGACCGGTCCGGCGTTGACGACGCCGTCGCTCGGATCTTGTGCGATCTGCTTCCACGCCTGCTGGTAGCCGGCGGGCGTCGCGTCGTTCGCGATTACACGGACACTCCAGTCCAGCGCGTCTGCACCCGCCTGCACGCCCTTGCCGACCTCGGTGCACACCGGCACCGGGCAGGTGATGTAGTCGATGGTGAGGCCGGTGGGAATCGCTTCCTCGACCGCGAGCACGTTGATCTCGTCGGCTCCGCCGACCACCGCCTCCAGATCGGCCGTTGCTTGAGCGATATCTATGCCGCCCGCGGGCTCACCCGCACTCTCGGCTGTGGCGCCCGCGCAGCCCGACGCAACGATGGCCACCGTGACAAAGACTGCGGCAAGCGCTCCTGGTCGCCGGATCTGGGTGTTGTTCATGACTTCCTCCTCGTTGAGAAATGTTTTTATACTCCAATGTAAATATGGAGTTTGGTGCCGCTATTGTCAAGTGCCGGCTAACCGAGGATCAGACTGGGCAGCGAACCACGATCGCGCGGTTCCTGGCACGGAGTGCACAATCCTCGCGTGCCGCCGAACCGTGCTCGAGAGCAGCTGCGGCTCGACCTCGGCGGGTGTCAATGGCCATTCGGAACCGCCCATAGGCGGCCAGCAGAATTGCCCGCTGGGCGCCACGAGAACTGTCCCGACCGGAAGCAGCCCGATGTCATCGACCATGATCAGATCGGCGCGGAGGCTGCGGGCGACGACTCTGGTCACGGAGTCGTCGGAGCGGTGCGCGCATCAGCGCGCCGAGGTCCTCGAGCCGGAACCGCGCGACCCGCATCCCAGCCTCGACGACTTGCTGGCCGAGGGCTTCGAGGAAGAACGCCTTCCCCGTGCCGGACGGTCCGCAGACCACCACGTTCTCCTTCCACCCCAATCCGTTCCAGCGTGCGCCGCGCCTGCTGGGTGGGGGCCGGGATCGAGGAGACGGTCCCAGGCGTCGAAGGTCTTCCCGGTGGGAAACCCCGCGGCTTTGCGTCGGGTGGCGAGCATGGATCGGGATCCCCCGGTGATCTCCTCGACGAAGAGCGCATTGATGATCTCGGTCGGTTCCGAACGCTGCGCTCTGGCGGTCGCGATCAGCTCCGCGGCGAGGGCGCGGGCGCGGGCGCCTTCAGCTGCCGCATCATCGCCTCCCGCTCCGCCGGCAACGCGGGGGTGGTCTGGGCGACGGGGCCACGCAGACTCTCCCAATGTCAGCGGCGGCGGAGGGTGGCTGGCCGATCGCCGCCTATCCGCTGGTGCCCCGCGTCAATGACCGCGATTCTCCCGCCGCGCGCGTAGTCGCCCGCGCGGTCGCGGCGTTCAGGATGAGGCGAGGTCTCCGGTCGCGAACCGGCCATGGATCGCCGCGGTCCCCAGCGCCTGGTCGACCTCCGCGTTCCCGGCGATCTTGGCCGGACTGACCGCTTCGGCCATCTTCACGTGGCGCTGTGGAGCGCCGTCCGGGTCGGTTGTTATCGGCTGCTGTGATCAGGAGAGGTACTGCCATCGCGTCATCCGGTCTCGCATGTCGTGAAGGGCGCCGTTCTCGCTGAACGTGCCGTCCCCGCGGTGGTGGAACTCTGGCGCTTCGTGCTCGGGGTAACGCCAGGCTGCCTCTGCGCGCAGAACCCACAGGCCGTACGCATCGACGAGGGAGTCGTCTTCGACGACGCACTCGATGTTCGCTACACACTCTGCGATGAGGGGCGCCCCGATGACCGACGCCGGACGGGGAGTGAGCCCGAATCGCTCCCATTTGTTCACGTCAGCGCTGGAGCTATTGCCCACGTCGACGGCCGTCCCGATCAGATCGCTACCGGGAACTGCGACGACGCATTCGCGCTTGCGGCGCAACGACTCGTAGGTCGAGTCCCAGCGGCCGACGATGACGGCGAGGAGCCCGTCATGGCGTACCGACATATTAAAGCCGTTGGTCATGACCGTGGGCCACTCCTCACCGGCAGTGGTGATCAACACCGTTGGACCGGGCTCGATGAGTCGGTGGACAAGCGCGACCGGGTACGGTTCGAAGGGGCTCGACATGACATCACTCGCTATCGTCGTGTGCGGTGCCGGCCGACGCGTCGCGCAGCGGCGCAACCTCGCGGTCGATGCGCTCCGTCATGACGATGCGTCGATCCAGGGCGTCCTGACCGACAGGCAGGTGCAGGGGCAGCTTCGCACCCGAGGCAACAACGTAGATGAAGGCCGCGCCCTTGACCGGGTCGCCGAGTTGAGTGTGGTTGGCCCGCCCCACCCAGTCGAGGGTGATGTGCGCGGGTGTGCCGTCGTATGCGGCGACGCGACGCTCGGGCAGCTGGACGGAGGAGGGGTCGAGGAAGTCAGTGCGGAACACGCCGGGTTCGACGACCATGCTCTGAATTCCGAAGGGCTCGAGCTCGGCCGCGAGGGCCTCGCTGATCCCGGCGACGGCGAACTTGGAGGCAGAGTACATGCTCACACCGGGCTCGCCTTCGAATCCGGACCGGGAACCGATGTGGATGAGCTTGCCGTGCCCGGCGGCGCGCATTACCGGCAGCACCGCGCGAGTGGTGTTGATCAGTCCGAACACGTTCACGTCGAAAAGCGAACGTGCCTCAGCGTCGGTGATCTCCTCGAGCGCGCCGAGCAGACCACGGCCCGCGTTGTTTACGAGCACATCGATCGCGCCGAAGCGCTCAACGACCTCCCCCACAGCAAAGACGACCTGCGCCTCGTCTGTCACATCGAGCCGAACCGGTAGAACGTTCTCGTGACTGCGCACGTCGTCCGGCAAGGTCTCCGGGCGACGAGCGGCGAGGGCGACCTGCTCGCCCGCTGCCAGGGCGGCGCGAGCGATCTCGAGTCCGAGCCCGCGGGCGGCACCGGTGATCATCCAAACAGACATGTGATGAGTTTCCCTTCGGAAGCTTTTCGGGTTGTCGCGAAGTGCGACCCATTCATCGTCCGCAAGAGCGAGAGGTGGGAGAAGGCCCACAGTTTCCTGGGACAGATTGGGCGCCCCTCGTCGCTCGCGGACGCAGTAGACAGCTGAGAGACTTGGCGCATGACGGACGAACTTGAGCCCCGTCTCGCCGACTTCCTGCGCGCGGCACGGGCACGGCTCACTCCCGAGCAGGCAGGCATCGCCGACTTCGGGCGACGTCGCGTGGAGGGCCTCCGCCGTGAAGAGCTCGCCAGGCTGGCCGGTGTGAGTGTCGACTACTACACGCGCCTTGAGCAGGGGCGGAGCCGGAGTGCCTCTCCCGAGGTCCTCGATGCCATCGCCGACGCGCTACGACTTGACGACGTCGAACGCGGACACCTGCACACAATCGCCAGACCGGCTCCGGGTGCTCGACGACGTCCTGCGAAACCACAGCAACTCGCCTCCGCGACGAAGGCCCTGCTCGACACCTTCGAAGTGGCCCTGCGGCCAGCATTCGTGCTCGGGCGAAGGCTGGATGTCCTCGGCCAGAACCGGCTCGCTGCATTACTCGTCGCGGACTTCGAGAACATGCCCCCTGCCGAACGGAACCAGGCAAGATTCGTGTTCCTCGACTCCCACGCGCGCGAGCTCTACGTCGAATGGGATCAGGTCGCCGCAGACACGGCAGCTATGCTCCGAATGGACGCTGGGCGACACCCTTACGACCGCGCGCTGGGACAACTCGTCGGAGACTTGTCGATCCAGAGTCCGGAGTTCCGACGCCTGTGGGCCCGCAATCGCGTGCACCAGCGCAGCATCGGCAATAAGCGATACCACCACCCGCTCGTCGGCGACCTCACGGTCACGTACCAGGCGCTCACGCCCGGCGACGACTTCGACCAGACGATCATGGTCTACGACACCGAACCGGGAAGCAGCTCCGTCCACGCCCTCCAGCTACTCGCAGCGAAGATCCCCGAGCACGCGCCACGCAACGCGGAGAGGCAAAATCCCGTGGCAGCCGGGGACCTCGCCCAGCGATCGACCCGCTGACACCCGAACCCCAACGACCAACCATCACGAGCGCCGCTCCACCGCAACTGGCCCGCCCTGTGGCCCGCCATGCGCACCGATGACCGGGAACTAGGCGTGGCAGCAGTCGCTGGCTCGGCACCCGCATTCGGACGGGTCCCCCGCTCGACGACGCTGCGCCATCCGCCGACACACTCATTTGAAAGGACGCTCATGAACTTCCTCTCTCCAGACAACCTGGCCGTCGAAAACGTGATCATCAACGGTCACCGGATCACCTACGGCGTGCACGGAGCGGCCGACCCGGTTGTGCTTGTGCACGGCACGCCGTCGTCGTCCTACATCTGGCGCAACGTGGTGCCCAATCTCGTACAAGCGGGCTACCGGACACATGTCTTCGACCTGCTGGGATATGGGCTCTCCGAGCGCCCTTGGGATCCGGAGATCGACACGTCGATCACCGCCAACGTCGCCGTTCTCGAGGGTCTGCTCGATGTCTGGGGCCTGACGACCTTCCACCTGGTCGCGCACGACATCGGGGGCGGAGTCGCGCAGCGTTTCGGTGTGCACAATAGCGATCGCCTGCGCAGCCTCACGATGATCGACGTCGTCAGTTTCGACAGCTACCCCTCGAAGCGCACGCAGCAGCAGATGGCCGAGGGGCTGGCGTCCCTCGCGAAGAAGCCTGATGATGAGCATCGCGCGCACTTCACCGAATGGCTGCTGTCGACTCACAGCAACCCCCGCAACTTCGATCCCAGGGCGCTGGAGCAGTACATCGACTTCATTAGCGGTCCGATCGGCCAGCCGAGCCTGTTCCACCACCAGATCGCTCACTACGACTCCAAACACACCATGGAGATCTGAACCGTCCCCGGTTTGATGCCGTTTCCTTTCGAGTCTGGAAGGAAGATGTTGATCATGCCGAAGAGGATTCCGGAGGAGACGAAGCAGCGAGCGATCCGGCTTGTGCTCGATCACCTCGATGAGTACCCGAACCTGACGACTGCGTGCGAGGCGGTTTCGGCGAGGCTCGGGTTCGGGGCTGAGTCGCTGCGCCGCTGGGTGCGGCAGGCGCAGATCGACGGGGGCGAGCGCCAGGGGGTGTCCTCGAGTGAGTCGGAGCGGATGCGTCGGCTCGAGCGGGAGAACCGTGAGTTGCGTGAGGCGAACGCGATTCTGCGGGACGCGGCGGTTTTCTTCGCCGGGGAACTCGACCCCCGACGCCGTTGATCCTCGCGTTCATCGAGGATCAACGCGCCAAAGGCCGCTCGGTCGGGTCGATCTGCAAGGTTCTGCGGGAGCAGGGCGTGCCGGTCGCCGAGCGGACCTATCGGGCATGGAAACGCGCCCAGCCCAGCAACCGGGACCTCGCGGACGCGGTCATCATCGACGCGATCCGAGCCGCCCGGGTGAACGCGAAGGGCGAGCTGACGCCGGAGTCGATGTATGGGCGACGGAAGATGACCGCGCTGCTGCGCCGGCAAGACCTCGCCGTGTCGAAGCGGCAAGTTGACCGACTGATGCGACAGCTGCAGATCAACGGCCTCGTGCGGGGCAAGGGCGTGCGGACCACCATCCCGGACCGTAACGCCGCGAGGGCGCCTGACCTACTGGACCGCGATTTCACCGCCGCCGCGCCGAACCGGCAGTGGGTCGCTGACTTCACGTATGTGCGGACGTGGGCCGGGTTCGTCTATGTGTCGTTCGTGATCGACTGCTACTCGAGGGCGGTCGTCGGCTGGCATGCCGCGACCGTGAAGACGACACCGCTGGTGACCACCGCGCTGCGGATGGGACTGTGGCGCCGTGACCGTGCCGGGCACGGAGTGAAGGACGGGCTGATCCATCACAGCGACGCCGGCTCACAGTTCACGAGCGTGTCGTTCGCCGAGACGCTCGCCCTCGAGGGCATCGCCGCGTCGATCGGATCGATCGGTGACGCATACGACAACGCCCTGGCCGAATCGACCATCGGGCTGTTCAAGAACGAGGCGATCCGCGACGGCTCCCCGTTCCGATCCGGGCCGCTGCGCACGATCGACGACGTCGAATGGGTCACCACCGACTGGGTCGACTGGTACAACGCGAGACGCCTGCACTCGACCATCGGAGACGTCCCGCCCGAAGAGCTCGAGGCCGCGTACTACGCTGACCTCGAAACGCCATCCCATCCGGTGATGGAACCCGCATAGGAGCGGCACAGAACCGGGGACGGTTCAATCAGCGGCCGCCTGGAGGAGTTGGCACGCTTACCCGTCCAATTGATCTGGGGCGCGGACGACACGTGGCAGGTTCCCGACTGGGGGCGCAAGCTGAACAAGGCCATACCTGGAAGCGAGCTGCACATCATTGACAACTGCGGGCACTTCGCGCCGGAGGAAAGGCCGCACCAAGTGGCAACCCTGACTATCGACTTCCTCCGCCGCTGCTCTGCCGCCCCTCCACGACACTGACCACGCCACTGGGCGGTGCCGAGTGACCTCGAGACGCCATCCCACCCGGTGGTGGAACCCGCATAGAAGCTGCAAAAACCGGGGACGGTTCAGTTCCAGCCTTAGAGATGTCTTCTACCAGCAACATGCGGCAACATTCGAGACCGTTGCCGCGATGACCGACGTAGGCGGCCTCGAGCTTGCTTAGATGCCCTCCGATGCCGCATCGATCCGGATCATCGAGTCGATGCGCGGAGACGCGACGGAGGCCACAGTGCTCATGGAGAGTGTGTCCGAACTCGATCCCGCGCTCTGTGCTCCCGTGGAACGCCAGTCGGGGCCACGGCCGCCCCCAGAAGGCGCGCCTAACGTCTACACCCTCGACGCCACGGTGTTCGCGGTCGCAGCCGCGATGCTCATCCACCGGTTCCCGCGCAAGCCCAGCTGACGGCTGCTCTCAGGGAGCGGTGGCGTTTCTCTCTCGCTACGGACGACCGCACCCACCGGCTTGCGTGACCGTGACAGATCAGATTCGTTCTGCCCGGCCGATCACGTCGCGCAGCGCCGTGCTGTGGCCGCTGCCCATGGTCACTGCCCGTTCGCGAACTTCGGCGGTGCGCACTTTCCAGTGGTCCGGGGCGAGGAGTGCGTGGATCTGTTCTGGCGTGGTGACGGCGTTTTCGGGGTGCGCGTGGCTGTGGCCGTGCTCGGGGCTGTCGTGGTGGCCGACGATGAGGAGCGTTCCCCCGGGGGCGACCCACTCAGAGATGCGTTCGTAGAACGCGTGCTGGGCTATGGCTGGGTGGGCGTAGAAGGTGGTCACCAGGTCGAACTGCTGGCCCGGCGCCCATTGTGTGAGGTCCGCTGCGACCCACGTCACCGAGCCGACTCCGACCCCGGGGGCAGGTCGCATTGCGGCGCGGGTCAGTGCGTGGGCGGAGATGTCGACGGCGGTGACCTCCCACCCGTGTCCGGCCAGCCACGCGGCTTCGGCACCTTGCCCGCTACCGGCGTCTAGCGCCGTTCCAGGCCGCAGCAGGGTGAGTTCATCCTCCAGGGCGGGGTGCGCCGGCAGGCTAGGCGTGCTCCCGGCCGGACCGTTCCAGTGAGTCGCCCAGTACTGCTCGTCGAAGTCGTGATTCATCGGGCGTTTGCTCCGTTAGCACGGTTGAGCGCGGCACGTACGTTCTGGTAGACGTCGTTTAGCGGCGGCGGGACAGCGGTTGGATTTCCGTCTGCACGGCGGACCCATTCATCGAACGTGAGCCGCAAGCCCAGTGCGAAGGTCTCGGCAATCGCGTGCGCGTCCAAGGCGTCCATGCCTGGCCGGCGGCTGAGGACGGTGGCGATGTGCTCGGTGAGCCGCGCGTCGCGTTCCAGTCCTGCCGCCAGAAGTGCCGGGTTATCCCGCATCAGCCGCCGCACGCGCAGGAACCGGTCGCGGCCCGCGCGGTCGGCGTCGAACACCTCCGTCATCGTCTCCCATGCGCTCTCTAGTTCCCATAGTGGGCGGCGGGTCGAGACCTGTTCAGCGACCCCGATCAATTCCGATTCCAGGCCGGCGTCATCGACGAGCACTGCGGCTTCCTTGGTCGCGCAGTGACGGAAGAACGTGGTGCGAGAGATGCCGGCCGCCGCCGCGATGTCGTCGATTGTGGTCGCCGAGAATCCATCGCGTTCGAACAGGTCGACAGCCGCGATGGCGATCGTGCGTGCCAGCTCGCGACGCCGTCGTTCACGAAGGTCAGGGCTAGGCGGCGAACTTGGAGAATCCGAAGGCACAGTGCTACGTTAGCACTCCATCCCGTACTGGTACTAAGTGCCGACTGCACACTTTGTTTCGAGGAGTCTCATGACGGTCCACCCCGTGCGCACCACCCCCCCCACATCTGGAGCGCTGCGGACGAGCCCTGTGATCGCGCTGCTGCTCATCTCCGCGTTCGTGGTCGTTCTCAACGAGACCGCGATGGGCGTGTCAATCCCGCACATCATGGATGATTTTGGCGTCCCGGCGGCATCGGCGCAGTGGCTGACGACGGCGTTCATGCTGACGATGGCGGTGGTCATACCAGTCACCGGCGTGCTATTGCAGCGCTACACGCTGCGTCACAACTTCTTCAGCGCAATGAGCTTCTTCGCGTTGGGCACCGCGATCGCTGCGTTCGCGCCGACTTTCGAGTTGCTGCTCGCGGCGCGGGTTGTGCAGGCGTTGGGCACCTCGATCATGTTGCCGCTGCTGTTCACCACCGTGATGCAGCTCGTCGCCCCGGAGCGCCGGGGCCGCACGATGGGCCTGGTCACGATCGTCACCGCCGCCGCGCCCGCGCTGGGGCCGACCGTCTCCGGTGTGATCGTGTCCTCGTTGGGGTGGCGGTGGGTGTTCATCATCGTCCTCCCCGTCGTCGTGCTCGCGATCATCGCCGGCGCCGCCTGGCTGCGGAACGCGACCCCGACCATGCACGCCCGATTCGACATCGTTTCCGTGCTGCTGTCCGCAGTCGGATTCTCCGGCCTCATCTACGGGCTCGCCAGCATCGGAGAGCAGGCGGCGCAGGAAGGTGGCCTTCCCGCTGCGGTCCCGGTCACTGTCGGCGTGTTGGCCTTGGCCGGAATGGTGGTGCGACAGCTCGCCCTGCGGGACACGGACCGGGTGCTCCTCGATGTTCGCGTGTTCGCCGGCCGCCTGTTCACCATGTCGACGATCCTGGTCGTGGTGGTGTCCATTTCGCTATTCGGGTCGCTGATCCTGCTACCGCTGTACATTCAGCAGGTCCTCGGTGAGCCCGCCTATGTCGCGGGTCTCATGCTGCTGCCCGGCGGCGTCCTCTCGGGGGTGCTTGCCCCGTTCGTCGGCATGGCATACGACAAGGTGGGACCTCGCGTTCTGATCGTGCCCGGAGCAGTCATCGTGACCGGCGCAATGTTCGCGTTCTCCACCCTCAGCGCCGACACCGAGGTGTGGCTGGTGATCGCCATGCACGTGGGCCTCAGTATCGGCACCGCATTGATGATGACCCCCTTGATGACCACCGCTCTGGGCGCGGTCGCACCCAGGCTGTATCCGCACGCGAGCGCGATCGTGAACACCCTCCAGCAGGTGTCCGGCGCCGCGGGAACGGCCCTGTTCATCACCCTGTTCACCGTCGCTGCCACCGCGAACATCGGCACGAACCCGCTCACCGCCCTTGCCAGCGGCGTGGCTACCGCCTTTGGGGTCGGCGCCATGATCAGCGCCGCCAGCATCGTGCTGGCCGCCTTTCTCCGCAAGCCCCCCATCATCTCCGGCGAAGCCCCAGTGCCGACCGACACGAAGAATGAGGTCTCCGCATGACCACCACAGCTACCGAAATAGTTGTTGTCGGGGGTGGGTCCGCCGGCCTGAGCGCCTCGCTCACTCTCTCCCGCGCGCGCCGCCGTGTAGTGGTCATTGATAGCGGCGACCCTCGCAATTCCTCCGCTGACGGCGCGCACGGGCTCCTGGGCCAGGAAGGCATAGGTCCAATCGATCTGCTTCGAAAAGGACGCGAAGAGGTCAAGTCCTACGGCGGGCGGATCATCCACGCACGAGTGATCGACGCCCGCCCCGACGGTGACAGTTTCCGGATCGTTACCGACTCCGGCGATGACATCTCGGCACGCGCTGTGGTGATCGCAACCGGCACCCGCGACCAACTGCCGGATATCCCCGGTTTGCGTGAACGGTGGGGACGCGACGTGATCCATTGCCCCTATTGCCACGGCTGGGAAATCCGCGACCAGCGCATCGGCGTCCTCGGCACCGGACCGATGTCCGCCCTCCAGGCACTGATGTTCAACCAGTGGACTACGAACGTGCAATTCTTCCCGCAAGGGATCGATTATGGCGGCGACCTCGCCATGCTCGCCGCCACGGGCATCTCGGTCGGCTCACAAACTGTCGTCGGCATCGTCGTCCAGGGCGACCGTCTCACCGGCGTGCACCTCGACGACGGCTCCACCATGGCGCTGGACGCGGTCGTCGCGCCCACCGCCACACGGGCCCGGGTGGACGGGCTTACCGGGCTTGGGCTCGACATCAGCGAGTCCCCTGCCGGGACCGCAGTGACGGTCGACGCCGCCGGACACACCAGCGTGCCGGGCGTTTGGGCTGCCGGGAACGTCGCCCACCCCGCCACTCAACTCAGCGAAGCCGCCGCAAACGGTGCCCGTGTCGCGATGACCATGAACACCGAACTGATCTTCCAGGACGCCGAACGCGCCGTACAGGAAATGGAGAACGACCGATGAGCAGCACGGCAGCCCCAATCCGCATCGACGTCTGGTCGGACGTCCAGTGCATCTGGTGCTACATCTCCAGCGCCCGCCTGCGCGCCGCGATCGCCCGATACCGGGGGCCTGTCGATGTCGTCTACCACTCGTTCCAGCTCACCCCGGACGCCCCGGTCGACATCGACCGCGACGCCCACATCCGCAGCCACAAGGTCGACCCTGCCCGGATGCAGCAGACCATGAACCAGTTGCGGCAGCTCACCGCGCAGGAGGGACTCTCCTACGACCCGGATCGCACCCAGCCAACTAACTCCCGTCAAGCGCTCCAGCTCTTGCACCACGCCGGCGCGCTCGGGAAACGCGCGGATCTGACCCAGCGCCTCTTCGAGGCCTACTTCGCCGAAGGCCGGCACATCGGCCACGTCGACGAACTGCTGGCTATCGCGGAGGAAACCGGCCTCGACCGTAACGACGCCGCAACCGCACTCACCGACCAGCGCCACGCGGGTGCCGTCGACTCGGATATCCGGCAGGCACAACAACTCGGCGCCCGTGGGGTGCCGTTTTACGTCATCAACAACGCCTACGGCCTCTCCGGGGCGCAGCCCGTGGAACAGTTCCTCGCTGCCTTCGATCAGGCCACGCACCGGTGACCGGGTGAGCGACCACCGCCCGGCAGAAGGGGTAGATGCGCAGTGGTGCGAGGACGGCCTATGTGCCATGCCGCCTCGCACCCATCCGGATATGATCGCACCAGCAACGCTCGTCGAGCCGGAACCGCAGCGCGCCGGGATGCTTCACGCGGAACGCGGCGGCTGGAGGCTTTGAGCGGGGGTATTTGCGACGGCAGGGTCGCGATACGTCACCAACCGAATGCGATGAGGGCAGTCAAAAAGGGCGATGGGCCGCAGCGCGGCAGTTGACGCTACCGCTGAAGACGTCACGGACGCGGGAAACAGTCTCTAACCCACGCGAAGATGCCCTTAGTAGGCGGTCCATCGGATCGAGCGGCGGAGTCATCTGCGCCCTTGGCGTCTGCTGAGGCGAACCCGCCGTTTGATTGATCTCGATGGATAAACGACGGGCGGCCGCGTGGGCCATCGCGTGAACACTGGGAGTCGTGCGTTGCTTGCCATCGGAGTCCTAGCGGTGACCGCTGTGCCCGGGGCACGCCCCGGCCTGCCGGGTACAGCTGGTTCTTGAGCCGCACCCGCCCACGGGCCCCACAGGAGAGGGTGAAACAACCGGGCCGGTTGCGGCGCGAGCGCCGCAACCGCGAAGTCTCCCGCGGTGGGGTGCGAATGCGGCGACACACACGAGACCCTTGACTGCCTCGCTGTCGACGGCGGCTTCGGTGAGGACGGTGCCGCCATGAGAGTGGCCCACGAGCAGTACGAGGGCCACTACTTCACCTTGAGCGCGGCGGTCTCCACGGCAACGACCGCCGCCTCGACGCCAGAGTTCCATGGAGCTCCATGGCCTGGCAGCACCCACTTCGCGCCGGTGGCGACGATGGCTTGCAACGACGTGATTGCCTGGTCCGGGTTATCGGTAAACGGTGCGGGTTGGGGACCCTTCGCGCCGGTGAGCACGTGGCGGGTTGTGAGACCGTCGCCCACGAACACGGCATCTGCTATCGGGACGTAAACGGCGATGCTGCCCTCCGAATGCCCGGGCACCCCGATGATCTGGGGAGAGCCGGGCAAATCCAGTGTGTCGCCATCGCGTACCTCGACGACCTCGGTGAGCCAGGTTGTGCGCCACCCGCCCTTGCGAAGCGAGTAGGCCAGGAACCGGAGCAGCGGGCCCAGCTTCATCGAATGCTTCGCGGTTGCGGGCTTCGAGCCACCCTTTGCTCGGTCGACGTCACCCGGGTGAATGTAAATGGGCACTCCGTAGTCCTGGTGCAGCCGTTCGGCGAAGCCGACGTGGTCAGAATCACCGTGTGTCAGGATCACCCCCCTTATGTCGTCGAGTGAGCGACCTTCAGAGTTGAGTTCAGCGACCAGGTCGCGCCAGTGGCCGGCGAGGCCCGCATCGATCACGGTGACGCCCTCCGGCGCGACGATCAGATAAGCCGCAACGATGTCGTTGCCAACGCGGTGGAGAAAGTTGTCGAGTCTCATGGTGGCTATCGTACGTAGCCATCATGGCTACTGTCAATAGCTATACTGGGACTATGCCTACTCCTGACAAGACCTCTCTCGACGCAATTGTGCTGGCCGCGCGCGACCTTCTCGAAGAAGACGGGCTACCTGGTCTGACGATGCAAGCCATCGCCCACCGCGTCGGTGTACGGGCCCCCTCGCTTTATAAGCGGGTGCAGAGCCGGGATGAGCTGATCCAACTGGTGGCCGAGGCGAGTCTGACCGACCTCGCCCACCGACTGAATTCCGCTCCTGACCTCGTGCAACTCGCGGGCAGGTTCCGTGCCTTCGGCCACGAGCATCCTGCTGCTTTTCAGCTGATCATGTCGCCCGGGGCAGGGACGCCGGTTGCGCGGCCTGAATTTGGGGCAGAAGCGAGCACAGCCATCCTTCACCTGGCCGGCACGGTGGCCGGCGAAGACAATGCGCTTGAAGCCGCACGAACCCTCACCGCTTGGGCCGCCGGTTTCGTCAGCATGGAGCTGAATGGAGGCTTCAATCTCGGGGGAAATGTCGAGCATGCATGGGAGTTCGGTGTGGTGCGGATCGTGGCAGCGATCGGGGCCACCCCGTGACGAAAAAGGGACGACTCCTCCTGAGACCGTCCTTTCGGATATCGAGGGCAGGGCGTGGCGGGGGCCTGCGCAAGGCGCCCGCCACGCGCCGCGTCTACGCGTCGATATCGTCGAGCTCGCGCAGGTCTTCGCCCGAGAGCTCGAGGGCTGCACCGGCGATATTCTCACGTAGGTGCCTGCTCGAGGACGTGCCGGGAATGAGGAGGATGTTCGGCGACCGCTGCAGGAGCCACGCCAGAGCGATCGACATCGGGGTGGAGCCAAGCCGTGTGGCGACGGTGGAGAGCGCCGTGGACTGAAGTGGGCTGAAACCCCCCAGGGGGAAGAATGGGATGTATGCGATTCCTTCGGCTGCGAGCTGGTCGATGAGCTCGTCGTCCCATCGGTTGGCCAGGTTGTACATATTCTGCACCGACACGATCGGGGCAATCGACTGCGCGTGTGCAACTTGATCGGCGGTGGCATTGCTCACGCCGAGGTGGCGGATAACGCCCTGCTGCTGCAAATCGACGAGCGTCTCGAACGCCTCCGTGATGTCTTCCGGCACCGGGCCGTTGGCGTCTCCGAGTCGCAGGTGCACGAGGTCGAGGGAGTCGACGCCTAGGGTCTCGAGGTTGTCGTCGATTTGGGCGCGGAGTTCATCGGGCGTGCGGGCGGACGGCCATCCGCCCTGGGCGTCCCGGCGTCCACCGGCCTTGGTGGCGATGAACAAGTCGTCCGTATAGGGGTGAAGCGCTTCGCGGATGAGTTCGTTGACAACGCGTGGCCCGTAGGTCTCGGCGGTGTCGATGTGGGTGATGCCGCTGGCGACTGCGTCGCGGAGGACGGCGAGGGCGGCGTCGTGGTCTTTCGGTGGTCCGACGACCCAGGGGCCGGCGAGTTGCATAGCGCCGTACCCGAACCGGGAAACGGTGGTGTCGCCGAGGGTCCAGGTGCCGCCGGGCAGGGTGAGGGTAGATGTGCTCATTGGGTGCCTTTCAGGGCCTTGTGGAACAGAAGGTCAGGCTCCATCCTGGACGAACTACTATCTGTTGAGTAGTAGTTACCGAAAAGTGCGTAGATACCCCGGAGGGACTTCATGGCGACGATGACTGCGGCCGAGAAGAAGGCCGACGCAAAGGCGCAGTACAACGCTTTCCTCGCCGCGTGCCCGAGCCAGCAGTTGCTGGGGCGGGTCTCGGGCAAGTGGGTGACTCTGGTGTTGTCCGCGTTGGGCAGCGGCCCCGAGTGCGACGGCGACCCTCGTTCGATGCGGTACTCCGAACTCGGCCGTGTCCTTGCCGGAGTCAGCCCCAAGATGCTGTCGCAGACGTTGAAGTCCCTGGAGCGTGACGGCCTCGTCCGCCGCACGGCAACGGCGACCGTCCCCGTGACGGTCACGTACGAGCTGACCGACTTGGGGCTGTCTCTGCATCAGACTGTGCGACAGATCAAACTGTGGTCCGAGAACAACCGCGACGAGGTCGCCCGGCAACAGAGGCTATTCGACGCCGCCGCACGGTAGGGGCCTGCTCTTGACGCCTGCCATGCTAGTCAAAACCGTTTGAGACGGCCGAACGCCGTCGTGACCGATGACGAATGACGTCGTTTGTCGGGCAACTCGCCCGCCATCAGACGGAGTCTAACGGTGTTCCAACGTGCGCTCCAGAAGCGGGAGCGATGAGGATCCTGCTGACAAGTTCGTGGCGATGGTAGTCCACGTGCGGGACCGGAGCTGCACCACGCGTAACCCCGCTGGTTGTCGACAGCGTGGCGGGTGGCCGGACCAACCACCGAGCGATTACGGCGGTGACGACCTCGACCCGGGCCATCAGACGGCGGGGAATCCGCAGGGCCAACGTCTTCGGATGGACCGCCCACGACGCGTCGACGCCGGCTGTGGTGCGACCGGGTCAGACCTTCACTGGCTGGCTCCGACTGTGCTTTGCAGAGCGCAATGTCATCCTTAAGGAGTGTTCGGTACATCCGGAGGTGGACGCGCCAAATCCTCCGGTTGCGCACGATGGAGGTATGAACAAGCCTCCGCACGCTGCCCGCTATTTTGCCCTTCTCATCGCCGTTCCCCTCGCCATTGCCTTGTCCGGATGCTCGGTAGTCGACGAAGTCGCCCACAAGATGAAAAGTGTCTCCTTCGCTACTGCAGCTGAGGTTTCGGACGAGTGGAAGGGAGATGCCGCATGGTTGCCCTCCGACGCCACAGACATAATGATCCGTGAGTCAACCGTCAATGACACGGCAGTAATCCTCGCCACCAGCGCCGCCGCGCTCGACCCCGAACTTTGTTCCGTCGTTCCCCGCCGATCCCAGCCCGTCTACGAATTGGACGGTGCCCCCAGCGCCTACGACGCCACTGAAGCATATGCGTGTGGGCAATGGACCGTGATGGCGGCCGAGGATGGGTGGTTCGGATGGACCCCGAACCACCCCGACGAAGCAACGCAGTCGCCGACACCATAGAGCTCGCACAGCCCCTCCGCTGCAGGAGGATGCTCGCGGTTGGAGCAGTTGTCGCCACCGATCCAGCACATATTAGACACACCGTTCGCCGTGGCGGCGATCAGTCCCGGGTCGGTGGGATCGTCGTTCTCGCCGTATTTCGCGGCTCACAGCCGCCGCCGACAAGGCACCGAGCTGAGCCGCACCCCTGTCCCACCGGGGTGAAGCAAGCGGGACATTCAGCTCGGGCTGACCCTCCAGTTCCCCCGGCAGCGAAGCCCTCACGCGCCCGTCGTGAAACCCCGCCACAGCACCACTACAACACAACTGCACCACTACAAGGAGAACGATGCCTCACTTCACCACCACAGATGGAACCGAGCTCTACTACACCGATCAGGGAGAGGGGCAGCCCGTGCTGCTGAGCCACGGCTGGCCGCTCAGCTCGGACGCCTGGCAGGTCGAGGTCAAGCTCCTCGCCGACAACGGCTATCGCGCCATCGCTCACGACCGCCGCGGCCACGGGCGGTCGGCCAAAACCTACACCGGCAATGACATGGACACCTACGCCAAAGACCTCGCCGAGCTGGTTAAACACCTCGACCTCACGAACCTGGTCGTCATCGGCCACTCAACCGGGGGCGGGGAAGTCGTCCGCTACGCCGCTCAGCACGGCGTCGGCCGCGTCGCAAAGGTCATCACAGTCGGAGCGGTGCCTCCGCAGATGGTGAAGACCGACAGCAACCCGGACGGTCTACCGATCGAGGTCTTCGACGGCATCCGCGCCGGTGTTCTGAAAGACGCCTCGCAGTTCTACCGAGACCTCACCGAGGCATTCTTCGGAGCCAACCGCGATGGCTCCAACGTGTCCCAAGGCGCAAAAGATGACTTCTGGCGCCAGGGCATGCTGGTGAATCTCGCCGCCGCCTACGACTGCATCAAGGCGTTCTCCGAGACTGATTTCACGGAGGACCTCAAATCGCTGGACGTGCCGATCTTCCTCGCCCACGGCGACGATGACCAGATTGTCCCGATCGGCGCTGCAGCGATCAGGTCCGCCGAATTGGTGAAAGACGGCACGCTTAAGGTCTACCCAGGGGCACCTCACGGCATCCACGGCGATTACCAGTCAGAGCTCGGCAAGGACATCCTTGCATTCATCAGCAAGTAGCACCCTCCTGGGGCGCATCCGCCTCCCCGGGGGCCCACGTCGGAGGAGCGACCATGACGCAGCCCGCTGCAACACGCTCAACGGGCGACAACGAGTCATCGCTGCCAGCGACTGAGATTGGCGCCCTGGGCCTTCTCCATGCACTCGGCCGCTCGGCGACGCATCAACCGATCGGTGGATGAGCGCATCCACCGGCTGTCGCCACAAGACAGCCGCACGGGCGATTCGTCGCGCTGGCCCCTGCACCAGGCTGGAGCCATGGCAATCATCGAGGTCAACGATCTGGTCAAACGCTACGGCGACCGCGCAGTGGTGGACGGCGTCCGATTCGACGTCGAGGAAGGCGAGATCTTCGGCATCCTAGGGCCCAACGGGGCAGGCAAGAGCACTCTCGTAGAGAGCATCGCAGGTCTCCGCATTCCCGACGGCGGAACTATCCGGGTCGCCGGGCTCGATCCGCACCGTGACCGGGGTGAGCTACCGCAGGTGCTCGGTGTCCAGCTGCAGCGGAGCGAGTTACCCGGCAAGCTCACGGTCGGTGAGGCGCTGGACCTCTACCGTTCGTTCTATCGCGAACCGCTGGACTGGCGCGAGCTGATCGGACCACTGGGGCTCTCCGACAGGGTCCGAGTGCAGTATCGGCATTTGTCCGGCGGGCAGAAACAACGCCTCTCCATCGCGCTCGCGCTGATCGGTGATCCGAAGGTCGTCATCCTCGATGAGCTGACCACCGGGCTCGACCCGCAGGCGCGTCACGACGTATGGGATCTCATCGAGAACGTGCGAGCTCGCGGTGTCACCGTGATGCTCGTCTCCCATTTCATGGAGGAGGTTGAGCGCCTCTGCGACCGGCTGGCGGTGATTGACGGAGGGCGCCTTGTCGCCCTCGACACGCCTGCCGGACTCATCCGGCAAACCCAGGACCGACAGCGGCTCCGGTTCCGCCCGTCCGCACCGATCGACCCCGCCCTACTGAAGGCCGTTCCCGAAGTCGTGTCCGTCGAGTCGGCTGGCGGCATCCTCGTTGTCACCGGCACCGGGGAGCTCCTCCTCGCCGTGACGAGGGAGCTCGATCGCCACCACGTGACCGCAACCGATCTGCGCCTGGAGCAGACCACGCTCGAAGACGCGTTCGTCAGCCTCACCGGCCGTTCCATCGAGGAAAGGAATTGATGATGTCTGCGCTCCCGCAGCTCACGACCACCGAGACAAAGCTGTTCTTCCGCGACCCGATGACGTGGACGTTCGCGCTAGCCGTCCCGCCTCTTCTGTTGGTGATCTTCGGCGCGATCCCGCTGTTCCGCGAGCCCGACGCCGCTCTCGGCGGACTACGGGTCATCGACCTCTACGCGCCGATCCTCGTCGCAGTGGGGATCAGCATCCTGGCCGTCTACAGCCTGCCGCAGCAGTTCGCCGGCTACCGCGACAAGGGGATTCTGCGGCGGATGCGGACGACCCCAGTCAGCCCCGCGAGCTTGCTGGGCGCGATGCTCCTCCTGTTCGCACTGCTATCGCTGGTGACGGTGGTGATCGTGCTGGCCCTCGGGCGAGTGGCCTTCGCAGTGGAACTCCCCGGCAACGTCCTCGCGTACGTCACGGCGATCGTCCTCACCGCGGTCGCGCTCCTCGCGATCGGGCTGCTCATCGCCGCACTCGCGCCGAGTGCGTCGAGCGCAAGCGCGATCGGACTGGTGCTGTTCTTCCCGCTGGCGTTCTTCGCCGGGCTGTGGATTCCGCGCGAATCAATGAGCGACGTGCTGCGAACGATCTCCGACTACACCCCCATCGGGGCGGGCGTGCAAGCATTGCAAGACGCCACGGCTGGAAACTGGCCCTCGCTGCTCCACATCGCCGTTCTGCTTGGCTGGTCGATCCTCGCGGGGGGTACGGCCGCCCGATATTTTCGATGGGAGTAGGAATGAGCATCGAGACAGAGCTGCGTGAGGATATCGCGCGAGCCGAGCGTCGTGAGAGCGTGTTCTACGCCGTGCTCCCGTACGTGTTGCTGGCGATCAGCACCGTCCTCACGCTGCTGCGGAACGGGTGGGGGGAACGGGTCGACCTCCCCGCGGCACTTGGTCTCACGCTTGTCACCACGGTGTGGCTCGCACGGTTCTCCCACGCCCAGGGCGGTCGGCGAAGCGGAACTCTGATCGCCGTCTCCTACACAGGGCTGATGATCACAGCGGCCGCCCTGGTCGTACTGTCCCCTTGGTACGGGATTTTCGCGTTCGTGGGCTACATCCACGCGTTCCTCCTCCTTACCGGACCCTGGCGATACCTCGGCGTCGCGGCCACCTCGATGATCATGGCCGTGTCGTACGTGGGGGGATGGGACACCATCGCCGAGGGCAACTGGGGCGTGTGGGCTGCGATCAGCGCGGTGACCGGTGTGCTCGCCGGGACGTCGTTCTATTTCGCCGATTCCACCGATGTGAACGGTCGGAAGCAGAAGCGGGTCCTCGCGCTGCTCCACGACGCCAACGCCAAGCTTGAGGCTGCGCTGGAGGAGAACTCAGGGCTGCACGCACAGCTGCTGGTGCACGCCCGCGAAGCGGGAGTCCTCGACGAACGGCAACGAATCGCAGGCGACCTCCATGACACCCTCGCACAGAGCCTCGCCGGTATCCTCACCCAGCTGCAAGCTGCCGAGCAGACCATGGTCGACGCGCCTGAGGCGCGCCGGCATCTGACGAACGCCTTGGCACTTGCCCGCGAGAGCCTCACCGATGCGCGCCGCACCATCCATGCCGTCGAACCGGACGCGCTCGCCCACGCGCAGCTGCCCGAAGCCATCGGGGAAGTGACCCGGCGGTGGGCGGAGGCGCATTCGGTTGATGCTGTGTTCGCAGTCACCGGGGATGCGCGCCCGCTGCACACCGATGTGGAGGCGACGCTATTGAGGGCAGCACAGGAGGCGCTCACCAATGTCGCCAAGCATGCCAAGGCCGGTCGCGTCGGCTTGACGCTGTCGTACATGGAAGACCTCGTGACCCTCGATGTGCGCGACGACGGGGTGGGTTTCGCGCCGGATCCGGCGCGAACCACGACATCCAGGGATGGCGGGTTCGGACTCACCGCAATGCGCCATCGAGTTCGGCTATTGGCCGGTCGTGTCGTGATCGAGTCTGAGCCCGGCGCCGGAACTGCTCTGTCAGCCACGGTCCCGGCCATTCCTGTAGGAAGCACACAGTGATCTCGCTATTACTCGTGGACGATCACCCGGTAGTCCGTGACGGGCTCCGTGGCATGTACAGCGCGGACCCGCGGTTCGAGGTCGTCGGCGAAGCCAGTAACGGCGCGGAGGGAATCGCCATGGCGGTGGCCCTCCGGCCCGACGTGATCATCATGGACCTGCGGATGCCGGGAAGCGACGGCGTGAGCGCGATTCGAGCCCTCGCCGAGCGCGGCATTCCGTCCCGCATTCTGGTCCTCACCACCTACGACACCGACAGCGACGTCGTTGCGGCCATCGAGGCCGGCGCCACCGGATATCTCCTCAAGGACTCTCCGCGAGAGGAGCTCTTCCGAGCGACAGAGGCAGCCGCGCAAGGTGAGACGGCGCTGGCTCCGACGGTCGCAGCACGACTCCTCGGGCGGATGCGCCGCCCCTCGGGTGGCGGCCTATCGCAGCGGGAGGTGGAGGTGCTCGAGCTGATTGCGCGCGGCTCGACCAACCGTGAGGCCGCGCGCCGGCTCTTCATCAGCGAAGCGACCGTCAAGACGCATCTGCTGCACGCCTACACCAAGCTCGGCGTGAACGATCGCGCGGCAGCCGTTGCCACAGCGTTCTCCCGCGGATATCTCTCGCATGACAACAATGACGAGTGACGGCTCAGTGCCGGTGGCACGGTGCGACCAGTCATGTTCAGGTCTGTGGAGCCACCTAAGGGAATCGAACCCTTGACCTATTCATTACGAGTGAATCGCTCTGCCGACTGAGCTAAGGTGGCGTGCTTTCGCTTGCGCGATGCACGATCATCGATCTTACAGTGTCGCCGGAGCCCCCGCGAACCCGCGGAGATCCGGCATCCGCCCTATTCGCATCGCAGCCCGTCCTCGGGCACGACACCATCCAGCAGATACGCCTCGACGGCCGCGTCGACGCACGCATTGCCCTTGTTGTAACCGGTGTGCCCCTCGCCGACCCGCGTCACCAGAACACCCGACGCGAGCTGGTCTGCCAGCGCGACGGACCACTCGTACGGCGTCGCCGGATCGTTCGTGGTCCCGACCACCACGATCGGGGCGGCGCCGTCCGCGGAGATCGCGCCGCGGGTGCCGCTCGGCGGGTACGGCCACACGGCGCAGGGATCCACGCCCGACCAGTACG
This sequence comes from Microbacterium terregens, assembly GCF_039534975.1. Taxonomy (NCBI): domain Bacteria; kingdom Bacillati; phylum Actinomycetota; class Actinomycetes; order Micrococcales; family Microbacteriaceae; genus Microbacterium; species Microbacterium terregens. The sequence goes on from NZ_BAAAWH010000001.1 coordinate 2,960,912, forward strand.
GTGCGATCGTGGGCGCCTCGGCGGCGAGACGCTCGTCGCCGGCCGCGTCCTCCTCCGGGGTTATCGCGGGATAGTCCATGCAGTTGTATGCCCGGAACGCCTCCGTCGAATTGTCCAGGTAGGTGCCGTTGGCACGGTTGTAGTAGAAGTCCGCGAGCTGGAACGCCACCGCGGGATCGCCCTCCAGCACATCGGTCAGCGCCGCGGTGAGGAAGGGCCAACTGCCCTGGGCGTAGAGTGCGGCGACGATGCCGGTCAGCAGCGAGTCTGCCCCCAGCATCCTGCCGTCCGGCGCGGGAAGAGGCGACCGGTCGACGCTGGCCAGCAGTGTGCCCAGATCTGCCATGGCCTCGTCGACCGTGCCTCGGAACGGACAGTCCGACCCGTCCAGGCACGCGGCCATGTATGCGCGGAGCGCGGATTCGAAACCGATCCCCTGAACGGTGCCGACGTCCACGAGCGAGACGGCAGGATCGACGGCGCCGTCCAGGACGAGACGCCCGACGCGGTCCGGGTACAGCTTCGCGTAGGTCGCTCCGAGGAAGGTGCCGTACGAGTATCCGAGATAGTGCAGCTCGTCGTCGCCGAGGACGGCGCGCAGCAGGTCCATGTCGCGGGCGGCGTTCTCCGTCGTGATGTGGGGCAGGATGCCGTTGCTGTTCGCGTCGCAGGCTTCCGCGAACGCCCGGTTCTCCTCGGTGCTTTCGGCGTTCCACTGATCGGAGCCGCGTCGACCGGAAGGGATGGCGAAGAGGTAGGAGTCCATGTCGGCCGCGTCGTAGCAGCGCACCGCGGTCGATGCGCCGACGCCACGCGGATCGAACCCGACGACGTCGTACCGCTCCTGCAGCGGTTCGCGCGCGGCGAAGTCGACGCTGTCCCGGACGAGGTCGACGCCGCTCGCTCCGGGCCCGCCGGGGTTGACCAGCAGGGAGCCGATGGGTGCGCCCGAGAGCGCGCGCTGCCGGATCACGGAGAGCTCGATATCGCCCGCGCCGGGATCCGACCAGTCCAGCGGCGCGGTGACCGTGGTGCACTCGAAGGCGTCGCACGGCGCCCAGGAGAGCGGCTGCGCATAGAACGGCACCAGGTCGGCGGCGACTCCGTCCGTATCGGGAGCAAGGCTGGCGGTGGAGGTCGGCGGCGATTCCGGGATGAGCGAGGAAAGGCATCCGGAGAGGGCGAGCGATGCCGCGGCCAGTCCCGCGACGAGAGCGACGAGTCGACGAGTGCGTCGCGCTGCTCCTGGCGCTCGACGTCGCGGCGCAGCACCCGACGGCAGCGGGGTGTTCACGGGGTCCTTCCGCTCGCGACCGTCACGAGCATGCTCTCCAGAGCGAGGGTCGGTGCAACGTTCTGCTCCAGATTGCGTCTGGTCTCGGCGATGCGATCGAGGACGACGAGCGTGCGCTCGGGGGTCCATGCCGCGGCCAGTGCACGCAGTTCCGGCTCGAGCTCGCGATTGATCAGGTCGCCCTCACCGGGGCCCCCTCGCCCGAACTGCAGCATCACGACGTCGCGGAACATCGACTGCAGATCTGTGAGCACCCGGTCGAGGCCGTCGCGGAGGCTTCGGGTCGCGCGACGCTTCTGATCGTCCTCCAGGGCGCTCAACTGGGAGCGCACCGCGGGGGGGACGGCAGCGCCTTCGGCGATGCCGAGCGTGCGCAGCAGGCCGGCGCGCTCCGCGCTGTCGCGTTCGGCGGTCAGGGCCTTCGCATCCTCCGTCGCCGCCTGCACGACGCGGCCGGCCACCTCGACGGCGTCGCCGACGCCGCGCACGGCCAGCACGCCGCGCAGGGTCTGGTCGCGGCGCATGCGCGCGGGGGCGTCGGTCGCGAGCCGCTGCGCCATTCCGATGTGCCGCTGCGCGTGGCGCGCGGACTGCTCCGCGACGGCGAGGTCGATGCCGGTACGCTGCGCGATCAGGCGCGCGACGTCCGCGATGTCGGGTTCGCGCAGTCGCAACGTGCGCACGCGCGAGCGGATGGTGGGCAGAAGGTCCGCGTCGCTCGGTGCGCACAGCACCCAGACGGTCCGCTCGGGCGGCTCCTCCAGCGCCTTCAGCAGCACGTTCGAGGTGCGCTCGACCATGCGGTCCGCGTCTTCCATGACGATGACGCGGTACCGACCGAGGGACGGGCCGAAGTACGAGCGCTCCACGAGAGCGCGCGCATCCTTGATGGAGATGATCACGCCCTCCGTCCGCAGCGCGGTCATATCCGGATGGGTGCCGGCCAGAACCTGGCGCATGGCCTGCTCGTCGTCGTCCGCGATGAGCGCGGCGGCGAACGCGTATGCCAGCGTCGATCGCCCCGACCCGGGCGGGCCGGTGATCAGCCACGCGTGCGTCATCGACGCGGGATCGGATGCCGCGGCGCGGAGCGTCGCGACAGCATCGTCCTGCCCCCAGACGGCACCCCACGGCACTTCGACCGCGGTCGCCGTGGAAGCAGCCGCGATCGCCGCGCTCTCCATGGCCTCCAGCCTAATCCGCAGTGTCGACGGCGGCGCGCTCGTCCCGGTCGTCGAGGAGCAGTTGCACGCGGCCCTGGATGTCGGTCGCGAGGTCAGCCGATACGCGAGCGGCGTCGAGGACGAGGAACCGCTCTGGGTCTGCGGCGGCGAGGGCGAGGAACTCCGCGCGCACGCTGTCGTGGAACGCGCCCTGCTCGGCCTCCAGCCGGTCGAAGGGCTTGTCGTCGGCGTCGAGCCGGTCTCGGGCGGTGGACGGGTCAAGGTCGAGCAGCACCGTCAGGTCGGGGAGCAGGCCTTCGACCGCCCACAAGGACAGGTCGCGCACCTCGTCGCGTCCGAGGACCCGGCCGGCGCCCTGGTAGGCGACCGACGAATCAAGGTAGCGATCCTGGATGACGACCGCACCACGGGAGAGCGCGGGGCGCACGACGGTCGCGATGTGCTGCGCGCGATCCGCGGCGTAGAGCAGCGCCTCGGCGCGGGGCGCCACTTCGCCGCGGTGATGCAGGACGATGTCGCGGATCAGCACGCCCACCTCGCTGCCACCGGGTTCCCGGGTCCGCAGCACGACGTGACCGCGGGCGACCAGCCACTCCTCCAGGAGCGCGGACTGCGTGGTCTTGCCGACCCCGTCACCGCCTTCGAACGTGACGAAGAGCCCGGTGGCCGGCCCGCTCGCGGCGCCGGCTGGGGCGTACGTCGCTTCGGGAACCTCGAAGGTCACTTCTTCGCCGGAGCCTTGCGGGTGGTAGCCGCCTTGCGCGCGGGAGTGCGCTTGGGGGCAGGACCCTTCGCACGCTTCTCGGCGATCAGCTCGACGGCACGCTCGAAGGTGATGTCCATCGCGACCTCGCCTCGGGGAATCGTCGCGTTCGTCTCACCGTCGGTGACGTAGGGCCCGAAACGCCCGTCCTTCAGCTTGATGGGCTTGCCGCTGACCGGATCGTTCTCGAACTCCTTGAGCGCGCTCGATGCGCGCCGAGCGCCGTACTTCGGCAGCGCGTAGATCGCGAGCGCCTGGTCGAGGGTGACGTCGAAGATGAGCTGCTCGGAGTCGAGCGTGCGCGAATCGGTGCCCTTCTTGAGGTACGGCCCGTAGCGTCCATTCTGCGCGGTGATCGGCTCTTCCGACTCAGGATCCACGCCGACCGTGCGCGGCAGGTCGAGCAGGCGCAGCGCGGTCTCCAAGTCGATCGTGTCGACGGACATGGACTTGAACAGCGACGCGGTGCGCGGCTTGGGCGCGGCATCCTTCTTCGTCGCCTTCTTCTTCGTCCCCGAAGCCGGTTCCTGAGCCTGGGGTGCGGCGAGGACCTCTCCGGTCGCCTCGTCCACCGCCGTCGGGTCCTCGGGTTCGGTCTCCTCGACGTACGGTCCGAAGCGCCCGTCCTTGACGACCACGAGCTTTCCGGTCTCGGGGTTCTCCCCGAGCACGCGGTTGCCCGCGACCGGGGCGTCGATCAGTTCCTGCGCCTTCTCGGGCGTCAGCTCGTCCGGTGCCAGGTCCTCGGGGATGTTCACCCGGCGGGGCGGAGCGTCGGCGTTCTCCGGATCGATGATGTCCAGATACGGACCGTATTTGCCGAACCGCAACGTGGTGGTCGCGCTGATCGGCGTCGCGTTCAGCTCGCGAGCGTCGATCTCACCGAGGTTCTCCACGATGTTGCGCAGCCCGGGCTGGGTGTCGGAGCCGAAGTAGAACTCCCGCAGCCACGCCGTGCGCTGCTGCTCGCCGCGGGCGATCGCGTCGAGGTCGTCCTCGAGGGCCGCCGTGAAGTCGTAGTCGACGAGGTCCGCGAAGTGCTCTTCGAGCAGGCGGACCACGCTGAACGCGAGCCAGCTGGGGACCAGCGCCTGCCCACGCTTGGTGACGTATCCGCGGTCCAGGATGACGTCGATGATGCTCGCGAACGTGGAGGGCCGGCCGATGCCCTTCTCTTCGAGCGCCTTCACGAGGCTGGCCTCGGTGTAGCGCGGCTTGGGGGTGGTCGCATGACCCTTCGGCTCGACCTCTTTGAGCCGCAGCGTGTCCCCGATGGCGAGGATCGGCAGCGACTGGTCGTCCGCCTTGTCGGCGTCGCTGCGCTTCTCGTCGCGACCCTCTTCGTACGCCTCGAGGAACCCCTTGAACGTGTACACCGTGCCGGATGCCGTGAACTCAGCCCGCTGGACGGCACCGTCGACGGGTGCGTCGACGGTGAGCGTCACGGTGGTGGTCTCGTACTTGGCGTCCGCCATCTGGCTGGCGACGGTGCGCTTCCAGATGAGGTCGTACATCCGCTGCTCGTCGCGGTCCAGCTCGCCGGAGACCGAGGCGGGGGTGCGGAACTGCTCGCCGGATGGGCGGATCGCCTCGTGCGCCTCCTGCGCGTTCTTGCTCTTGCTGCGGTACACGCGGGGGTTCAGCGGGACGGCTTTCTCGCCGTACAGCGACACGGCCTGCTCACGGGCCGCGGTGATCGCCTGCGTGCTCAGCGCAGTCGAGTCGGTGCGCATGTAGGTGATGAACCCCTTCTCGTAGAGACGCTGCGCAACGCTCATGGCGTGCTTGGCGCTCATCGAGAGCTTGCGACCGGACTCCTGCTGCAGGGTCGACGTGGTGAAGGGCGGCTTCGGGCTGCGTGTGCCGGGCTTGGATTCCAGGGCGGTCACGGATGCTTCGCCGACGCCCTCGATCGCGGCGGCGAGCGTGCGCGCCTTGGCCTCGTCGAGGACGACGACGACCTTCTTGAGCGCCCCACGGTCGTCGAAGTCGGTGCCACGGGCCAGTGCGGCGCCGTCGACCCGTGCGAGACGGGTGGTGAAGGATGCTTCGTCCGGCTCGGGCGAGGACTTCGTCAGCGCGAGCGCTTGAACGTCCCAGTAGGCGGCGGAGATGAAGGCCATCCGCTCGCGCTCCCGATCGACGACCATGCGTGTCGCCGCCGACTGGACTCGACCGGCGCTCAGCGCCGCGCCCTCACGGCCGCTGCCGACCTTGCGCCACAGCACGGGCGAGACGTCCCAGCCGTACAGGCGATCCAACAGGCGTCGGGTCTCTTGCGCGTCCACGAGGGCGAGATCCAGTTCGCGCGTGTCTTCCACGGCAGCGCGGATCGCGTCCTTCGTGATCTCGTGGAAAACCATGCGGCGCACGGGCACCTTCGGCTTGAGCACCTCGAGAAGGTGCCACGCAATGGCCTCGCCTTCCCGGTCCTCATCCGTGGCGAGCAGGACTTCGTCGGCGTTCTTGAGCGCGCGCTTGAGCTCGGCGACCGTCTTGGTCTTCCGGTCGTTGACGACGTAATAGGGGTCGAAGTCGTTGTCGATGTCGATCGAGTACTTGCCGTACGCGGTCTTCTTGTCGGCCGGGATGTCCTTTTTGCTCGCGAGATCGCGGATGTGACCGACCGAACTGAGTACCTCGTAGTCATCGCCGAGGTAGCCCTGGATCGACTTCATCTTCGTCGGTGACTCGACGATGACGAGCTTCTTGCCTGTTGCCAACGGGGGCGTCCTTTCTTCGAAGCACACCATACACACCACTCGGCAGGCAGGCGCTGTGAACGGCGGCTCATCGCGGGGGGCCAGCGCGTGCCGATGCGGTCGCGGCGAACCGCCCGAACGCTCCCCCTACGGTCACCGTCACGACCAGTTCGTCCAGGTCGCACGCGACGATCTGGGCGGCGCCCGCCCCCGCGACCTCGGCGGCCCGTGCGCACGGTTCCCCCTCGACGGCACCGGATGCCGCGTCGGCCGCGGCGAGCGCTGCGGCATCCGCCACTCCCGCCAGATTCTGGGAGAAAACCGCCGCCGAACCGGCCGTCACGAGACTCAGCGACAGCGTCGCCGTGCACGCGAGCACGCCCACGCAGAGCAGCGTTCCGGCCATCAACGACCCCCGTCGAGGGCGCAGCTGACAGCGTTCAGCGCGAGCGGCAGGACGTCGACGGCCGGGGCGTTCACGCGGACGCACACGAGGTCGCCACGCTCGTCGATGACGACGCGTGCGCCGGGGACCGCGGTCGCGACCACCCCGGGCGCGGCGCCGGGCTCGCCGCGTGCGGCGAGACGTGCGGCGTCGGCCGCGGCATCCTGAAGTCTCACCTGCCGGGCGCACGCGCCGAGGGCGCCGGCGCTGAGCAGCAGGACGAGCGCCACCGCCGGCAGCGCGACGGCGAACTCGGCGACCACCGAACCGTGGTCGCCGCCGAGTCCGCGGCGCTTCATGCGACGGTGAGCGCGCGTCGCACGAGATCCGTGAGGATGCCGCGCACTTCGTCGCTGCGCATGATGACGACGAGGAGTCCGGCGAACGCGACGGCGGCCATCGTCGCGATCGCATACTCCGCGGTGGCCGCGCCGGTGTCATCTCCGAAGAGCTGCGCGGCGCGGGCGCGGGTGAGACGGGGCAGTGACATGGGTGTTCCTTCCGGTCGGTGGGCACGGGTCGGCGGGCACAGGGCGGTGGGCACGGTCAGATCGACAGGGGCATCGAGGTCATCACGCTCAGGAGCATCGGCGCGACCCCGAGCAGGAGGAAGGCCGGAAGCGTGCACACCCCCAGCGGGAGCAGCAAGCGCGACGACAGGCGCGCGGCACGCATGCGGCCCTCGACACGGGCCCGGTGCCGCGCGAGGGTCGAAGAGGCGCGGAGCAGTTCGACAGCAGGGACACCCGCCGAGCGGGAGAGGTCCAGGACAGCGTCGGTCGCGGCATCCGTTCCACCTCCGGTCGCGCTGTGCACGAGACGGCGCGCGCGCTCGATCGAGACCCCGCCGCTCAGCGCGATGGCCAGCAGCTCCGCGCCCAGGCCCGGGATGCCGGTCTCTGCGCGGGTTCGCTTCACCAGCGCGGCGTTCCACCGGTGCGCCGCCAGGATCAGCGCAGCCCCGAGCACGAGGCACGCGATCCCCAGCGGATTGCCCACGAGTGTTCCGAGCGTGTCGAAGCCGAGCGCGACGCCCAGAAGGACCGCCACGAGCGGAAGCCATCCCATCAGCCTTGCGGTGGCGGCCGGTTCCGCCAGGGCGACGCGCACCTCGTCGGCCGCCTCCTGCGCGTCGCGCAGTGCTGCCGACAGCGCGCGCAGGCTCTCTGCGAGCGGCGCGCCGACGGCAGTGGCGACCTCCCATGCGGCAGCGACGTCCTGCCACGGGTCCGGCGGTGCCGACGTCGCCGGGGCGACGAGCCACCGTCGACGGGGAACGGCCGGGGCGGACGCGAAGGTCGCGATGGCGGCAGCGAGCGGCATGCCGTCCGCGACGCCCGCGCTCACCCGGGCCGCGTCGGTATCGCCGGTGTCGGCCAGGTACGTCCATGCGCGAACGGGCGCGATGCCCGCCTGCAGCAGCACCGCAAGGCGCAGGACCGTCTCCGCGGTCGACGACGTCGTCACACGGCGGGCCACGGGAGCTCCTCGATCTCCAGACGCCCGTTTGCGCTGATCACCGGGCGCCCTGCTGCGGTGAGCCTGCGAACCCCGTCCTCGCCCCGGGCCACGTGCAGGACGAACCCGATGGCACTGGCCGCCTGACGCGCGAGCGCCCGATCGTCCAGTCCGGCCAGGGCCCCGAGCGCCTCCAGCCGCGCAGGCACGTCGTGCAGCCCGTTGGCGTGCATCGTCCCCGCCCCGCCGTCGTGACCGGTGTTGAGCGCGCCGAGCAGCTCACGCACCTCCTCGCCCCGGCATTCGCCCACAATGAGTCGGTCGGGCCTCATCCGCAGCGCTTCGCGCACAAGTCGGGGCAGACCGATGGCTCCCGCGCCCTCGAGATTGGCCTGCCGCGCCTCGAGCCGGACGTGGTGCGGGTGCTCGACGCGCAGCTCCGCCACGTCCTCGATCGTGACGATCCGATCGGCTGCCGGCGCGCACCCGAGCAACGCGGCCAGCAGCGTCGTCTTCCCGGCGCCGGCCGCGCCGGTGATCAGGAGATTCGCACGTACCGCGACGAGCTTCTCCAGCCGCCCGCGGGTCGGCGCGTCGAACATCCCCCGGAATTCGAGCGCGGCGAGGTCCGGGCCATCCAGCCGCGGGACGCGGATCGAGATCGCCGTTCCCTCCGCCGCGACCGGGGGAAGCACCGCGTGCACGCGCATCCCTCCTTCCAGGCGGACGTCCACGCACGGGGTCGCATCGTCGATGTGGCGTCCCCCGAGCCCGATGAGCGCGACGGCGAGATCGCGCACGTCCTCTTCTCGTGCCCGCCATTCCTGAGCAAGAGCGGCGCCACGACCACGGTCGACGAACAACCCGGCGGCGCCGTTGACGAAAAGATCCGTCACGTCGGGGTCATCGAGGTACCGTGCCAGCGGCTCCAGAACGGGATGCCGCGCGCCGACCCGCACCGGTCGGGTCGGCGGGGCGGGTGCGATGCGCGCAGCGTTCCGGTCGGGCGAGCCAATGAAACGGGCATCGCGGGGCACGCGGTGACCCGATGGCCGCGAGTCACTCACGACTCGCGGCTGGACGACGAACCGTTCGGTCATGCCTCGACGCTAGGTCGACATGTCAACGCGCCGATCGAGGTCGCGGATCCCCGTGCAGAGCGGCTCGAGACAGACGCCTGGGGAGGAGCGGCAAGCCGGGAAGGAGAGGGCGGCATCCCATGGGGGGAATGGGATGCCGCCACAAGCGACACCGCAGTTCGGGGGTGGGTCGGGTGTCGCAATGCCAGAATCAAATGTTCGGCCGGGGACGAGCATACGCATATTCCGTCGGCCCTCCAAACAAACTCATCAGGCTGTAATCCGATATATCGTTCGGGCCCAGACCAGGCCGCCGGCGCGACCCTCGCGCTCCCCACTATCGGAGGTAGTGACCCTGGGAAGCGCTGGATAGATTGGGGCTGTCGTTGCGGCACGTCTTCTGGACTGTGCGGCGCCCGGGACGGCCCGCGAAGGAGCGAGCATGAGCAGCCAGATCGACCACCTCCTCATTGAGAGCCGGCGGTTCGCGCCACCCACGACGTTCGCCGAGAACGCCCTGGGCACTGCCGACCTCTACGCGAAGGCCGCCGCGGATCGAGAGGGCTTCTGGGCCGACAAGGCTCGCGAACTGCACTGGCACAAGCCGTTCACGCAGGTCCTCGACTGGTCCAACCCGCCCTTCGCCACCTGGTTCGCCGACGGCGAGCTCAACGTCTCGTACAACTGCCTCGACCGACATGTCGAGGCGGGCAACGGCGGCCGGGTGGCGCTGCTGTGGGAAGGCGAGCCGGGTGAGTCGCGGCGCGTCACCTATGCCGAGCTGACCGACGAGGTCAAACGGTTGGCGAACGTGCTGGAGGGCCTCGGCGTCCAAGAGGGCGACCGCGTGGCGATCTACATGCCGATGATCCCCGAGGCGATCGCTGCGATGCTCGCTGTCGCGCGGCTGGGAGCGATGCACTCCGTCGTGTTCGGGGGGTTCTCGGCGGACAGCCTGCGCTCGCGCATCGACGATGCCGGAGCAAAAGTCGTCATCACGGCCGACGGCGGCTACCGCAAGGGAAAGGTCTCCCCGCTCAAGCCCGCGGTGGACATGGCCCTCGCGGACCGCAACGGCTCCGGCATCCAGGAGACCGTCGAGCACGTTCTGGTCGTCCGTCGTGGCGGGAACGACGTCGACTGGACCGACGGGCGTGATATCTGGTGGCATGACGCGGTGCCGCAGGCTTCGGCCGAACACACGGCGCGGGCGTTCCCGGCCGAGACGCCGCTGTTCATCCTGTACACCTCGGGCACGACGGGGAACCCGAAGGGCATCATGCACTCGTCGGGGGGCTACCTCACGCAGGCCGCCTTCACCAACAAGGTCGTTCACGACATCCACGCCGAGACCGACGTGTTCTGGTGCACCGCCGACATCGGCTGGATCACCGGTCACACGTACGTCACTTACGGTCCACTGGCCAACGGCGCGACACAGGTGCTGTACGAAGGAACGCCCGACACGCCGCATCCGGGCCGGTGGTGGGAAGTCGTCGAGAAGTACGGCGTGACGGTCCTCTATACCGCCCCCACCGCGATCCGGTCGTTCATGAAGATCGGCCGGTCGGTGCCGAAGAAGTTCGACCTGTCATCGTTGCGCCTGCTGGGCTCGGTGGGCGAGCCGATCAACCCCGAGGCGTGGATGTGGTACCGCAAGATCATCGGCGGCAAGACCGCGCCGATCGTGGACACGTGGTGGCAGACCGAGACCGGCGCGATCATGATCTCGGCGCTGCCGGGCGTCACGGAGACCAAGCCCGGGAGCGCGCAGGTTCCGCTGCCGGGCGTGTCCATCGACGTCGTCGACGACGATGGCAGCCACGTCGGCAACGGCAACGGCGGGCTGCTCGTGGTCACCGAGCCGTGGCCCAGCATGCTCCGCGGCATCTGGGGCGATCCGGAACGCTACAAGGAGACCTACTGGGACAAGTTCGCAGCGCAGGGCTACTACTTCGCCGGCGATGGCGCGCGGCTCGATGACGACGGAGAGGTGTGGCTCCTCGGGCGCGTCGACGACGTCATGAACGTCTCGGGTCACCGCTTGTCCACCACCGAGATCGAATCGGCGCTGGTCGCGAATGAAGCCGTCGCTGAAGCGGCAGTGGTCGGGGCATCGGACGAGACCACCGGACAGGCCGTCGCCGCATTCGTGATCATCAAGCAGAGCTACCTGGCGGCGCACTCCCCCGACGGCCTCGCGCAGTCGCTGCGCAGATGGGTCGGCGAGCAGATCGGCCCGATCGCGCGGCCCCGCGACGTGTACATCGTCGAGGAGCTGCCCAAGACGCGCTCGGGCAAGATCATGCGTCGGCTGCTGCGGGATGTCGCCGAGGGTCGCGAGGTCGGTGACACCACGACGCTCGCCGACACCGCGGTGATGTCGGTCATCTCCGCGCAGGTGCGGTAGCCCGCTGCCGACAGTGCACCTCCCCGCCGCCGAGAGTGCGTCATGTCGGGGTCGGGAGGGCTAGTGCCTCGTAGTCACATGCACTCCCGCAACCGGCGACGTGCACTCTCGCGAGCCGCTACGTGAACTCCCGCGAGCCGCTACGTGCACTCTCGCGAGCCGCGACGTGCACTCTCGCGGGTCAGACGTACGAGAAGACGACCTCGACCTCGACCGGGCTGTCCAGCGGGAGCACCGGGACTCCGACGGCGGAGCGAGCATGGCGCCCCGCCTCGCCGAAGATCTCACCGAGCACATCGCTGGCGCCGTTGATGACACCCGGCTGGCCGGTGAAGTCCGGGACGGAAGCGACGAAGCCGACGACTTTGACCACGCCGGTGAGCCGATCCACTCCGCCGACGGATGCCGCCGCTGCGGCGAGCGCATTGAGTGCGCACTGGCGCGCGTACGAGTTGGCGTCGGCGGGGGCGACGAGCCCGCGGCCCTCGCCCACCTTGCCGGTCGCGGGAAGCGCCCCCGACACCATCGGCAGCTGCCCGGCGGTGAACACGAGATCGCCGTGCGCTTTGGCAGGAACGTACGCGGCCACGGGGGGCACGACGGTGGGAAGATCGATGCCCAGCTCGGCGAGCCTGCCCGAGACGCTCACTGGGCGGGTCCTTCGAACTGCCGCGCGGCCTGGGCCGCGGCATCCAGCCCTGCGTTCGCGGCGCCGCCCTCAGCCGGCCGCTTCAGGTAGGCCACCAGTCCGCCTTCCGGCCCGGGCACGACCTGGACCAGCTCCCAGCCCTGCTTGCCCCAGTTGTTGAGGATGGCTGCGGTGTTGTGGATGAGAAGCGGGGTGGTGAGGTACTCCCACGTGGTCATGGAGACTCCGAAAGGTCGCGGGCGGATGCGGGGAATCGGCGCGAAAAGGCGGGTCCGTAAAGAAATCGCCCAGGTAGCTCCCCTACGATCAAGCCTATGCCTGATACGAAACGGACGGCCAGCGGCGTGCTCGGTGGCCTCCTGGGACTCGTCGGTCTGAGCGCTGTTGCGGGTGTGCTGATCACCGCCACCGTCACACCCGCCATCGCCCTTTCCGGTGCGGCAGCCACCAGCGCGATCACGATGTTCGACAACCTGCCGAGCGTTCTGGACATCGACAAGCTGATGGTTCCGACGACGCTGTACGCGAAGAACCCCGACACGGGCGAGGACATCCAGCTGGCGCAGTTCTACGACCAGAACCGCTCCCCCGTCGAGTTCGCCGAGGTGGCGCCGGTCATGTACGACGCCATCCTCTCCAGCGAGGACCCCCGCTTCTATCAGCATGGCGGCGTCGATCTCATCGGAACCTCCCGCGCCCTGCTGCAGAACGTGCAGGGCGGCGGGGAGACGCAGGGTGGTTCGTCCATCAGCCAGCAGTACGTCAAGAACGTCCTGATCCAGCGCTGCGAGCGCGATGCGACCACCGGCGAGGAACTCCTCGACTGCTGGACCGAGGCCACGACGGCCTCCGGGACCGAGGGCATCCAGCGCAAGCTGCAGGAGATGCGCTACGCGATCGCGCTGGAACAGAAGTATTCCAAGAACGACATCCTGCTGGGCTATCTCAACATCGCCAACCTCGGCGGGCAGACCTACGGCGTCGATGCGGCAGCTCGGTATTACTTCGGTGTCACGGCGAAAGACCTCAGCCTGTCGCAGGCAGCGACGATCGCCGGCATCGTGCAGAACCCGAACACGTACCGCATCGATCAACCCGCAGGCTCGATCTTCGACGGCGACGGCGTCGGCTACAACAAGGCTCCTGACGGTCTCATCGACGACATCCCCAACGGTCAGCTGGCAGCGCTGGACACACTGCTGAACAACGGCACCATCACCCAGGAGCAGTACGTCGCCGCGGCCGATGGGTACAGCGCCACCAAGGGCCGCCAGCTCTACGTCCTGAGCCGGATGCTGGATGACGGCAAGATCACGCAGGAGCAGTACGTCGCTGCGGTGATCGAGCCGCTCACCCCCTCACTGCACCCGGCCACGACCGGCTGTGCGGTGGCCGGTGGAGCCGCGTACTTCTGCCAGTACGTGAAGAACATCATCAAGACCGACCCCGCGTTCGGCGCGACGCCCGAGGATCGTATCCGCATGCTCCAGCGCGGCGGCCTGAACGTCTACACGACGCTCGACCCCCGGGTGCAGATGCCCGCCGAGGCCTCGATGGCCGAGAATGCACCGACCTCCGTCGAGGGCTGGGTTTCCCCCGATACCGGCATGTTCGGCGCCGCGACGGTCAGTATCGAGAACACCACAGGCCGGATTCTCTCGATCGCGCAGAACACGAAATTCAGTGAGGATGCCGGCCTTGGGGGCGACCCGAACTTCTCGTCGCTCGTCTACGCCGGCGACCAGAAGTATGGCAACTCCGGTGGGTTCGAAGCGGGTTCGACGTTCAAGATCTTCACTCTCGTCGATTGGCTCGAGCAGGGTCATTCCATCAACGAGACCCTGAACGGCCGCGTGCGCATCTTCAAGCGGATGACCAACAGCTGCACGGGCGACTGGGTGAACGTCAACAACGACCGCGTCTCCAACTTCAACAACCAGAGCGGCTATACCGGGACCCCGATGCAGTTCACCCGCGATTCGCTCAACACCGGGTACTTCGCGATGGCGGAGCAGCTCGACCTGTGCGACATCGAGAAGGTGGCGACCAAGATGGGAGCCACCAAGGGCGACGGCACGCCTGTCGATATGAAGACGCTGTTCTCCGTCATCGGCTCGAACAACCTGTCGCCGATCGCGATGGCCGGCGCGTACGGAACCGTGGCGAACAACGGCATCTACTGCCAGCCGCGGGCGATCGACAAGGTCACCGACTCGGACGGCAACGAGATCACGCCGCCGCAGACCTCGTGCACGCAGGTGCTCGATCCCGCCGTGGCCGCCACGGCCGCCTACGCTCTCGAGGGCGTGATGAACGGCGGAACCGGTGCGGGTGCCAATCCCAACGACGGCGTCGACGTGCTCGGCAAGACCGGAACACACGAGCAGAAGCAGACCTGGATGGTCGAATCCAGCACCAACGTCGTCACCGCGGCGTGGGTGGGCAACTCGAACGGCAGCGGCGACCTCTTCCGGCGCGGGCTGTCGAACCTGCGCTACCAGCTCGCGGAGGACGTCCAGCGCGCGGCGAACGCCGTGTACGGCGGCAATTCGTTCCCGGGCCCGGACTCGAACCTGACGCGACGGGTGCTGCGGGAACTGCCCAACGTGGTCGGTCTGAGCATCGAGGAAGCACAGCAGAGGCTGGATGCGGCCGGATTCGACTCAACCGTCGGCGACCCCGTGGACTCGCCCGAGGCGGAGGGGATCGTGGCCGCTCAGGACCCGGGCGCGGGCAGCGTCGCCGGGGGCACGACCGTCACCATCCACCCCAGCAACGGGCAGGGCCTGGCCGTACCCGACGTCGCCGGACGCTCTCTGAACGACGCGAAGCAGGCGCTCCGCGGCGCCGGGTTCGGCAACGTCACAGACGGCACCTGCACCGTCAACGCCGCCGTCGGCGCCCAGCCGACCGCCACGGGAACCTCGCCGGGCGCCGGAACTCTGGTCAATCGCAATTCCGCTGTCGCGGTGAACTACTCAAGCCTGATCTGCGGCCCCGCCATCGGCCCCGGCAACGGCTAGTGCCAGGTCCGCAGGCGAAGTCCGCCCTCACCGCCCTCGCAGCAGTGGGGGCGGTCGGCGTGGGCGCCGCCGTATGGGGCATCGGAATCGAGCGCTACCTGTTCACCGTGCGGGAGCACACAGTCGCGATCCTTCCCGCAGGGAGCACCCCCCTGCGCGTCCTGCACGTGTCCGATGCCCACATGGCGCCGTGGCAGCACCGCAAGCAGCGCTGGATGGCGACGCTGGCCGAGCAGTGGCAACCGGATCTCGTCGTCAACACCGGTGACAATCTCGGCCACGCGCGCGGACTCCGCGGCCTGCGCACCGCCCTGGACCCGCTGCGCGGCATCCCCGGTGTCTTCGTGCACGGATCCAACGACCATGCCTCTCCGCAACCTCGCAACCCGCTGCGCTACTTCACCGGTCCATCGAAAGTGAAGAGCGTCGGCGAGCCCCTGGACACCGAGGCGCTCGATGGCTATCTCTCCGAGGAACTCGGTTGGCTCGACCTGAACAACGCGGTGGGATCGATCGAGATCGCCGGTGCACGTATAGACGCGTTCGGGGTCAGTGACGCGCACCGCCACTGGGACGATCTCGGCGTCCTCCCCCGACTGCTGGAGAACCTGCGGGCCGACGTCGGCCCGGCGACCGTCACGCTGGGAGTGACCCACGCCCCCTACCGCCGCGTCCTGGACTCCTTCGTCGATCTGGGTGCGGACATGATCTTCGCCGGTCATACGCACGGCGGCCAGGTACGCGTGCCGGGCTATGGCGCCCTCGTGGCGAACTGCGACATCCCGTTGCCCCAGGCCCGAGGCCTGAGCGAGTGGAGGCATGCAGCGACGTCGGTGCCGCTGAACGTCAGCGCCGGTCTCGGTCACTCGATTTACGCCCCGGTGCGATTCGCGTGCCGGCCCGAGGCTTCGCTCATCACGCTCCTCCCCCGCGCCTAGCAGCGCCGCGCGCCGCTGCGGCGGCTCCTCCCCAGCCGGTCGTCGCGCACGACGGCCCCCAGATCATCGCGCCGGGGCGCGACGTGACGGACGCACGGGCGACGATCGGACTCTGTTCGACTCGGAGGAGAAGCCATGCCCGTGCCCCATCACATCCGCGACGCGCGCACCAGGGCGACCCGAAACGCGATCGCGATCGCGCTCGCGTGCGCACTGGCCGTCATCGGCGTCGTCGTTTCGCCGGTACCTGCGCACGCCGCAGCTTCGGGTGCCGGCTTCGGAACGTGGGCGCCGATCTCGCCCTACGGCTGGCACGGCTCGATGGTGATCGACGGCGTGCACACGTACTGCATCCTCCCGGGCGCACCGGCGCCGACGGGTACCAGTGTCGATCATGGCGTGAGTGGGGCGGCGGCCGGGCTGTCTCCGCAGCAGCTCACCGGGATCAACCTGCTGGTGACCAAGTACGGACAGACCGCCGATCCGGTGCAGGCCGCTGCCGTCGGGTGGGCGGTCAAGGCGATCGCGAACTGGGACGAGACGCTCCATCACTTCGGCTACCGCGGCGACTCGCTCGCCGGTGCCATCCACTGGACGTTCTCGGCGCTGGCCCCCGCGCAGAACGAGAGCGTCCAAAAGCTCGCCGTCGCGTACTACGAGGAGGCGAGAAGCACGCCTCCCGGCGTGACCGCTCCCTCGGGCCGAATGGTCTTCACCACGGATGCCGCAGACCACACACGAGGCAGCGTGCGAGTCGACGCCACAACGACCGCGGCCAGCGGCACGCTCGCAGTGGAGAACGCCGTGTTCGTCGACACGGGTACGGGTACGCTCCAGAACGCCGTCCCGGGGGTCGACTATGCCATCGAAGCTCATCCGCCCGTCGCCGGGCGCGCGTACGTGGTGAGCGGCACCGGCCGCTTCGTGGTGCGGGACGTCGCCGCCGTGCGCCACTTCACGACGCCCGGCGGTCAGGACACCGCCGGGCCGGCCGGTGAGGTCGGCTTCGAGGTCGCCGGCGAGGAGGCCACCCCTCGCGTCCCCCTGTTCACCCCCACCGTCTCCACCCATGTCACGTCGAAATACGTGGCGGGGGGATCGTTCATCGACGCGATCGAGTTCGGTGGCTCCCTCGAGCACTGGCCTCGCACACCGGACGGCCTCTATGTTCCGGTGACTGCGACAGGGGTGGTCTACCGCACCGAGGTCGAGCCGGTGCCGACCGGCGGCGGGGTACCGCCCGACGCGGTGAACATCGGGGCACTCGGGCTGGTGACCGATCCGGCGACCGGACCGACGGCCACGTACACCGTGATCTCGGGGTGGACCCTCGCCGAGCCGGGTTTCTACACGGCGGTATGGACGATAGATCGCCGAGCGCAGACCGAGGCCGCGGCCGCTCACCTTCCGCCGGACTACACATGGACGGAGAGTTTCGGCGAGACGACGCAGATCTCGATGGTGCCGGCGGTCTCATCGCGGGCCGAGCCGACGGTGACCGTCGGCGACCCCATGAGCGATACGATCCTCGTCGGTTCGCCCCTTCCTGCCGAGGGATTGATCGTCTCGTCTGCGCTCTATCGCGCACGCGAAGCCCTCGCACCGCAGGACGTGTGCACGGAGGCGAACCTCGTATGGGCGAGCGACCCCCATCGCATGGCAGCTCCGGGCGAGCACGGGGTGACGTCTCCCGCCGTCACCGAGCCGGGCACCTACTTCTGGCAGGAGCGCGCCGTCGATGCGGCCGGCGAACTCGTCCATCTGGGAGCGTGCGGCGCACCGAGCGAGACGACCCGTGTCATCGCGCCTGCGCCGGAACAGGCCTCCCCGGGCCCATCCGCGCTCGCCGCGACGGGGCTCTCGACCGACACGTCGCGCGGCGTCGGTGGACTCGCGGTCGCGTGCCTGACCGCGGGCGGGACGCTCTTCGCGCTCTCCCGTCGCCGGCGACCGGAGAGCGCGATCGGGTGATCCGCGCAGCGCGCGTTCGATCCACGGCAGAGCATCGGGTAGACTCGAACGGTTGTCACGGGGTGTGGCGCAGCTTGGTAGCGCGCGTCGTTCGGGACGACGAGGCCGCAGGTTCAAATCCTGTCACCCCGACAGTGCGCCGCGCTGGTCGCCGCAAGGCGGCCGGCGCGGCTCATCAGTTGTATGGCCGGACGATTTCCGGCCCCGCAGGGGGCCACGCCGCCCGAGGCTCAACGGACCGTTACGATCCGCGGAGGGACGGTGGATGAATCCGGTCCCCGGCAGCAGAGAGGCTCCGCACGCTTCTGGGACGGAGGCGGTGTGGGGCTTTTCGTCTATCGCCCCCGACAGGAGCACCGTGACCGAAACGCCTGCTGACAGCATCCCGCCCCGCCTGGTCGCCTTCGATCTCGACGACACGCTGGCTCCCTCGAAGGCTGCGATCGATCCGCGCATCGGGCAGCTCCTGATCGCACTCGCAGAGCGGGTCGAGGTGGCGATCATCTCCGGCGGTCAGCTCGAGCAGTTCCGTGCACAGGTGGTGGACCGACTTCCGGATGCCGCGGCCGAGACTCTGTCGCACATCCACCTGCTGCCGACCTGCGGCACCCAGTACTACCGGATCGAACCCGAGGGCATCGTCACGATCTATGCGCACACGTTGACCGACGACCAGAAGACACGCGCGCTGGATGCCGTCGAGGGAGAAGCACGACGGCTGGGCCTCTGGGAGTCCGAGACGTGGGGCGACATCCTCGAGGACCGCGGCTCCCAGATCACGTTCTCAGCGCTCGGACAGCGCGCGCCCCTGGTCGCGAAGAAGGCATGGGACCCCACCGGTGCCAAGAAGAGCGCACTGCGGGAGGCTGTCGCCTCGCAGGTTCCGGATCTGGAAGTGCGCTCGGGCGGCTCGACATCAGTCGACATCACGCACCGCGGAATCGACAAGGCGTACGGCATGCGGCAGCTGGCCGAGCAGACGGGCATCCCGTTGGACGACATGCTGTTCGTCGGCGACCGGCTCGACCCGGACGGCAACGACTACCCGGTGCTCGCGATGGGTGTGAACTGTCACGCCGTCGAGGGCTGGGAGGACACCGCCGAGTACCTCCACGGGTTGCTGCCGACGCTGACCGTCCGATCCTGAGCCCGCCGTTCAGGATCCGCTGACCACCGCGCGCGGCGACGGAGCGACGGGCACCAGCCGCGTGAGCTGTGTGACGTGCGCGGGCTCGAGTTCGTCCAGGGCCGCGACGCCCAGAAGCTTCATCGTGCGGTCGATCTCGTCGCGCAGGATCGCGATGGCGCGGTCCACGCCGGGGCGACCACCGGCCATCAACCCGTAAAGATAGGCACGACCGACGAGCGTGAACTTCGCACCCAGCGCGATCGAGGCGACGATGTCCGCTCCATTCATGATGCCGGTGTCGATCATCACGGTCGCGTCCTGGCCGACCTCCCGCACCACGGCGGGGAGCAGGTGGAACGGGATCGGAGCCCGATCCAGCTGGCGGCCGCCGTGGTTGGACAGGACGATGCCATCCACTCCGGCGTCGATCAGCCGTATCGAGTCCTCGACCGTCTGGACTCCCTTGACGACGATCTTCCCGGGCCAGAGATCCCGGATGACCGCGAGGTCGTCGTAGCTGATCGTCGGGTCCATCGCGGCGTTCAGCAGTTCCGCGACGGTTCCCCCCGTCGAGGACAGCGAGGCGAATTCGAGCGCGGGGGTGGTGAGGAAGTCGTACCACCACCATGGCCGCGGGATCGCGTTGAGGACCGTGCCGAGCGTCAGCTGCGGCGGGATCGAGAACCCGTTGCGCTTGTCGCGGAGGCGGGCTCCGGCGACCGGCGCGTCCACGGTGAACAGCAGCGTGTCGAAGCCGGCCGCGGCGGCACGGCGAGCGAGGGCGTAGGAGACCTCGCGGTCGCGCATGACGTACAGCTGGAACCAGTTCCGCCCCTCCGGGTTCGCCGCGCGCACGTCCTCGATCGATGTGGTGCCCAGGGTGGAGAGGGTGAACGGGATGCCGGCGGCGCCCGCCGCGGAGGCGCCGGCCACTTCACCCTCCGTGTGCATCAGTCGGGCGAACCCCGTCGGTGCGATCCCGAACGGAAGCGCACTGCGCCCGGCCAGGATGGTCGTGGACATGTCGACATCTTCCGCGGGGCGCAGGATGCCCGGGTGAAACTCGATGTCCTCGAACGCCTGTCGGGCCCGGGTCAACGACAACTCGCCCTCCGCGGCGCCGTCGGTGTAGTCGAAGGGCGCTCTGGGGGTTCGCCGCTTGGCGATCGCGCGCAGGTCGCCGATCGTGAGCGCGGCATCCAGACGGCGTTTCGTGCCGTTCCACTCGGGCTTCTTGAACCGCATCAGCTCGAGCAGGTCGGCCGGGTTGGGCAGTTGCCGCTTGACCATCGTCGGTCCTTTCATGAGGGCGCGGACCAGGCACGTCTCGCATCGTAGCCGGTGGTGTCGCGCCGGTTGCGGGTCGCGGGAGACGGCGCGGCGCCCAGCGCTAGTCTGAGCGCATGGATCCGCTCGCCCTCGTCCTCCTCGTCGCCGCGATCACCTGCGCGGGCTGCTGGATCGCCTCACTGATCACGAAGGACACGTCGTGGGTGGACCGCATCTGGTCCATCGTCCCGGCGGTCTACGTGTGGATCTTCGCCATCACCGGGATCGCGGCCGGCATCGATGCTGCGCGTCTGATCCTGATGGCGGTGCTGGTCACGGCGTGGGCCGCGCGGTTGACCTTCAACTTCGCCCGCAAGGGCGGATACAGCGGTATGGAGGACTACCGCTGGGCGATCCTCCGCGATCGGATGAAGCCCTGGCAGTTCCAGGTCTTCAACCTGCTGTTCATCGTCATCTACCAGAACGCACTGCTCGTGCTGATCACGCTTCCTGCGCTGATCGCGTGGCAGAACCCTGCTGCCCTGAACGGGTGGGACGTGACCTTCGCGGTCCTGTTCGCCGCGTTCCTCGTCGGTGAATTCGTGTCCGACCAGCAGCAGTGGGACTTCCATCGGGCGAAGGCGGCCGCAGGCGGACGCCTCGAACCGGGCTTCGTCACGAGCGGGCTCTTCCGCTTCAGCCGCCACCCGAACTTCTTCTTCGAGCAGGCACAGTGGTGGAGCTTCTACGCGATCGGCGCGACGGCGGCCGCGGCATCCGGACTGGGCCTGTGGGGCGGCGCGCTGAACTGGACGATTCTCGGAGCTGCGCTGTTGAGCCTGCTGTTCATCGGGTCGACGATCTTCACGGAGTCGATCACGTCGTCGAAGTACCCCGCATACGCCGACTACAAGCGGTCCACGTCAATGCTCGTGCCGCTGCCGCGGAAGCGGAGCACCAAGCGCGTCAAGGGGGCGCGGGGCGGAAAGCCCGCGCGGGCGCCGAAGAACGGCAACGCGCCGCAACCGGCGTAAGGGAACCGGTCCAGCGGGACGTGTGTGCACTGCGTCGCTGAACCGGCTCGTCAGCGTGCCGATATCGCGCAACGAGGTCGGTTGCGCACGGATTGGTGACGTTGTGCTCGCCGAAGCGCCGCCCCTCGAGACGCTCGCGGACCGCCGGGACCGTCAGACGGTCGCGTACCCGTCGGGGTTCTTCGACTGCCAGTTCCAGTAATCGCGGCACGAGTCGTCGATCGTGAGCCGCGCCCGCCAGCCCAGGTCCCGCTCGGCCTTCGACGGGTCGCAGTAGGTCGCCGCCACATCGCCGGCGCGCCGGGAGAGAATCTGCGCGGGCAGGTCCCGGCCCACGGCCTTCTCGAACGACGCGATCAGCTCGAGCACGCTCACGGGCCTGCCCGTACCGAGGTTGTAGACGACGAAGCCCGGTTGTGCCTGCTCGAGCGCGGTGACGTGGCCCTCGGCGAGGTCCACGACGTGGATGTAGTCCCGCAGGCCTGTGCCGTCCGGGGTGTCGTAGTCGGCACCGAAGACGCCGATCCGGTCGAGCTTGCCGACGGCGACGCGGGCGACGAAGGGCATGAGGTTGTTCGGGATGCCTGCCGGGTCTTCGCCGATGAGCCCGCTCGCGTGGGCGCCCACCGGGTTGAAGTACCGCAGCACCGTCACGTTCAGCTCGGGGTTGACCCGGGCGACGTCGGCGAGCACGACCTCGTTGATGCGCTTGGACTTGGAGTACGGGTTCGACAGGTCGATGCTCGTCGTGGACTCCTCCGTGAACGGCAGGTCCGCCGGGTCCGAGTAGACGGTCCCCGTGCTGGAGAAGACGAACGAGCGGATGCCGTGGCTCAGACCCGCGCGAAGCAGGGCGAAGGTGGTGTCGACGTTGTTGGAGTAGTACTCGAGCGGCTTCTGCGTCGACTCCCCCACCGCCTTGAACGCGGCGAGGTGGACGATCGCGTCGATCGGACCGTGGTCGGTGAACACCTGCTCCAGGACGGCGTCGTCGGAGGCATCGCCCACGACCAGCGGAGCGCTCTTGCCCGTGATCTCCGCGACGCGTTCCGCGGCGGTCGCGCTCGTTCCGGACAGATCGTCCAGCAGCACGACGTCATGGCCGGCATCCAGCAGTGAGACGGCTGTGTGCGCGCCGATGTAGCCGGCACCGCCGGCAAGGAGTACTCGCATCATTCGATGCTACCGAGCATCTGGATGCGCTTCATCGGCGCCCGGGCCGACGTTGCGTCGTCAGCGCCCGTCGAGACGACCGCCGGACTCGCGGAGATAGCACTCCGCGCACATCGACTCGTACGTCACGCGGTCGGGCGAGAGTTCGTCGATGGCGACCTGATCGCCGTCGAAGACGAACCGTCCGCCGACGAGACGCGCGTTGAAGATCGCCTTGCGTCCGCAACGGCAGATGGTCTTGAGCTCTTCGAGGCTGTGGGCCAGTTCGAGCAGCCGCCGCGAGCCGGGAAAGGCCTCGGTGCGGAAGTCGGTGCGGATGCCGTAGGCGAGCACCGGGACGCCATCCAGCACGACGATCCTCAGCAGGTCGTCGACTTGCGATGGGGTGAGGAACTGCGCCTCGTCGATCAGCAGGCACGCCACATCGACGGGCCGACCGGACGGCGTCTGCTCCGCGAACAGGGCGTCGGCGCCGGACTGCTGCACGCGAGCGCGGTGCTCGGCGAACAACGCCCGCAGATCGGCATCCGGTGGGATGAGGAAGTCGACCGATCGTGACATCCCGAGCCTGCTGGAGATCTTGTCGGACTCTTTGGTGTCGATCGCCGGCTTGGCGATCAGCACGTGCTGCCCGCGTTCTTCGTAGTTGTGAGCCGCCTGCAGGAGTGAGGACGACTTGCCCGAATTCATCGCACCGTATCGGAAGTACAGTTTGGCCACGTGCCGAGCGTAGTCGCCGTCAGCGTCCCCGGCTCACCGGCCGCCGAACCCGCCGCCGCCACCGCCGCCGCCGGACGAGCCGCCGCCGGAGGAACCGCCTGACGAGGACCAGCCGGAACCGGACGACGAGCTGCTCGACGATGATCGCGGGCTCGACACCGGGGTCGCCGCGAGCCGGCCGATCGACGAGGAGGCATCCGACAGCGACCGCGACGAGACAGCGTCGAACAGCGAGAGCCGCGTCGCGGCCTCCGCGACAGGCGAGGCGCTGCGGATCACCTCGACCCAGTGCCGCTCCATCCCGAACAGCACCGCGTAGGGCAGCAGCCTCTCGTAGATGTTGACGATGCTGTCCCCCGGCGAATTGGGGGTGTCGCCGTAGGCGCGGCGCCCCGACGAGACCAGGTCCGCGGTCTGCGGCGACTGCGCCGCGCGCAGGCGGTCCTCTTCGGCGAGGCGGAGGTACTCCCGGATGCCGTCGAGATAGGTCTGGTGGATGCCGCCCGCCAGCGTGAGCGTCGTCTTGGGCAACCGCACGAACGGCAGCACGATGAACGAGAAGAACCCGCTGGCGATCGCCGCGATGTACACGAGGCCGCCGATCGGGCTCAGCTCGCTCAGCAGGGCGTACGCGGTGTCGCCGAACACGATCAGGCCCATCGCAAGGAAGAACCCGATCAGCCCGACCGCTGCCCGCACCGCGCCGATCCAGCCGGGGATCTCACTGCGGTAGCCGCGCTGGATCGTGTACTCGTCGATGCGGCGGACGTAGGTCACCGCGCGCGCCGGGGGCTTGGCCGCGAACCTACCCAGGTCCACGCCCGACCCCGGCTTCGCCTTGCGGGCGAAGACGGTGTCCAGGACGCGCAGGTCGTCGTGCTCGAGGCCCTCTCTGCTCAGCAGGAAGACCTCGAAGTCCTCAGGTTCCCTGCGGTCTCCCGCTGCCCGGAACTCCACGGCGTCCCGCACGGCGAGATCGACCAGGTGCGCTGCCATCGCGCGCTCGGGTACGTCCAGCACGCCGGCCGAGAGGGTCAGCGACTCGTCGGGCGGCGGCGAGTACTGCACGATCACCGGCGAACGGTCGGGGTTCCGCCGCAGCACCACCCGAAGCACGAGCAGCAGCACGAGGCCGCCGACACCGGTGAGCAGCGCGAGGATGGGCAGGATCCACTGCCACCACGGATACGGCGGCGGGGGCGGCGGAGCGAGCGCAGCGAACGTGCCCTGCTCGAAGCCGATCGCGACGGTGACGTTCTCGTCCGGCCCCAGGTCGACATCGCCGGCGGTGAATGACACGGACCGGTCACCCGCGTCGAGCGCGCCCACCGAGGCCGCCCACACCGAGACCTCGCCGGGCCACTCCGATGCTGTCGCCGGCTGGAACTCGCAGGTGTCGGTCGAGCCTTCGGGCCCGGAGTAGCAGAACGTCCGATCAACGAGAAGTCCGGCCGCGGCATCCCCCGCGATGTGAATCCGCGCGGTGACCGAGCCGAACTCCTGGGGGTGATCGGTGCCGACCGTGTCCCAGTAGAACTCGTCGGCGTCGGTGTCGTCATACCGCAGGACGACGTCGCTCATCGTGTACGAGATGACGTAGGTCTGGGTCCCGCGGACGTACGAGTCGTCGCCGGTGAGGACGTAGACCCAGTCCTCGTCCTCCTCGGTCCACCATGGGATCGGCGCACCGCTGGCGCCGGTGACACCGACCACCTCGGTGCCGAGGGCGATACGGGAATCGACCTTGGGGATCGTCCGCACGATCCCCCGGTTCTGGTCGAACTCGGGGAACCGCGCGACGATCTTCTCGGTGGTGAACAGGTGGCTCTTGCCGCCGGTTCCGCGCACGAGGTAGTAGTCGGCCTCGAAGGAGTCGTAGGCGAAGTCCTCGAGCGACGCCGCAACGCCGAGTGCGGCGGAGGTCGGAGCCGTTGCCATCCGCGGTCCGGCGGCGAGCGCCGCGGTGGTCGGCCCGGCGGCCAGCAGCATCGACAGTGCGACGGCGAGAAGGAGCGCGATCGCTCGCGGCAATCGTGGTCCCCAGAGTCGCATTCCCCCACCCTACGGGCGGGACCGGGGCGGACGAGCCTGCCCTACGCGGTGAGCGCGAGGGCCTCTGCGGTCTCGGAGAGCACATCCTGGGCGACATCAGGACGCGGGTTGAGCTGCTGACCGTAACTGGGGATGAGCGCACGCAGACGCGGCTCCCAGTCGTGGATCCGGTCCGGGAAGCAGGTCTGCAGCAGGCCCAGCATGATCGAGACCGCCGTGGACGCGCCGGGCGAGGCGCCGAGCAGTCCGGCGATCGTTCCATCCGCGCCGGTGACGACCTCCGTGCCGAACTGCAGGACGCCGCCCTTCTTGCGGTCCTTCTTCATCACCTGTGCGCGCTGACCGGCGTCGAGCAGCTCCCAGTCCTCGTCCTTCGCCGTGGGCATGAACGTCCGCAGGCTGTCGACCTTCTTCTTGTGGTTCTTCATGAGCTCGCCCACGAGATAGGTGATCAGCGACGGGTTGTCGATGGCCACTTTCATCATCGGCCACAGGTTGCTGGGACGCACCTGGGTGACGATGTCGAGCATCGAGCCGTTCTTGAGGAACTTGGGGCTGAACGTCGCGAACGGGCCGAACAGCAGCGAGGTCTCACCGTCGACGACGCGCGTGTCGAGGTGCGGCACCGACATGGGCGGAGCACCGACCGAGGCCTGCGAGTAGACCTTGGCCTTGTGCTTGGCGACGAGCGACGGGTTGCTGGTCTTGAGCCACTGTCCGCCGATGGGGAACACCCCGTAGCCCTTGATCTCGGGGATGCCGGAGCGCTGCAGCAGTTTGAGCGCCCACCCGCCGGCGCCGACGAACACGAAACGCGCCCGCGTCTCGCCCGGCGTGTGGCCGATGGAGTTGCGCCACCTGATGCGCCAGGTCCCGTCCTTCATGCGCTTGAGCGTGCGCACCTCGCGGTTGGTGACGACATCTGCTCCGCGTTCGCGCAGATTGTCGAAGAGCTGGTGCGTCAGCGCACCGAAGTCGACGTCGGTGCCGGCCGGCACGCGGGTCGCCGCGAACGGCTCACCCGAGGGACGCTTCTGCATCAGCAGCGGCGCCCACTTGTTGATGACGCGCGAGTCCTCGCTGTACTGGATGCCCGCGAACAGCGGCTGGCTCCGGAGCGCGTCGTATCGCTTCTTGAGGAAGGTGACATCCTTCTCGCCCCGCACGAATGTCATATGCGGTGTGGAGTTGATGAACGTCGACGGCGCATCGAGCGCGCCCTCCTCCACGAGCGAGGACCAGAACTGTCGGCTCTGCTGGAACTGCTCGTTGATCGAGATCGCCTTGGCCGGATCGATCGTTCCGTCCGGACCCTCGGGCGTGTAGTTCAGCTCGCACAGCGCCGCGTGGCCGGTGCCGGCGTTGTTCCACGCGTTCGAGCTTTCGAGCCCGACGTCGTGGAGCCGTTCGTAGACGACGATCTTCCAGTCGGGCTGCAACTCAGAGAGAAGCGTGCCCAGGGTGGCGCTCATAATGCCGCCACCGATGAGAACGACATCGACGGTTTCTGTCACCAGACAAGTCTAGGCGCGCGGCGGCGAGCCCCCGGACAGCCCGAGGTCTCGGCATCCCTCCCCCGTGAGGTGCGGATGCCGGAACTCGCGCGGCCGCGACAGCCCGGACCGCTGCTCAGGCGCGCGCGGAGAGACCGGCGGCGACGAGCTCCGCGATCTGCACCGCGTTCAGCGCCGCACCCTTGCGCAGGTTGTCGTTGCTGATGAACAGCACGAGACCCTTGCCCTCGGGGGCGGACTGGTCGGCGCGGATGCGGCCGACGAAGCTCGGGTCCTTGCCGGCGGCCTGCAGCGGCGTCGGGATCTCTTCGAGCGTGACGCCCGGGGCGCTGGAGAGCACCTCGCGCGCCCGCTCGGGGGTGATGTTCCGCGCGAACTCGACGTTGATGCTCAGCGAGTGCCCGGTGAAGACGGGGACGCGCACGCACGTGCCGGCCACGCGGAGGTCGGGCAGCTCGAGGATCTTGCGGCTCTCGTTGCGGAGCTTCTTCTCCTCGTCGGTCTCGTTCGATCCGTCGTCGACGAGGCTGCCGGCGAAGGGGATGACATCGAACGCGATCGGCGCGATGTACTTCTCCGGCTGCGGGAAGTCCAGCGCCGAGCCGTCGCGCGCGAGCCGCTCGACGTCGCCCTGGGCCATGACGCCCTCGACCTGGCCGAGGAGCTCCTGGACGCCCGCGACGCCCGACCCGCTCACGGCCTGATACGTGCTCACGATGACGCGCTCGAGTCCCGCTTCGGCGTCGAGCACCTTCAGCGTCGGCATCGCGGCCATCGTGGTGCAGTTGGGGTTGGCGATGATGCCCTTGCGCGCCTCTGCGATCGCGTGCGGGTTCACCTCGCTCACCACGAGCGGCACATCCGGGTCCATCCGCCACGCGCTGGAGTTGTCGATGACCGTGGCGCCGGCTGCGGCGAAGCGCGGCGCGTGCGCCCGCGAGCCGGTGGCACCGGCGGAGAACAGCGCGATGTCGATCCCGGCGAGGTCTGCCGTGGCGACGTCTTCGACGATCACCGCCTTGCCCTGGAAGATGACATCCGACCCCGCCGAGCGCGCCGTGGCGAAGGCGCGCAGCTCGCGGACGGGGAATCCGCGCTGCTCGAGAATGTCGAGCATCGTGCCGCCGACCTGGCCGGTGGCGCCGACGATGGCGATGGAGAGTCCTGAATCGGAAATGCGGGTCATGGCGGTTCCTCGGGGCAGGTGGGCGCGCAGACGCCATCGGTGCGCGGGGTTGCCTGATTGTACCGGCCGGGGCCGGATGCCCGGTCGACCGCCCGCTGCTCGCCCGTCACAAACGGCCTGCCGCCGCGGCGTGTTGCGACAGGGGAACCGTGGTCGAGCCGCGCGGGGCGACGGCGGGCGCAGGAGGAATCGCGGGCGCAGGACGATTCCGCGCGGATTGTCCTGACTCGGCGATTTCTCCTGACCTGGCCAGGCCAGCCCGGGGTGACTCCGGTGGCGGATGCCGCGGGCGGGCCGCCCGCGCGCCGTCAGCGCCCGGTGCCGGCGTGGATGACGGCTTCGGCGTCGCCGTCGAGCCCATACGCGGTGTGCACGACACGGGCCGCTTCGGCGAGATCGACGCCGCGGACCACGACGGAGATGCGGATCTCACTCGTCGAGATCATCTCGATGTTGACGCCCGAGACGCTCAGCGCCTCGAACAGCGTCGCCGAGACACCCGAATGTGTGCGCATCCCTGCGCCGACGACGGAGAGCTTGCCGATCTGGTCGTCGTGGACGAGGCTCTCGAAGCCCACCTGGGACTGCTCGCCGGCCAGCGCCCGCAAGGCGACGGCGGCATCCTCTTTCGGCAGAGTGAACGAGATATCGGTGCGCCCGGTCGCGGCGGCCGAGACGTTCTGAACGATCATGTCGACGTTCGCGCCGGACTTCGCGACGATCTTGAAGATCTCCGCCGCCTTGCCGGGCACGTCGGGCACGCCGATGACGGTGATCTTGGCCTGGCTCAGGTCGGTCGCGACTCCCGCGACGATCGGCTCTTCCATCTCTTCTCCTTCTGGGGCCGCAGGCGACACCATGCCCGGACCGAGCACCCAGGTGCCGTCGCCGGAACTGAACGTGGATCGTGCGTGAATCAGCACGCCGTGCCGGCGGGCGTACTCCACGGCGCGGATGTACAGCACCTTGGCCCCGTTGGCGGCCATCTCCAGCATCTCCTCGCTCGAGACGGAGGTGAGCTTCTGCGCGCGCGGCACGACGCGGGGGTCTGCGGTGTACACCCCGTCCACGTCGCTGTAGATCTCGCACACATCGGCGTCCAGCGCCGCCGCGAGCGCGACAGCGGTGGTGTCGGACCCCCCCCTGCCGAGGGTGGTGATGTCACGGGTGTCCCGGTTGAAGCCCTGGAAGCCGGCCACGATCACGATCGCACCCTCGTCCAGCGCCTCACGCAGGCGCACCGGGGTCACATCGACGATCCGGGCGGCACCGTGCGTGGCGTCGGTGATCATCCCCGCCTGGGAGCCGGTGAAGGATCGCGCCTCGAACCCCATCGAGTGGATCGCCATGGCCAGCAGGGCCATCGAGATCCGCTCCCCGCTGGAGAGCAGCATGTCCAGTTCCCGCGGCGCGGGGATCGGGGCGACCTGCGCGGCGAGGTCCAGCAGCTCATCGGTCGTGTCGCCCATCGCACTGACCGCGACGACGACGTCGTGGCCGGCACGTCGCGTGTCGACGATCCGCTTGGCGACCCGTTTGATGCCGTCGGCATCGGCGACGGAGGACCCGCCGTATTTCTGGACGAACAACGCCACGATGAAGCTCCCCGAGTCGCGTCACCCGAGCAACGCGCGTGTGGTCAAGAACGGGCGATCGGATGCCGCGTCCCAACGCACCATCTTACGGATGCCGCCACGGCGCCCTGTCCATGCGTCGCCAGGACGGAACCTAGGTTTTCGCCGTGCTGGGCGCTCGCTCGTATCGGTCGGGTGTGATGGTCAGCTGCCCCTGCCCGCCGGTGAGGGAGCGCAGGTCCAGGACGTAGCGCCCCAGCTCCGCCTCGGGCACGCTCGCCACGATGCGCGTGCCGCCGTCCTCGGTGGACTCGGTGGCGTTGACGTGAGCCCGCCGCGAAGACAGGTCGGTGAGGACCGGTCCCTGCAGTTCTGCGGGCACGGTGATAGTCACGATCGACACCGGCTCGAGTACGACGGATCCGGCTGTGGCCAGGGCTGCTTTGACCCCGAGCGATGCCGCCGTCCGGAATGCCATCTCCGAGGAGTCGACGGAGTGCGACTTGCCGTCGTACAGCTCGACGCGCACGTCGACCACGGGATGCCCCTGCGGTCCCCCGGCGGCGAGGGCGTCGCGGGCCCCTTTCTCCACCGCGGGGATGTACGACCGCGGCACGGCGCCGCCGACCACCGCGTCCACGAATTCGAACCCGCCCCCCGGCGGGAGCGGGCTCAGCCGCAGCTGCACCACGGCGAACTGGCCATGACCGCCCGACTGCTTCTTCAGCTTGCCCTCCGCCTGCGCGGGTCGCGCGATCGTCTCGCGGTACGCGACCGGCGCGGGCCCGGTGGTGACGGTCACGCCGAGAACACGCGCAAGCCGCTCGACAGCCACGGTGACGTGCGTCTCGCCGAGTCCCCGCAGGAGCGTCTCGCCCGCCGCGCGGTCGAGACGGAGGGTCTGGTCCTCGGCCAGCAGCCGCGCGAGCGAGGTGGAGAGCTTCGCATCGTCGGACTGCGTCGCCGGAGTGAGGGTGACGGCGTAGACGGGATGCCGCGACGGAAGGGGCGCAGGACGCGCGCTGCCCTGCCGCGACCACAGCAGGGAGCCGGAGGGCGATCCGACCAGCTTGGCGACCGCGCCCACGTCGCCGGTGCGCAGCGCCTCGGCGGGGAGGTGCTGGGCTCCGCGGAGGCGGAAGAGAGCCGGCATCCGCTCTTCGACCCCCGTGGTGGCGTTGCGCAGACGGTCGCCGGGACGCAGCGTCCCCGACAGGACCTTGAGCATCGCGATCTGGCCCACGAACGCGTCGGCCACGGTGCGGAAGATGTGCACGACGGTCTCGCCGTCCGCGTTCGGCGCGACGCTCACTTCGGTGCCGGCATCCCCCTCCGCCGCGACCCCGACGACGATCCGGCTGTCGTGGTCGCGTGCCGCGGGCGTCAGCGAGCACAGCAGATCGACGACGCGATCGACGCCCGTCCCGGTCAGTCCGGAACAGAGCAGGACCGGCACCGTCTCGCCCGTTGCCACCTCATGGGCGAGCGTCCGCTCCAGCTCTGCCGCTGTCGGCTCGTCGCCTTCGAGATACGCCTCGAGCTGCGCGTCGTCGTGCGAGACGATCTCCTCGGTCACGCTCACGTGAAGGTCGTGCTCCTCGGCCTCGGCCGCGGGAGGAACCGCCTCCTCGTGCGAATGCCCCGTGTCGTCGTAGACCAGGGCCCGCTCGCTGAGGACGTCGGCGACCGCGTGGAAATCCTGCTCTTCACCGATCGGCAGCTCCAACGGCCACAGATGCTCTCCGAACGCGGCACGAAGCTCCCCCAGAACGCGGCGGAAGTCTGCGCGCGCGCGATCCTCCTGGGTGACCACCATGATGCACGGCACTCCCGCCGCCTGCGCCGCAGCCCAGACCGCACGGGTTCCCGCTGCGACGCCGTCCACCGCGCTCACGACGACGACTGCGGCATCCGCCACCGCCAAGGCGGTGTCGACACCGCCGATGAAGTCGGGATGCCCCGGCGTGTCCACGAGGGTGATCGCTCTCTCGGCGCCGTCGGAGGCGGTCCACGGCAGGTAGGCGAGCGAGATGGCCAGGGTCGTCTGGCGTGCAATCTCCTCGGGGTCGTGATCGCAGACGGTGGTGCCCTGTTCGATCGTTCCTCGGCGCGCGATGGCCCCGCCGCGCAGCAGCACCGCCTCGGCGAGGGTCGTCTTGCCGGAACCGGGGCCGCCCACGAGGGCTACCGTCCGGTGCGTCGGACCACGGGTCGCATCCATGAGGCCTCCCACGCCGCTGTGAGTTCCTGACCATCGTGCCCTGTTCGTCGCGCCCTGTCACGTGCCTGCGCGCGCGGCCGAACCGTCGCGATAGCATCCCGACCATGGCGGAGTTCGAGGCATGGGCGGAGTTCAACGTCGCGATGGTCGGCGCGACGGCGGCGCTGGCGGGGTTGGTCATCGTCGCCGCGAGCGTCAACATCGTGGAGATCATCAAGGCGCGGGCGCTCACTGCCCGCCTCGCGGCGGGGATCGCCGCCCTGGTGCTCGCGATCGTCGCGTCGGCGCTCGGGCTGATCCCGACGATCACACCCCTGTGGTTCGGCGTCGTCCTGCTCATCGCGGCCCTCGGCGCCGGCACGTTCCAGGTGCTCGCGGCACGCGAGATCTTCGCCGATCGAGACCCGGCCGCTCGCGCGCGCCTGACGAAGTCCGTGCTCGGGTTCACCCCGATCGTGGCGTACCTCGCGAGCGCGATCGCTGTGATGGCGGGACACCCTTCCGGCCTGCTGCTGGCCGCGGCCGGCTGCATCCTGGCGATCGTCGCCGCGATCGTGGTGTCCTGGGTGGTTCTGGTCGAAGTGCTGCGCTGATCGCCGGTCAGCCCGCGGCGACCGGTGGAAGCTCGCCGGGTGGCTCGCGGGTCCGCACGGTGCCGCCGGTCGCGGCCAGCCAGCATCCCAGGATCACGAGCGGGAAGCCGATGAGCAGCCCGAGAGTGATCTGCTCCCCGAGGATGAGCACTCCCAACAGGATCGCGACCACCGGATTGACATAGGTGAACAGCGGCGCTCGAGCGGGTCCGACGTGATCGATCAGGGCGAAGAAGACGATGAATGCGACCGCCGTGCACAGCACGGCCAGAGCCGCCAACGACACGGTGCTCTGCGCGGTGGGCGTCTGGTGCTGGGTGAGGAGCGCGATCGGGAGGTAGAAGATCCCGACCGCCGCGAGCGAGAGCGTGATCGTGCCGAGTGCCGGCACGCCCTTGAGCTTGCGAGCGACGATGAACGGTGCGATGGCGTAGCAGATCGCCACGATCAGCACTTCGCCTACGGCGACCAGGCCGACGGTGCCACCGGTGGCGAGGCCGGGGCCGGCGACGATGATGCCGACGCCCACGAATCCGACGACGAGGCCGATGCTGCGGGCGGGCCGGAGCACTGCTCGGTCACCACCGGCGAAGGCGATGAGCGCCGCGAACAGCGGCACGGTGGCCACCAGCAGGCCGGTGAGCCCCGAGGGCAGCGTCAGCTCGGCGTGCCCGAGGAGCAGGAACGGTACGGCCATCTCGATGCCGCCGAACAGGAGAACCCAGCCGATCTTGCGGAACGCGGGTCGCAGCGCCTTCTGCCGCAACGCGAAGGGAAGCAGGATCAGCGCTCCGAGGAGGGTGCGTCCCGCGACCACGGACGCGGGCGAGTACGAGTCGACGGCCTGCTTGATGAACAGGTAGGGCATGCCCCACAGCACCGCCATCGCGGCGAACAGCACCCAGCCGCGTGTACCGAAACGTTGGGTCGCCGCGATCATCAGACCGCGCGGCGTCCCTCGAAGGCACGGCCCAGCGTGACCTCGTCGGCGTATTCCAGGTCTCCGCCGACGGGCAGCCCGGAGGCCAGGCGGGTCACGGCGATCTCGAGGGTGTGCAGGAGCCGGCTGAGGTAGGTCGCCGTCGCTTCGCCCTCGAGGTTCGGGTTGGTGGCGAGGATGACTTCTTGCACGGTGCCGTCGGCGAGCCGCTGCATCAGCTGCGTGATGCGCAGATCCTCGGGCCCGATCCCGGCGATCGGGCTGATGACGCCGCCCAGGACGTGGTACAGGCCACGGAACTCGCGCGTGCGCTCGATGGCGGCGACGTCCTTGGCATCTTCGACGACGCAGATCACGGCGGGGTTGCGGCGCGGATCGCGACAGATGCCGCAGCGATCCTGCTCCGAGACGTTGCCGCAGATCTCGCAGAACCGCACCTTGTCGCGCACCTCGGCCAGCAGCTGCGCCAGCCGCGACACGTCGAAGGACGGGGTCTGCAGAATGTGGAAGGTGATGCGCTGCGCCGACTTCGGGCCGATGCCGGGCAGGCGCCCGAACTCGTCGATCAGATCCTGGACGATGCCGTCGTACATCAGCTGAACCTCGTGGGCGGCTCGTAGGGCTCCTCGCGCACGAACCGCGCACCGAGCACCTGCCGCACGACCGCCTCGCCGTACCGCTGCGAGCTGCCCGCGGCGGGCCGCGCGCTGGTCGGCATCGGCGGCGCAATCATGGGCGGCACCGGCACGTCGGTCGCGGCATCCGTGTCGCCTTCGTCCTCGTCCTCCGAGGGGATCGACGGCGCGATGTCGCGTGCGGGCAGCACCTCGCCCTCCCGCGGCGGGGCGATGGTTGCGACGAGGGCGCGCGCGGCGGCGTCTTCGGGTTCGTCGTCGACGGCGAACTGGGCTATGGATACCGGCGGCTCGGGGTCATCGGCAGGAGGCGCCTCGTCATCGCTGGGGATCGCAGCGACCACCCATTCGGTGACCGGCGCGGCCGCAGCGGCGCGCGGGGTGGCCGATCCGGTCGTCGTGGAACGCGGAGCTTCCGGCGCAGGCGCGGGAGACGGCGAAGGCGCCGGTGATCCCGATCCGGACGCCGGGCCCACGTCGCTGTCGTGCTTGGCCAGGTACTTCACCCGGATGCCGAGGACAGCGACGATCGCCTGGCGGAGGTCTTCGCTGGGCCCGGAACCGGCCGAGAGCTTCTTGAACTTCGCCACGTCGGACTGACTCTGAAACGACAGCGTGAGCACGTCGCCGTCGAGCGCGGTGACCCGTGCGCCCGATGCGATGAGCCACGACGACCTGCTCGCCGACTCCAGCCGTGCGAGCACCTCGGGCCAGGCATCCCGCATGTGCTGCAGGGTGACCGGGCCGGTCGGGGCGGTCGTGGCTTCCGCAGGTGCCGCCGACGCCGGTGCAGCCGACGCCGCGGAAGCCGGGGCGGGAGCGGAAAACTCGGTCGCGGGCGCCGCCGGGACGGCGGGCGCCTGAGTTTCGGGCGCCGGGCCGGGCGGGGCGGAGGCGGGTGCGGTGGGAGCGGATGCCGGAGGGGCCGCCGCCGGTGCCGGAGCCGGGTGCGCCGGCGCTGACGCCGGGCTGGGCGCCGCGGCAGGCGTGGCGGCAGCCGATGAGGCGACGGCGGGCACACCGGCGGCGGCCTGCGCCAGGACGCGCGCGACCATGAGTTCCAGCTGCAGGCGGGGCGAGGTCGCGCCCGTCATCTCGTCCAGGGTCGCCACGACCAGGTCGGCGGTGCGGGATAGTCGCAGCGATCCGAAGACCTCGGCCTGCCGGGTCATCCGCGCGAGGTCCTCGGCGGACACGCCGCGCAGCACCGCCGCCGCGCCCGTACCGGTCGCGGCGATCACGATCAGGTCGCGCAACCGCTCCAGCAGGTCGTCGACGAACCGACGCGGGTCCTGCCCGGTCTGCACCACACGGTCGACCGCGGCGAAGGCGGCCGCCGGGTCTGCGGCTCCGAACGCGTCCACGACCTCGTCCAGCAGTTCCGCGTGCGTGTAGCCGAGCAGCGAGACGGCCCGAGCGTAGGCGACGAGAGTCCCCTCGGACCCGGCGATCAGCTGGTCGAGCAGCGAAAGGGTGTCCCGCGGCGATCCCCCGCCGGCGCGGACGACCAGCGACAGCACGCCCGGTTCGACCGTGACGCCTTCGGTCTCGCACAGGGTCTGCACGTATTCGAGCATCGCGGCAGGCGGCACCAGTCGGAACGGGTAGTGATGCGTGCGCGAGCGGATCGTGCCGATGACCTTCTCGGGCTCGGTCGTGGCGAAGATGAACTTGACGTGGTCCGGCGGCTCTTCGACGAGCTTGAGCAGCGCGTTGAAGCCCTGCGGCGTGACCATGTGCGCTTCATCGAGGATGAAGATCTTGAAGCGGTCGCGGGCGGGTGCGAACACCGCACGCTCCCGCAGATCGCGGGCGTCATCGACGCCGTTGTGGCTCGCGGCGTCGATCTCGACGACGTCCAGGGAGCCGCCGCCGTCGCGCCCCAGCTCGACGCAGCTGTCGCAGACACCGCACGGGGTGTCGGTCGGGCCCTGAGCGCAGTTGAGGCAGCGGGCCAGGATGCGCGCGGACGTGGTCTTGCCGCAACCCCGCGGGCCCGAGAAGAGGTAGGCGTGGCCGACCCGGTCGTTGCGCAGCGCGGTCATGAGCGGTTCGGTGACCTGAGACTGCCCGATCATCTCGCCGAACGCCTCAGGACGGTATCGGCGGTAGAGAGCAGTCGTCACACCCCCAGCCTACGGCGTGTGTACGACATCGCGTCGGGGCTGCGCGGTCCCCGGCCGCAGTGGACGGCGGCCGGGGACATTCGCCCTCACGCGTCGGCGCCGTGCTCCACGTCCGCCGTCACGCCGATGACCGGGATGCTCGTCGTCACCGTCGGAACGGACGCCGACAGCACCGTGCCGTCTTCGCGGCGCACGTCCGCGAACTGCTTCAGCGACGGCCGTCCGGGAATCACCGGACCCTGGCCGACGAGAGGCACGACGACCTCTTCGCCCGCACCGATCGCGAACGGCTTGCCGCGCACGCTGAACACCAGCGGATCGCCCTCGCCCGCGCGGATGCGGAACTGGTCGCTCGTGATCGTCACGTCCAGCGCCGTGCCGTGCCAGTGCAGCGTGTACGACAGCTCGGGCCAATCCACCGGCAGTCGGGGATCGAATGTCAGCTCGCCGAAATGGTCGCGCATGCCACCGAAGCCGGACACCAGCGCGGTCCATACGCCACCTGCCGACGCGACGTGCACGCCGTCTGCGGCGTTGTGATGGAGGTCACCGAGGTCGACGAAGATCGACTCGCGGAAGTAGTCCAACGCGAGGTCCTGGTAGCCGACCTCGGCGGCGAGAATCGCCTGGACGACGGCGGAGAGGGTCGAATCTCCCGTGGTCAGCGGGTCGTAGTACTCGAAGTCGGCAAGTTTGTCCTCGTCCGAGAAGTGGTTGCCCTGAAGGAACAGCGCAAGCACCACATCCGCCTGCTTCAGCACCTGGTACCGGTAGATCACCAGCGGGTGGAAATGCAGCAGCAGCGGGCGCTGATCCGCGGGCGTGTGCTCGAGGTCCCAGACCTCGCGCTCCAGGAACACGGCGTCCTGGGGGTGGATGCCGAGGGCCGGGCTGAACGGGATGTGCATGGCCTCGGCAGCCCGCTCCCACCCTTCCGGCTCGGACGGGTCCAACCCCAGTCGGTCGGTCATCGCCCGGTAGGCGTCCGGATCGTCCTCGGACATCTCGCGCACGGTGCGCGCGGCGAAGCGGAGGTTGAAACGCGCCATCACGTTCGTGAACAGGTTGTCGTTGACGACGGTCGTGTACTCATCGGGTCCGGTCACGCCGTGGATGTGGAACGACTCTTCGCCGTCCGTGTCGCTCGTGCGCCAGAACCCGAGCGTCGCCCACAGCCGGGCGGTCTCGACCGCGATGTCGACGCCCTCGCGGTGCAGGTACTCCACATCCCCGGTGGCGCGCACGTACTTCGCCAGCGCGAAGCACACGTCCGCGTTGATGTGGTACTGGGCCGTGCCGGCGGCGTAGTAGGCGGATGCCTCCTCGCCATTGATCGTGCGCCACGGGAACAGCACGCCGTGCTCGTTCAGCTGGTGCGCGCGACGGCGTGCGGCCGGGAGCATCAGATACCGCATCCGGATCGCGTTGCGCGCCCACAGCGGCGTCGTGTACGCCAGGAAGGGCAGCACGTAGATCTCGGTGTCCCAGAAGTAGTGACCGCTGTATCCCGACCCGGTGACCCCCTTGGCGGGGATGCCCTGCCCATCGGCGCGCGCGGCGGCCTGGGCGAGCTGGAACAGGCACCAACGGGTCGCCTGCTGGAGATCGTCGTGGCCCCCGATGCGCACATCGGAGCGGGACCAGAACCCGTCGAGCCAGAGACGCTGACGCTCGTACTGCAGCTCGACGCCTTCGACCTCGACGCGATCCAACGTCCGACGGCAGCGGTCGACCAGTTCGCGTGCCGGCACGCCACGGGAGGTGTGATAGCTGACGAGCTTGGTGATCCGGATGGGCACTCCGGCGCGGGCTTGGACGCGGAAGACGTCCTTCGCGATATCGGGTTCCACCAGCGTGCGGTGGGTGTACTCGTTCTCGGTCTCGACGAGGTGGTCGGCCACGACCGCCATCGTCATCTCGGAATCGGTCACCTCGTACGAGAGCGCCGAGCGACCTTTGTCCTGCCAGTACTCCTGCGGCTGCAGCACGCGCTCATGGATCCGCTCCGCCTTGCGGGGGTCGAAGCCCGCCTTCTTGGAGGCCGTCGTCGTGCCGCCGTAGACGTTCTCGCCGTCCTGCCTGTTGATGACCTGGCAGCTGACGGTCACGGGGGCGTCGGCGTTGAGCACGGTCACCTCGAGGCGGAGGATCGCGAGGTGCTTCTCCTCGAAGGAGACCAGGCGGTCATCCTCGACCAGCACATCCTTGCCCGACGGGGTGGTCCAGCGGATGCGACGGCGCAGCACTCCCGCGCGCATGTCGAGGACGCGCTGGTACTCGCGGACGTCGGCGGTGTCCAGCGAGAGGGGCTCGTCGTCGACGTAGACCCGCATCACCTTCGCGTCGGGCGCGTTGATGATGGTCTGCCCGACCTCCGCGAAGCCGTACGCCTGCTCGGCGTGACGGATCGGGAACGTCTCGTGGAATCCGTTGATGAACGTGCCGTGCTCCTGCGCGAAGCGGCCTTCGATCTGATTCCCGCGCAGCCCCAGGTAGCCGTTGCCGACCGAGAAGATCGTCTCGGTCACCCCCACGTCCTCCATCGAGAAACTGGTCTCGACGAGGTTCCACGGGTCGATGGGAAAGCGGTCGCGGTCCATCATGCGGAGTGCTCCTGGGCTTCGGTCGGGGCGGAGGATTCGGGGCGTACGAACGCGGCGAGATCGTTGACGACGACATGCGCTCCGGCGCGGCGCAGTTCGTCCGGGCCGGTGCCGCGATCGACGCCGATGACCAGGGCGAACCCGCCGGCAGCGGCGGACTGCACTCCGCTGATGGCATCTTCGACCGCGGCGCTGCGAGCGGGATCGACGCCGAGCATCCGTGCGGCCTCGACGAACACGTCCGGCGCCGGCTTCGAGGCGAGATGGTCGCGTTCGGCGATCACGCCATCCATCACGACGGGGAATCGCTCGCGAAGACCGGCGGACTGCAGCACCTCTTCAGCGTTCTTCGAACTGGACACCACCGCGGTGGGCGTGCCCGCGGCATCCAACTGGTCCAAGAGCGCGACCGAACCCGGGTACGCCACGATGCCTTCGGCCCGCAGCAGCCGCGAGAACACCACGTTCTTGCGGTTTCCGATGCCGCACACCGTGTCGGCCGTCGGCGGGTCGGCGGGATCGCCCCATGGCACCTCGACGTCCCGGCTGCGCAGGAGACTGGCCACGCCGTCGTAGCGCTTCTTGCCGTCGAGGTAGTCGAAGTAATCCCGCTCGGTGTACGCCGGCGTGATGTCCCAGGCGGTGAACAGCTCCTCGAACATGGCCTGCCAGGCGTGCATGTGCACCTCGGCGGTAGGCGTGAGGACGCCGTCCAGATCGAACAGGACAGCGTCGAATGAAGTGAGGTCGGGCAGGGCGTCGACGGTCACGAAACCTCCAGGGCGAGGTGCGGATGACGGGCTGCGGCTCGTCTTTGCGCCGTCCTTCAGCGTAGTCGGACGCGGTCGCGCACCATAACCGGCTCGGGCCTGGACACGACCCGCTCAGACCTCGACGACGGCGAGGGTCTGCCGGGCGATCTCGAGTTCCTCGTTCGTCGGGACGACCAGCACGGTCACGCGCGATGCGTCGCTCGAAATGACCCTGATGCCGCGGGCGGGCGTCGCATTGCGTTCCGGGTCGACCTCGACGCCGGCGAACCCGAGTGTCTCCAGCGCTGCGGCACGCACCACCGGTGCGTTCTCGCCGACACCTGCCGTGAAGGAGATGACATCCACGCCGCCCATCTGGGCGATGTACGAGCCGGCGTAGCTGCGCAGCCGGTGCACGTACACCTCGAACGCGAGGACGGCCCGGTCCTCGCCGCGCTCGATCGCCGCACGGATATCTCGATAGTCGGAGTACCCGGACAGGCCCAGCAACCCGCTGCGCTTGTTGAGCAGGTCGTCGAGTTCGTCGATCGACATGCCCGCCCGGCGCGCGAGGTGGAACAGGGCGGCGGGGTCGATGTCCCCCGAGCGCGTGCCCATCACGAGTCCCTCGAGCGGCGTGAGGCCCATGGAGGTCTCCACCGAACGGCCACCGTCGACAGCGGTGGCGGATGCGCCGTTGCCGAGATGGAACACGATCTGCTTCAATTCGGCCAGCGGCCGCCCGACGAACTCCGCGGCCCGCTCGCTGACGAACTTGTGGCTCGTCCCGTGGAACCCGTAGCGGCGGATGCGATACTGCTCGGCGAGGTCCTCGTCGATGGCGTAGGTGTATGCCGCGCGAGGCAAGGTCTGATGGAACGCCGTGTCGAAGACCGCGACGTGCGGGACGTCCGGGAACGCCTGCTTCGCCGCCTCGATTCCGGCGAGATTCGCCGGATTGTGCAGCGGTGCGAGCACGGCGAGCTCGGCGATGTTGATCTCGACCAGCCGTGTGATCAGGGTGGGCTCGAAGAACCTCGCCCCGCCGTGCACGACGCGATGGCCGACGGCGATGGGCGGACGTTCGGCCAGCGACGGCCCGTTCTGCGCAAAGGCCTCCAGCATGACGGCGAAGCCCGCGGTGTGATCGGGAATCGGGAGCTCGCGCGTGTAGGTCGCGTCCAGCATCGTGGGAGCGGGGCCATCGGAGGGCGCGGCGAACACCGTGTGCGTCGATCGGCCGGACTCTTCGCCGATGCGCTCGACGAGTCCCGACGCCAGTACGGTCTCGGCATCCATATCCATCAGCTGGTACTTGAACGACGACGAGCCGCTGTTGACCACGAGCACCACACTCACGCGGGATCCTCCGCCTGCGCCTGGATGGCGGTGATCGCGATCGTGTTGACGATGTCGTCGACGGTCGCGCCGCGGGAGAGGTCGTTGATCGGCTTGTTCAGCCCCTGCAGGACGGGTCCGATCGCGACGGCGCCGGCGGAGCGCTGCACCGCCTTGTACGTGTTGTTGCCGGTGTTGAGGTCGGGGAAGATGAACACCGTCGCGCGGCCGGCCACCACCGATCCGGGCATCTTCGCCGCGGCCACGGCGACGTCGGCGGCGGCGTCGTATTGGATCGGACCTTCGACGAGCAGCTCCGGCGCGCGTTCGCGGACCAGCAGCGTCGCGGCGCGCACCTTCTCGACCTCGGCTCCGGAACCGGACTCCCCCGTCGAGTAGGAGAGCATCGCGATGCGCGGATCGATGCCGAACTGGCTAGCCGTCGCGGCGGACGATACGGCGATGTCCGCGAGCTGCTCGGAGGTGGGATCGGGGATGACGGCGCAGTCGCCGTAGACGAGCACGCGGTCGGCGAGCGCCATCAGGAAGACGGATGAGACCACCGAGACGCCCGGCTTCGTCTTGATGATCTCGAACGCGGGCCGGATGGTGTGCGCCGTGGTGTGCGCGGCACCCGAGACCATCCCGTCCGCCAGACCGAGGTGCACCATGAGCGTGCCGAAGTAGGAGCCGTCCGTCACCGTGTCGGCCGCCTTGGCGAAGGTGACCCCCTTGTGCGCGCGCAGTCGCTGGTACTCGTGCGCGAAGCGATCCACGAGCACCGCATCGAACGGGCTCAGCACGTCGGCGGCGCGGATGTCGATGCCGAGTTCGATCGCGCGGCTGCGGACTTCGATCTCCTCCCCCAGGATCGTCAGGTCTGCGATGCCCCGCGCGAGCACGGTCGCCGCGGCGCGCAGCACCCGGTCGTCCTGGCCCTCGGGCAGCACGATGCGCCGGCGCTGGGCCCGCGCGCGTTCGATGAGCCGATACTCGAACATCAACGGAGTGACGACGGCGGAGTGGGCCAGACCCAGCGAGCGCGTGAGTTCCTGCGTGTCGACGGAGCGCTCGAACAGCGCCAGGGCGGTGTCGTAGCGTCGTGACGAGTCCGCGGCGAGGCGGCCGCGCGTGTTCATGATCCGCACGGTGGTGTCGTACGTGCCGAGGTCGGTCGCGATGATCGGGAGCGATGACCCGAGCCCGTCGATGAGCCGGTCGATCGCATCGGGCAACGGGAACGGGCCGTTCAGAACGACGCCGGCGATGGACGGGAACGTTCCCGACGCGTTCGCCAGCAGCGTCGCCAGCAGCACCTCGGTGCGATCGGCCGGGATGACCGCGATCGCACCCTCGGTGAGCCGGGGAAGGACATTGACCATGGACATGCCCGCGACGACGACGTCGAGCACCTCACGCGTGAGCAGATCCGGGTCGCCCTTGACCAGGCGGCCGTTCACCGAGCGCATCACGCCCCGCACGGACGGGGCGATCAGGAACCGGTCTTCGGGGATCGCCCAGACCGGAACCGGGTCGCCCCCGGAGCGGAACCCCGTCAGCACCTCTTCGATCGAGCTGATCACGGCGGCGAGGTCATCGGGTTCTGTGCGGTTGGCGATGACCGCGAAGAGGCTGGCGCGCTCGTGCGCGAGCTCGGCCAGGGCGAGAGAGGTGATCTGCCCCACCTGTTCGGGCGTCCGTGGCGACGAGGCGCCCAGCTGCTCGCCCTGGCCCGCGCGACCGCTGAGCACCAACAGCACGGGGGCGCCGAGGTTCGCAGCGATGCGCGCGTTGTAGCTGAGCTCTGCGGGACTGCCGACGTCGGTGTAGTCGCTGCCGACGATCACGACCGCGTCGCATTGCGCCTCGACGGCCTTGTAGCGCTCGACGATGCGGGCGAGGGACGCATCGGGGTCCTGGCGTACGTCGTCGTAGGTGACGCCGATGCACTCGTCGTAGTCGAGATCGACGCCGTCATGCGCGAGCAGCATT
This sequence comes from Microbacterium terregens, assembly GCF_039534975.1. Classification (NCBI taxonomy): domain Bacteria; kingdom Bacillati; phylum Actinomycetota; class Actinomycetes; order Micrococcales; family Microbacteriaceae; genus Microbacterium; species Microbacterium terregens. Next base: position 3,003,679 of record NZ_BAAAWH010000001.1, read on the forward strand.
TCCAGGACGTAGTCGCGTTCGACTGTCGAGCGCGCGACGGCCCGGAAGACGCCCACGCGCGGGGTGGCGCGACTGAGTGTGTCCAGGACGCCCAGCGCGACGGTCGACTTGCCCGAGTGGCCTTCGGCCGAGGTGATCAGGATGCTCTGCGCCACCCGCCCAGCCTACGGGCGCGTTTGCCCAGGAGACAGTGGACGAAGAAACACCCGCCGCGCGGGCCTCGTGGCCGAGCGCGGGAGCCCGCACCGGCATCCGAGACGATGTCGTCGCTGACGCTGCCCGGGAAAATTAAGACTCTCCGCGAACCCGGCAGAGCCCGGTTACCCTTGCTACGTTTCCGTCCTGGGGGAGTTGGCCTGGATGCCGCCTCGCGGAGAGCTGAGAACAGTCTAACGGGTCGCGCAGGGGGCGACTTCGTCACTCGACGAGCGGAACGACCCGCGCCCCACCGTCACCATCCGCGATCACCAGCACCCGGGGCGCCGAAAGTCCACGCAGTGAATCCAGCACCGCGGGGAGGTCCGCCTCCGCGATCCGTACACTTTCGTCCGCCGCACGCCACACGCTGACGGGAGCTCCGGTCTCGGTTCGAAGGCGCTGCACGATCTCCCCCGCGTCGCCGCCGGTGATCAGAATCAACCGCCCGATGCTCTGCCGCCGAACGACCGTTGCGGCCAGGCCACGGTCACGGCGCCAGATCGCGAAGTGGTAGGCGAAGACGACCGCGGTCGCGCTCAGAAGCCCCACGGGGGCCCGGACCCGCTCGATGAGACCGCCGGAGCCCTGGGGATCGAGCCCGAACTCGAACAGCCGGTACCCGATGACCAGCAGCGTGATGATCGCCACCACGGCGCTCGCGCCGAAGACCGCGATGAGATAGACGCGGCGCGCCGGCTCCGCTGCTTCGTCCGGCGTCACCGCGCGCGCAGGGCGCCAGGCGAGCCACCACACCGGCGCGCCGATCACGAGCGCGCTGAGGCCGCCGAACAGCAGGGTTCGCGGGTCACTGTCCACGATGGTGCTGCCCAGAGCAGCCAGCAGCGCATTGACGATCACCCCGAACCCGCTCGCCGCCCCGATGAGTGCGACCGCCGATACCACCAGGCGCGCCGCGCGACGCGCCTGGACGGACCGGCCGGCGAGCACACCCACGTGGTACACCCACACGATGCCGCCGATCAGCGCGGCCGCGATCGCCACGTCCAGCGCGGAGGCGACCTCTGCGAGGGGGTCGGTGTCGAACAGTACGCGCAGCAGGACGAAGACGGCGGTACCGATCGCGACGAGAGTGGTCGCCGCGGCCGCGCCGACCACGAGAACCAGCAGAACCGCGCCGAAGGCTCCGGGCGCGTCCTTGGCCCGCTCGCGGAACCAGTGCCACCACCACACGAGCGCGCCGACCGCGGCCCAGACCAGGGCCTGCAGGAACGCCACCACCCAGTGCTGCGACTGCGCCAGGACGAGCGAGACATCGAGGAGCGCTTCGGAGACCAGGACCGCGATGGCCGCGATCGCCCCGGATGCCGCGACCACGAGCCCGTACAGCGCGCCGAGTTGGACAGGCAGAGCCGGCAGACGGCCCGGCGCCGTCGCGGCGCTGCGCCGCATGTGTCGATGCCACAGCCAGACCCCGAGCCACACGATCCCGGTAGCGAGGTCTCCCGGCCGCCACTGCCCGTCGACGCCTGCGCTTGCGGCGCCCGCGAGCGCAGCCGTGGCCACGATGAGGGAGGTGAGCGACATCGCCGTGAGGTACAGCGTCCACACCAGCGAGGCCCGCTCGGCGGGCTCGGCGAGTCGTCGACGCTCCCACCACCACAGCAGTCCGGCCAGCGGCGCGCCGATGAGGGTGAACGCCAGGGCTCGCGCGAGGCCCGCATCGTCGACGGTGATCAGGCCGATCGAGCCCATCGCCCGCTCGAGAAGTCCGCTGAGGCCGATCGCGGCGATCACCACGAGCGCGAACAGGATGACGAAGACGATGATGCGGCGCACCACCGACTGCGCATGACCGGTCGGTGCAGACGCGTCGCGGACCGTCCGCGACGCGTCTGCGTTCGCCGACATCAGAGTCCGCTTTCGGCGCACACCGCGAATTGCCACGGAGCCATCTCGATCAGCCAGTCGCCGTTCGCCCGAACGAGCTCGAAGACCTCTTCGCTCTCATACTCACTGGCGCCGAGTGGGCCGGATCCGTACACGGTCACAACCAGCACGTGCACGGTCGCGCTGTCGTCTCGCACCGTGCTCTCGACCAGCGTGACGCGTCGGTCATCGGTGCCCAGCGGGACGCGCTCGCAGGAGTCCGCAACCTCCGGGAGCAGGTAGGACAGCGCAGCGGGAACGTCGCCGTCGACCACGGCCTGGGAGTATCGCTGCACGACGCCTTCCGGCGTTGCGGCATCCAACTGGGTGGGGCCACCCCGCGCGAGCACGGCGATCAGCGCGATGACGACGACCAGTCCGATTCCGGCGGCCAGCGCGATGAGAGTCAGTCGTGTTCGTCGGGAGTCGGCGTCGCTCATGGTGTCATCATGCCCTTTCCCCGTCGACGATCGCACGAACTGCGGGGGCCTGTCGGGCCGCGTGCGCGCCCGCGACGGAGTGCGTTCTCCCCGCCCCACCGGCCACCCCCGCAGGATACGATCGACTGATGGGCGATGCCGCCCGTACACGTCGATCCTTGGGGGGTCGCTTTGGCCGATATCGCGACGACGGATACTGCCACTGGAACTGCCGACGCGCTGACGGCGGATACGTTCGCACGCGTCACCGACAGCATCCTGGCCTCGGTCGGACGCGTCATCGACGGCAAGCCCGACGCGGTGCGCAGCGCCCTGGTCTGCCTGCTCGCCGAAGGCCACCTGTTGATCGAGGACGTGCCGGGCGTCGGCAAGACGATGCTGGCCCGAGCCCTGGCTGCCTCGGTCGACGCCACCGTCCGCCGCATCCAGTTCACCCCCGACCTCCTGCCGGGAGATGTGACCGGTGTCAGCGTGTTCAACCCTGTCGATCGGGAGTTCGAGTTCAAGCCCGGTGCGATCTTCGCTCATATCGTGATCGCGGACGAGATCAACCGCTCCTCCCCCAAGACCCAGTCCGCACTCCTGGAGGCGATGGAAGAGGGTCAGGTCACCGTCGATGGCCAGACGCACATGCTCCCCGATCCGTTCCTCGTGGTCGCCACGCAGAATCCGCTGGAGATGGAGGGCACGTACGCCCTGCCCGAAGCACAGCGAGACCGGTTCATGATGCGGATCTCGATGGGGTATCCCGATTCCCGCAGCGAAGCGCTGATGCTCCGCCAGCGTGACACGGTCAACCCGCTCGATGCGATCGCCCCGGTCGCCTCGGCATCGAGGATCGCCGAACTGGTCGCGTGGGCGCGTGCCGTCCACGTTGCGCCCACGATCGAGGACTACGCGGTCGCCCTGGCCGGCGCGACCCGCACGCACTCTGACCTGCGTCTCGGTGCGAGCCCGCGGGCCACCCTGCAGCTGGTCCGCGCTGCGAAGGTCTGGGCGGCCCTCGATGGTCGCGGCTTCGTCATCCCGGATGACATCACCGCGCTCCTGATCCCGGTGTTCTCGCACCGTCTGATCCCGACGCGCTCCGCCGGCGGTGCGCGTGCCCGCACCGCAGCCGACGCGATCGCGTCGATCCTGGAACGCATCGCCGGCAGCGTGCGCGTTCCCATCGCCGCCCGCCAGTGAGATTCCGATGAGACGCCTCTGGCCATTGACCGCCCGCGGGACGGGCGCTCTCATCCTGGCCGTGGCGTGCTTCATCATCGCGAACGAGGTCGGCATCGTCGAGCTGATGTACTTCGGCATCCTGCTCATCGCCGTGCTCGCCGCCAGCGTGGTCTCGCTGTACCTGACGCGTCGATCCGAGACGGTCTCGCGCTCGCTGTCGCCCGATGCGGCCACGGTGGGCAGGGACGCACTGGTGACGGTCCGCGTCGGAGTGCGCACGGCACTTCCGACGGCGCCGGGGACGTGGCGTGACACCGTGCCCAAAGGACTCACCGCGAATGCACAAGGCGTCTTCCCGGCGCTGAGCTCTGGGCTGCGCGGGGCGGAGCGAATCATCGAACTGTCGTATGTCGCAACCGGCACGCGTCGCGGCATCCATCCGCTGGGCCCGCTGCAGGTCACCTCGAAGGATCCGTTCGGCCTTGCGCGGCGTACGACGATGTTCGGCGAGCGCACCAAAGTCACGGTCGCGCCCTCCGTGATCGACCTGCCCGCGCTGAGCAATTTCGCGGGCGAAGCCGGCGGCACGCTGCACACGACGAACAACCAGTTGGGTCAGGGCGCGGACAATCTGATCGCCCGCCCGTATGTCCCGGGTGACTCGATGCGACGAATCCACTGGCGCGCCACCGCCCACCGCGACGAGCTCATGGTGCGGCAGGAGGAGCAGGAATCCACCCCGGAGGCGACCGTCGTGATGGACCGCGGCGTGCTGCGGTTCTCGCCCGAGGCGATGCAGGCGCCGGGCACGGACGCGGGATTCGAAGCTGCCGTCTCGGCCTGCGTCTCGGTCGTCACCCGACTCGTGCACGACGGCTACGGCGTGGAGGTCATCGACTCCGACGGCTCGATGCTCGCCGAACGCATCGACGGCGGGGACATGACCGAGGTGGAAGGTCTGGTCAACCACTTCGCCACCGTGACCGCGCGGCGCGACGAGCACCTGGGCAAACTCGTCCGTGTGTTCGCCGGAGTGATGACGGGACCGGTCGTCCTCATCGTCGGCCGGTTCGATCCCGCCGACGCCGACATCATCGCACCGGTCGCTCACCACAGCACGCTGCCGCTGCTGCTGGCGGTCACCCCGGTCGGCGACTCGCTCGAACGCGCGGCCGACCTCGGCTGGCACACCGCGCTGATCGAACCCGATGGGGACCTCGCCGCTTCGTGGTCAGGAGCAGCCGACCGGGGGGTGAGCCATGCCCTCCGATGAGCGCCCGGCCCGTCGCGGCGCGGATCTGACCCTGACGATCGGGGTTCTGGCCGCGGTCTTCGCTTCGCTCCTGCCGCTCATGCGGGTCGTCCGCCCGAGCAGCTGGCTCCTCGGGGCGATCGTGCTGTCCGTCGCCGTGCTCGCGGCGGGTTTCATCGCCCGCCGCTATCGCCTTCCGGCCGTCGCGGTCAGCCTGATCGAGGCATCCGTGTGGGTCGTCTTCATGATGCTGGTGTTCCTGCGCGATACCGCGCTGCTCTGGGTCATCCCCACGCCGGAGACGATGCGCGCCCTGCCCGCACTCCTGTCCCGCGCCGGGGAGGAGATCGCGGTCGGGGCGGCGCCGCTGGCTGCGAGCCTCGCGCTGTCGATGCTGATCGTCGGTGGCACCGGATTGCTCACCATCGTCGTCGACCACGTGGTGCTGACGGCGCGGATGCCGCTGCTGGCGGCGATCGGACTGATCGCGGTGTCGCTGATCCCGTCGATCGCGGTGCCCGGCGAGGTCGACATCATGGCATTCGTGCTGCTCGCGGCGGCGATCCTGTTCCTGATGCGCACCGACACCCGCTCCCGGGAAGAGCCGCTCGGCCGAGAATCCACCCGCACCGCGGGTGTGCCCGCGACCGCTCTGGGCATCGGAGCGATCGCGGTGGTGGTGACACTGGTCGCGGCGCCCCTCTTTCCGCAGCCCGTCGCCCGCGCCGGATCGGGTTCGCTCGGCAGCGGCCCGGGGATCGATGCGACGCTGCAGCTCGGCGACGACCTGCGGCGCCCGCGCGAGGTCGACGTGATGCTGGTGCGAACCAGCGCGCCCGCGCCCCCCTATCTGCGGGCCACCACGCTGTCGCAGTTCGATGGGAGCGTGTGGGAACCGGACCGGGTGCGGACGGTCCCGCTGGAGAGCGAGGACCCGCTCGGAGGCGTCGTCGTGGACGAGGGCATCCGCCTCGCGGAGTACGCCACCACCGTGGAGGTTCTCAATCTCGCCTCTCCGTGGCTGCCGGTGGCCTACCCGGCCGTGGCCGTCACCGGGCTCCAGGGTCAGTGGACTGCCGCACCGTACAACCGCACCGTCCTCAGCCAGGCAGGCACGACGCAAGGCCAGAATTACGAGGTCGTCACCAACGTGCCCCGGCCCACTCTCGAGCAGATCCGCGCGCATCCTGCGGGCGGCGTCGAACAGCGAGACGGGACGACCAGTCTGCCCGCCGACCTCGCACCCATCGTGGGCGACCTCGCCACGGAGGTCACCGCGGAGACCACGAACGACTACGACGCACTCGTCGCCCTTCAGAGTTGGTTCCGCGGCCCTGAATTCCGCTACTCGCTCGATGCTCCCGTCGAGGAGGGTTTCGACGGCTCGGGCACCGAAGCGGTGGCGAAGTTCCTCGAGCTGCGCGAAGGCTATTGCATCCACTTCGCGTCGGCGTTCGCCCTGATGGCACGGACTCTCGGGATGCCGAGCCGCATCGTGGTCGGCTACCTTCCCGGCGCAGCAACCAGTGACGCCGTCGAACGAGAGACGCTCTACACCGTCTCGAGCGCGCAGTTGCATGCCTGGCCCGAGGTGCTCTTCGAAGGAATCGGCTGGGTCCCGTTCGAGCCGACGAACGGGCTCGGCGTTCCGGCGTCGTTCTCGCCCGCAGGCTCCGTTCCCGGCGGCGCCGATGACCCGACGCTGGCAACACCCGCGCCCAGCGCGTCCTCCCTCGTCCCCGGACGCTCGCCCGATGGCCTTGAACGGGATCAGAATGGCGGCGAGGCGGGCTCGACCTCCAGCGCGATGAACCCGCTCCCAGCGTTGACGGCGGCACTCGGCATCCTGTTGGCCCTGTCGATTCCCGCACTGATCCGCGTGCTGCGCCGACGGCAGATGCTCGCCTCGGCACGCGCGGGCGATGCGGCCGCAGCCTGGCTCGCGGTTCAGGATGCCGCGATCGACCTCGGCATCGATGTTCCCGCGAGCGAGACGCCGCGAACTTTGGGCACGCGCTTGGTCGAGCTGCACGGCGCACCCGCCGCCGAGATGAGCCAGCTCATCAGCGCCATCGAACGCGCGAGCTACGCCCCGGGCGGCAGGCACGCGTTCTGGCAGGGGGATGCGATGGCGGATGCCGCGGTCACGGTCAGTGCCGCGATGCTGGCGTCGGTCGACCTCCCCCGGCGGCTCCTGGCGGTGCTGGTGCCCCGGTCTCTGATCGTGCGGCCGGGCAGCGTCTACGCCGGTTCGGGCGCCACGGCTCGCGCAAGGTAGGATGGTCGGCGGCCCGCAAGGGCCACGGAGGATTCGCCTAGTGGCCTATGGCGCACGCTTGGAAAGCGTGTTGAGTGAAAGCTCTCAGGGGTTCGAATCCCCTATCCTCCGCTCCCCCGATCCCAGTGTTTACAAGGGATCGCGACCCGATTCTCTCCCGTGGCACAGCTGGCGGCACGGTTGCGACATCACCCCATCCAGCGGGGCTACACGGCCGGCGACATTGCCCGGGCGATCCGCCGATCGACAATCAGTCGTGGTCGGGGCGCGCGCGTACACCCAGTAGTCGGCGAAGTCCAGGGCGATCAGGTCGGGTCCGAACGTGCGGGCAGGGTTCATCGACGTGCCGGATATCGGGCTGCCCCACAAGCCGGCGAGTGCGATGTAGCCCCCCACGCCGACGGCCCCGATGATGCCGACGTTCTGTGCTCCGGAGGCCATGCCGAGGATGACGCTGACCAGGCCGAGAGTCAGCACGACCTCCATCCAGAACGCCTGGAAGGCGGTGTAGCCCTCGGCCGGATAATTCGATCCGTAGGATGCAGAGACGCCGATCACCGCACGCAGGAACAATGCCGCAAGGGTGGCGCCGATCAGCTGCACCAGAATGTACCCGGGCACCCGTCGCCACGGGAAATCCCCGCGCAACGAGAACGCCAGCGTCACGGCCGGGTTCAGGTGGGCGCCTGAGACCTTGCCCATGAACAGGATGATCGCCATCACCATCAGCCCGGGCGCAACCACGGCGGCTTGACGACTGATGGTGTCGGGGAACGCCTGCCCCATCATCCCGCCGCCGGCGGCGACCAGTACCAGGAAGAACGTCCCGAACAGCTCCGAGGCGAGCCGCCGCCACTCCTGCGTCGATTCTTGGAAGTCCGTCATCGGATCGATGACCTCAGCCTCGAACCACCGATCGAACCGTCCGCGCAACTGAGAGTCTCGAGTCATCGTCTCTCCCCGCTCGTGAGTGCAGCCGCCCCACAACGCCTGCTGGCCGAGAGAGTAGACCCGAGAGGGTGTCGACAAAAGGGGTTTGTGGGACGCTCCCGACGCGGGCATTTTGATGAGTCCGACCATCGGCAGGACGGGTGCGATGGTTCCGCCGCGGAGGATCGCGCCCGCGAGCAAGAGTTCGTGGACGCTCGCGTCGGGCGCGCGATGCGGGGCGGATGGCTACGCGCCGCACGCCGCCCGTCCCGGATCGCCTCGACGAGCCCGCACCCGCGCAGGCGGGCCGACTGATTCGACATGACCTGCCGCGAACCGCCGAGTACATCCGCGAGGCCGGAGGGACCTTTTCGGTCATCCGGCAGAGCGATGCCTCGCGGGGCGCGGTTGAGAAGACCTGGGATCGCTGGCCCACGAGGAGTAGGTTCCCAGTGACCGGCGCCGTTCCGGATCGGAAGCGGCCTCGGGCGAGGAGGCTCCGATGACTGATCCAACGACGCATCCCGCTCCCGCCCCGTTCACCGCCGCCGATTTCGCCGCGAGGCTGCAGCGAGCGGCGCGGTCCGCGGAAGCGGCCGGCCTGTCCGGGCTGCTACTGACCCCCGGACCCGACCTGCTGTATCTCGCGGGGTACGCGCCCGTCGCGATCACCGAACGCATCACCATGCTGGTCGTCCCCGTCGACGGCGAGCCGACCATGATCGTCCCGAGGCTCGAAAGGCCCGACGCGGAGGAGACACCCGGCGCCTCCGTCTTCCGGCTCGAGGACTGGCGCGACGGCGACGACCCGTATGAGGCGGCCGCGCGGCTCCTCGGCCCGGGGCGCTACGCACTATCCGACGCGGCTTGGGCGATGCACCTGCTGGGGCTGCAGAGCAGGCTTTCCGACACATCGTACGTGTCCATGACGAGCGCGCTTCCGATGCTTCGCGCCATCAAAGACGACGATGAGCTCGAGCGCCTCGCCGCGGCCGGCGCGGCCGCCGACGCGGCGTACCGGGAGATCCTCGGGGTCCGCTTCGCCGGCCGGAGCGAGATCGACGTCGGCACCGATCTGGCGGCCCTCCTGCGCCGCTTCGGGCACTCGCAGGTCGACTTCACCGTGGTGGGCTCAGGTCCCAACGGGGCGAATCCCCATCACGAGATGGGCGACCGGCTGATCCAGCACGGCGACATGGTGGTGCTCGACTTCGGTGGTCTCAAGCACGGCTACGGATCGGACACGACGCGCACGGTCCACGTCGGCAATCCCACCGACGAGGAGCGCGAGGTGCACGAAATCGTGCGGCGAGCCCAGCAGGCGGGATTCGAGGCGGTCCGGCCGGGCGTCGAGTGCCAGGAGGTCGACCGCGCCGCACGCGCTGTGATCGCTGAGGCCGGCTATGGGGAGTATTTCATCCACCGCGTCGGCCATGGCATCGGGCTCACCACGCACGAACCGCCGTACATGGTGGAAGGTGAACGTCAGCCCATGCAGCCCGGCATGTGCTTCTCGATCGAGCCGGGCATATACCTTCCGGGGCGATTCGGGGTGCGCATCGAGGACATCGTCACAGTGACGGCCGAGGGCGGGCGCCGGCTCAACCGGACGCCACGCGAGATGGCGATCGTCGAGTAGAGGACCCTGTCGTCGACGCGGACGAGAGCGTGTCGCCTAACCCGTCCGATGGCTCGTGGGCGAGTCCGGATGTTCAGTGAGAAACCGCGGCAATGGCCTCGATCTCGACCAGCTGGTCCTCGTAGCCCAGCACGGTGACGCCCATCAGGGTGCTGGGCACGTCATGATCCCCGAACGCGTCCCGCACAACCTCCCACACCAGGCCGAGATCGGACCGCTGCGAAGACGCAACCAGCACCCGGGTGTTCACCACGTCCTCCAGCGTTGCGCCGACTGCCCGGAGCGCCTCGGTCAAGGTCTCAACGCATTTCGCGGCCTGGCCGGCGTAGTCACCTACGGCGGCCGTCGTCCCGTCCTTCTCGAGCGGGCACGCCCCGGCGAGGAAGACCAACCGCACAGTGCTATCAACGACCGACGCATAGGCATAGGGTGCGTCACTGAGTTCGGAGGATCGAATGAGACGGATTGCAGGATTCACACGGCGATCCTCTCATCTGCGTTTGACTGCACGCCCTAGTAGCGATAGAACGCGTCCTGCAGGGAACGGCCCTGCAGACCGTGTGCCAGGCAGAGCTGCAGAAGCACTCGACTCTTCTGAGGATTGAGCTGGTCCGAGGCCACCAGGCCGAGACCGTCATCGTCGACCTCGATGTTGCGTCCGACATCTCCACTGCCGACCCGCGAGCTTCGCACGACGGCAATACCTGCGCCGGCGGCATCCGTCAATGCATGAGCCACGCCGGCGGGAACATTGCCGTTGCCCATGCCGGCAATGACGATCCCCTGTGCACCGAGGGCGACGCTGGCACGGACGAGATCGGCAGGCATGTTCGCGTGCGCATAGAGGATGTCGACTCGAGGCAGGGAGTACCGGCCGTCCACGGAGAACTCCGTCGCCCGGGTGTGCACGTGCGTGGGGTGACGGAAATAGCGGATGCGTCCGTAGCTCGCTGTTCCGAGCAATCCTGGTCCCGGCGAAACGAACGCCTGCACGTCCGTCGTGCTGGATTTCGTCACGTCTCGCGCACTGTGCAGATCGTCGTTGACGGCGACGATCGTGCCGCGCCCCCGAGCGTGTGGATCCGCGGCCACGCTCACGGCGTTGAACAGATTCAGCGGACCGTCCGCGCTCAATGCGGTGGCTGGACGCATCGAGCCGGTGAGCACGACGGGCTTCTCCGACTTGACGACGAGGTGAAGAAAATAGCCCGTCTCCTCTGCGGTGTCGGTGCCGTGGGTGACGACGACGCCGTCTGCCTCATCCGCGGAGAAGAGCGTGTTGACCCGTGCGGCCAGCGCCAGCCAGAGGTCATCCCTCATGTCCTGGCTGCCGACCTGCGAGAACTGCTCCCCCGTCAACGTGGCCACGTCGCGCAGTCCCGGCACGGCATCCACCAGAACGTCCACGCTCAGCCCGCCCGCACGGTATGCCGGATCGACCTGGGACGGGCCGATTCCCGCTATCGTCCCGCCCGTCGCAAGAATGTGAACTCTGGTCATCAAGGCTCCTTCGAAGGCCCGTCCTGCTGTTCAGACGTCTGGGCTGACTTGTCGAACTCGTCGAACTCCGCGTTCGCGAAACCGCGCAGCGATCCCGAGACGGCAAGCCCCAGCAGCACTCCAAGGGCGATCGCGATCATCGTGGCCACCGTGGTGATGATCGTGCCGGTCGCGTCGAGATCGCCGTTCAGCACGCCTGCTACTCCGGTGAGGCCCAGCGCGCCCGGCACGAGCAGCCAGAACGCCGGCAGGAAACTGACCAGGGCGGGAGGTCCGGTGCGGTGCCGTGCGATGATCACGGCCACGGGGGTCATCACGGCCGCGCCGACGAGTGCCGAAAGAACACCGTCGAACAGGACGTCTCCGATCACCTGTGCTCCGTAGGCGACATAGAGAACGATCACGATCCACCCGATGGATGCCGGTCGCGCGCACTGGTAGATGGTGATGCCGATACCGAAAAGGCCCACGGCAATCCAAGGTGCTATGGCGCCAAGCGGGTTGCCTGCGACGGGATCCCGGGTGGGGATGCCGACCAGTGCGGAGGCGGCGACGATGCCGGTTGCCAGCAGCAGGAGGCGCATCGCACCGGCGGCAGCGCGGGCTGCTCCCGACATCATTTGGCCCGTGGCGAGTTCGATGACCGCGATGGTCAGCAGTCCGCCGGGAAGGAGGATGACCAGCGGCGCGATCATGGCCGGGAGGACGCCCGGATCGAGTGCATGGGCGACAAGAAGCACGACCAGCGCGACACCGAGCGCCACGGCAACGATGACGAGCGCGTGCGAACTGGGTGACAGGCGCTCCGTCAGCAGTAGCACGGTGCCCACGGCGAGCCCCATCAGCCCCGCGAGCAGGACTCCCGGACCCGAGGCGCCCAGCAGCACACTGAGTGAGGCGGAGAGAACGCCGTACGCGCCGATCCGCTGCAAGCGCGTGAATGGTGCCGGAAGTGCGGCGACGCCCTGGATCCGGCGCCTGACCCACTCTGCGGCCCGCGGTCGGGTGCGCGCGACACCGACGATCCGGTCCACCGCGTCGACCTGGTAGAGGAGATAGGACGAGTCGCCGGCAGTCACGGCACGCGTCTGCGCCGCGGCGGTGTCCGTGGCTGAAACGAGGATCGATGTGGGGAAGACCACGGCCTGTACGGTCGGTCGGCCGCTCGCCGCCGCGAGATCTTCCAGCGCGTCGCGGACGAGACCCACGGGGTATCCGCTGTCGATCATTGCCGTGCCCATCACCGCCATCGAGTCCAGCACCACGGGGGCGGGAACCACCTCGGCCGCGCGGGCCTCCGCGTGTGCGGGTCTTGAAGGCTGACGGCTGCGCATCAGCCACCAGACGAGGACCCCACTCGCAAGCAGCACGCCGACGGCGATCACCAGCGTCGGAAGGGAGATCGTGGATGAGGCGATGGCCGGAGGCACGGCAGGAATGGGGGTCGATGTGGCGGCCGGCGTGGGGGAAGGCGTGGGACTCGGAGTAGGGGAAGAAGGTGTGGGGCTCGCCGATTCCGTCGGCGTGGTCGCGGGAGTCGCCGAACTGATCGGGGTGGGTACCACTGCTCCTGTCTCGGTCGGACTCGGCGTGGGAGTGGAGGTGGCGTCCGGGTCGACCGGCGCTGGCGTGGCAACCGGCGTTGCCACGCCCAGGGACACCCCGGTGACGTCGGCCGCGCCAGCTCCGGCAGACGACAGGAGCAGCATGCCGATCCCGGCAGCGAGGCCCAGTAGGCCGATGCGTATATTCGCTGCTCGCACGGTTGCCCTCCCGCTGAGTGTGCGCCTGTGGTGGCCACCGTACGCAGAAACGTCCCACGGTGCACTCAACGATGCGGTACCGGTCAGCAGGTCGGAAGACGTGGGCCTGCGACGGGCGAAATCACGAGTCTGCCGCCGAGTCGTGGGGAGCGAGTGCAGCGAGACCTCGCGTCCGAGCCCTACTAGCACTCGCGATAGCTCCGGCGCATAATTATGGCCATCCAGCCCTGGACCTCGAATGGAGGCTGGAAATGGCACAGGTATGGCGCTCTCTTCAGGTTCCGGCAGAGCATGCTCGCAGTCCGCGCATTAGGCGGTCGCGGTGAGCGCCGGTGGGGCTCCGGCGAAGCCGGCCGCCGGGCCGTCGCGAGGGAAGGTACCGAAGGCGGTCTTCATATCGTGGATCGCGCTGGCGCTGATGACGACGAGTTCGGTCGCGAGCCTGCGCCCGGCGCCGACGATGGCTGTCTACGGTCTCGCTTCGGTGTTCTTGTACATCGTTCCGGCCATCGTGTTCCTGCTGCCGACCTCGCTGGTGTCTGCGGAGCTGGCCTCCGGTTGGAAGGGCGGGGTCTACAACTGGGTGGCGACGGGGATCTCGAAGCCGATGGGCTTTCTCGCGGTCTGGTGTCAGTTCGCGATGACGATCTTCTACTATCCGACGTTGCTCGGCTTCGTCGCGAGCACGCTCGCGTATGTGATCAACCCGGCGCTTGCCAGCAATGGGGTCTGGACAGCGCTCGTGATCATGGTCTGCTACTGGTCCGGTGTCTTCATCTCCTCCCGAGGCACAAAGGGCGTCGCGGGTCTGGCCAGCGGTGGCCTGATCATCGGCACCCTGATCCCGGGGGCGATCCTGATCTTCCTTGGTGCCGTTTATCTGGGTCAGGGCAACCCGTCGGCTGCGCCGATGACGGCCGCGGATCTGCTGCCGCAGTGGGCGGGGCTTGCCAGTCTCGTGCTGATCGTGAACAACTTCCTCTCCTACAGCGGCATGGAGATGAACGCGGTGCACGTCTCAGAGATGCGCAATCCCGGCAAGGAATTCCCCAAGGCGATGTTCCTTGCGATGGGCCTGGTGCTGCTGATCTTCATCCTTCCGGCGCTCGCGATCAGCTGGATCGTCCCCGCCGACGAGTTGTCGCTCACGGCCGGGGTCATGCAGGCGTTCGACATGGTCTTCGCCACGTTCGGTTGGCAGTGGCTGACGCCGATCATCGGCATCATGCTTGTCGCGGCATCGCTCGGTGGCATGCTGACGTGGCTTGCCGGGCCGTCGAAGGGTCTGCTGCTCATCTCCCGCCAGGAGGGCTACCTCCCGCCGTTCCTGCAGAAGATGAACAAGAAGGGCGTGCAGCAGAACCTGCTCGTCACCCAGGGACTTGTCACGACGGTGATCGCACTGGGCTATGCCCTGATCCCGGATGTGTCCAGCGCGTACTGGATCTTCTCGGTCATAACGACGCAGGTGTATCTGATCATGTATCTGCTGATGTTCGTCGCGGCCGTCCGGTTGCGCCGCCAGCACCCCGACCACCCTCGTGGCTTCCGGGCCCCGATACTGATCGGCCTCTGCGGAGTGGGGTTCACCGCCTCCCTGCTGGCGCTGCTCGTCGGGTTCATCCCGCCGTCCCAGTTCGGTGGAGGCAACCCGATCGTGTACTTCTTGATCGTCGCGGGTGGCGCGCTCGGGCTCGGACTACTCGTGCCGTTCCTGTTCTACAGATTCCGCAAGCCGTCGTGGAAGCAGCCGAGCAACGCGTCCGTCGAAGAATCCGAGACGCCCAACTCACCGGAGGTGGCATCGTGAGCGAGTCGACGCCGCAGAGCGGACGAGAACGCTCCGTGATCTACATCGTCGTCGTGATCGCCCTCGTCGTGCTCACTGTGATCGCGCTGTTCACGTTCCGAACCAACCGCCAGAACGAGGCCGCGGACGAGAAAGCCGCCCAGCTGTCCCAGGCGATGGACGCCGCAGGCATGGTGGCGCCATCGACGGATCAGATCGCCCGCGTCCTGGGCGACGACGGGGGAATCGTCTGCGAGAACCCGAACGGTGCGCTCACGCGCGGGCTCGTGCTCAGCGAACTCACGAACGGCGCCGCCGGCCCCGGACGCCGGCCGATCATCGTCGAGGACCGGGTGCTGAAAAGCCAACTGCTCATCATCGGCGTCTATTGCCCCGACGAGCTGCCCAACTACGAGAAGTTCGTCGACGGCCTCGAGACGGTGAACCGCACATGAGCGAAGGTCTGCGGGAGCGAACTCACTCGCTGATGGGGACAGTGCGCTCGGAGCTCGCGGAGCTCGTCGCCCTGAGATCCGTGGCCGATCCGCGGCAGTTCCCCGTTGAAGGCTGTCAGCGAGCAGCGGATTGGGTGCGAGACAAGTTCCTCGACGAGGGCTTCGAAGACGCGCGACTGGAGCTGACGCCCGATGGCAGCCAAGCGGTCGTCGCTTCGCGGTCGTGCGGAGATCCGTCCGCGCCGACAGTCCTGCTCTACGCCCATTACGACGTGCAACCGCCTCTGGACGACGCGGCGTGGCGCACACCGCCGTTCGAGCTTCACGAGGTCGACGGACGGTGGTTCGGCAGGGGCGCGGCCGACTGCAAGGGCAACATCCTGATGCATCTCGTCGCGCTCCGAGCACTCGGCGGCGACATCGCGGTCAATCTCCGACTGGTGGTCGAGGGCTCCGAAGAAGCCGGGACGGGCGGGTTGGAGGCATTCGTCGCAGCCAATCCCGAGCTGTTCCGCGCCGACGCCATCCTGGTCTGCGACACGGGCAACGCGGCGGTCGGCAAGCCCGCGGCGACCGTCAGCCTGCGCGGCATGGTGAACGTCGTCGTCACCGTCGAAGCGCTCGCGTCCGAGATCCACTCCGGAATGTTCGGCGGGCCGGTTCCCGACGCGCTCGCTGCGCTCATCGAGACACTGGCCACGCTTCGTGACGCCGCGGGCAACACCGTCATCACCGGTCTCGACCGCTCCGGGACGTGGACGGGCGAACACTACCCACCCGACCAGTTCCGCACGGACGCGGGTCTGCTCGACGGTGTGCAGCTGATCGGCGACGGCGACGTCTCGGACATGCTCTGGGCGCGTCCCGCGCTGACGGTCCTCGGCATCGACGCTCCAGCGGTGCTCGGTTCCAGTGCTGCACTGGTCCCGAAGACCGCTGCGCGGCTCAACCTTCGCGTTCCGCCTGGAATGGATCCGGTTATCGCGCGCGACGCGCTCGTCGCGCACCTTGAGGCTGTCGCTCCCTGGGGCGTCCATATCACCGTGGAAACGGAAGCGATGGGCGCTCCGTTCTCTGCCGACACCACGGGCCCCGCCTATCAAGCACTGGCCGACGCTATGCGAGAGGCATTCGGCGTGCCGATGACCACACTCGGCCAGGGTGGATCCATCCCGCTGTGCAACGTGTTCGCCGACACGTATCCGGGGGCGGAGATCATCCTCATGGGTGTGGAGGAACCGATGACTCTCATCCACGCGCCCAACGAAAGCGTGGATCCGAGCGAGATCGAACGATGCGCCCTCGCTGAGGCCCTCTTTCTGCAGAATTATGCGGTGCAGCACGCCGTGGACGTGTAGCGGCGTAGGGCAGCTGACCCATGAGCAGCGACGCCGACAAGGCGAGTGCTCCTGCTTCTTCGAAGAAGCCGATGACGGTGCTTCAAGCATCATTCATCGGCGTCGGAGCGATGGTCGGCGCGGGCATCTTCGCACTGCTGGGTGCCGCCGGCGCCGTCGCGGGATCGGCGGTGTGGCTGTCCTTCCTCATCGCCGGGGCGATCGCCGGACTCCAGGGCTACTCGTTCGCCAAGCTCGGCTCGTCGTTTCCCTCCGGCGGGGGGATGCTGACCTACCTCGCGAAGGGCTTCGGCGAGGGCCACATCACCGGCATCGTGTCGTGGCTGTTCTATATGACGGGCGCGATCGTCGCGGCGATGGTCGCCACGTCATTCGGCGGCTACGCCAGCGCCGTCGTGACCGACGACGACCCCGTCTGGGCCGTGGTGTTCGCGGTGCTGCTGGTCCTGGTGATGACGGCCCTCAACATCGTCGGGTCGACCGCGGTCGCCCGAGTGCAGTCCCTCATCGTCAAGGTGGTTCTGGCGATCCTCAGCCTCTTCGCGATCGTGACCATCGTGAATTGGAACCCCGCGCTGCTGAACCCCGCTCAGTACCCCGGAGTGCGCGAGATCATCTCCAGCGTCGCCCTGACCTTCTTCGCGTTCCTCGGCTTCGGCGTCATCACCTTCACCGCGAAGGACCTTCCCAACCCTGTGCGACAGCTCCCGCGAGCGATGTACCTGGCGCTGGGGATCGCGACGGCAGTGTACGTCGCTGTGTCGCTGGGAGTCTTCGGTACCCTCACCGCCGAGCAGGTCGTCGCGTACGGGGCCACCGCACTGGCGGAGGCGGCGAAACCCACACTGGGGCAGGCGGGATACGTGCTGATGGTCATAACGGCGCTCTTCTCCACCGCCGGAGCAGTGAACGCCAGCCTCTATCCCTCAACCGGCATGACTCGTCATCTGGCCGAAGTGGGACAGTTCCCGACCGTTTTCGGGCGTCAGATCGGTCGGCGGGCGCCGGTCGGTTTGGTCGTCATGGCCATCCTGACGATCTTCATGATCGTTGCGCTCGATCTGAACAGCATCGCCTCGCTGGGAAGCGCGGTCGCGCTGCTCATCTTCTCGGCGGTCACGATCGCCCATTTCCGCACATATCGAGAAACCGGCGCGAGCCTGATCATCCTGATCATCGCCCTCACCGCCACCCTCGGGACGTTCGTCGTCTTCACAATGACGACGCTCGTGAACGAGCCGAAAACCGCAGTCGCACTGGTCGTCATCCTTGTGGCGGCGACTCTGCTGGACTTTTTCTGGAAGCGCGCCCGCGACCGAGGAAGCGCAGGCTACTCCCGCCACACCGAGTCTGACTCCCACGGCACGTAGCCCCCACCGCATCTCGGTGCGTGACGTGCTGGCAATGTCACATCGACACGTCCGGCGGGCACCCCTAGAGGCGTTCGTCGAGCGCGCGAGCGATCTGTCTGAACTCGTCGGGCGTGATCTCGCCTCGTGCGAGGCGCTCCTCCGCGATCTGGCGTGCGGAACTCGTCGGGGCCGGCGGCACCTGCCCGGGGACCCCAGATGAGCCGGCAGTCGACGCGCGGACGATCAGGACGATCAGCGCCGCCAGGATGAGCAGCAGAAGCAGGATGCCGCCGAACCACATCCAGCCCCAGCCGAAACCTTGTCCGTACATCATGAGCCGACAACCTCCCCATGCCGAACAGGTGGCCGACATGCAACTCGATCTTCCCTCCGATGGGCCGCCTCGAACAGGCCGAACGTCCCTTCCTGCGCTCAGACTCGCCGATCCAGAACCGCCCGGACGCCCGCCTCGGGTCGAAGGTCGAGGCGCCGAAGCAGCTGCGCGTTGAGCGCTACGACGATGGTGGACAGCGACATCAGAATGGCGCCGACCGACATGGGCAGCACGAATCCGAAGGGAGCGAGCACGCCCGCGGCGAGGGGCACAGCCATCAGGTTGTAGCCGGCCGCCCACCACAGGTTCTGCTTCATCTTGCGATAGCCGGCGCGCGAGAGCTCGATCACTGACAGCACGGAGCGGGGGTCGTCGCTCGCGAGAATGACGCCCGCGGAGGCGATCGCGACGTCGGTGCCGGCGCCGATCGCAATGCCGACGTCGGCCTGCGCGAGGGCGGGTGCGTCGTTGACGCCGTCGCCGACCATCGCGACCCGACGCCCTTCGTGCTGGAGTTCGGCCACCTTCGCGGCCTTGTCCTCGGGACGCACGCCGGCGAAGACGCGGTCCACGCCCAGATCGCGGCCGACGGACCGAGCAACGGCGTCCGCGTCGCCGGTGATCATGACGACCTGAATGCCGAGTTTGTGCAGCGCGTCGACGGCTTCGCGTGATTCGGGGCGGATCTCGTCGGCGAGCTTCACACCCCCGATCACCACTCCGTCACGCACGACGTGGAGGATGATCGCGCCGTCCTCGCGCCACCCGGTCGCGGCCGAGACCTCGCCCGCGCCGACCTCTTCGAGCAGACGAGGCCCGCCGACGCGGATCTGCCGACCGTCGACGGTCGCGACCACTCCGACAGCGGGCGAGGATGAGAACGCCGTCGCTGCGGCGATGGCAAGTCCGCGGTCGGTCGCCGCGCGCACGATCGCCTTCGCGAGGGGGTGCTCGCTGTCAGCTTCGGCGGCCGCCGCGAGTGTCAAGACCGTGTCGGCGTCGATGTCGCCTTCGGGCGCAATGGCGGTGACGGTCGGCTCACCCCTCGTGAGAGTGCCGGTCTTGTCGAAGAGCACGGTGTCGATCGTCCGCATGCTCTCCAGCGCGAGCCGGTCCTTGATGAGCACCCCACCGCGCGCGGCCCGTTCGGTCGCAATCGCCACCACGAGAGGGATCGCGAGACCGAGCGCGTGCGGGCAGGCGATCACAAGGACGGTGATGGTGCGGACGACCGCCGCGTCGGGGTCGCCGAGCAACGTCCACACGACCGCGGTGAGCGCGGCGGCGCCGAGGGCGAACCAGAAGAGCCATCCGGCTGCGCGATCAGCGACGCGCTGGGCACGCGAGGTGGAGTTCTGCGCCTCGGCCACGAGCCGCTGGATGCCGGCGAGCGTCGTGTCCTCCCCCGTCGCGGTGACCTCGACGCGGAGTCCGGAGTCAGTGGCGACCGTGCCCGCCGTGACTGCGTCGCCGATGCCGCGAGCGACCGTGCGGGACTCGCCGGTGACCATCGACTCGTCCATGTCGGCGCGGCCATCGATGATTCTTCCGTCGGTCGGCATGCTGCCGCCCGGGCGGACCAGGACGACATCGCCGACGCGCAGGTCGGATGGTGCCACGGTCACGACCCGATCGTCGTCCACCCGCTCTGCCTCATCAGGCAGGAGCGCAGCGAGCGAATCCAGCGCCGACGTGGTCTGGGCGAGCGACCGCATCTCGAGCCAGTGACCGAGGAGCATGATGACGATCAGCAGCGCGAGTTCCCACCAGAACTCCAGTTCGTGATCCAGCAGACCGAGGCTGGCGCCCCACGAGGCGACGAACGCGACCGTGATCGCGAGGCCGATCAGCAGCATCATGCCGGGCTTTCGCGCGCGAAGTTCACCGACCGCGCCGGCGAGGAACGGCCACCCGCCCCAGAAGTACATGACCGTGCCGAGGATCGGAGAGATCAGAGGGACGCCGGGCAACTCCGGAAGCGAGTAGCCGATCAGCATCGCGAACATGCCCGAGAACCCGACCACCGGGATCGCCAGAAGCAGGTTGATCCAAAACAGGCGCCGGAACTGCGCGACGTGGTCAGCTCCGTGGCTCGCATGGCCGCTGCGGCCGCCGTCGTGCGCCATGTGAGCTGAGTGCTCGATGGGACTGACGGCCATCTCGTGAGCCGTGTGCGGATCCGTCATGGGATCGTCCTCCTCGGTGCTCCCGCATGTAGGGATGTTCGGAAGTCTAGAACCCGATACCCCATAGGGGTATTCCGAATCGATCGGGGGCCACCCGATGATCCGTTATCGGATCACCCGCCGTCGCTGCCCGGCGAAGAGCGCAGGCCGGTCGGTCATTGTCCACCCGGGAGGGCCGGTCGGACCCAGCGCCAGTCATCTCTGGGCCGGATCCACTGTTCTCGTCCGTCTTTGGTCTCCCGGGCGGCGTCGGTGAGCCAGATGGTGGAGTCGGGTCCCCAGCCGCCGATCACGGATCCGTACTCCGCGTCGACTTCGATCAGCTGCGTGGCCGCCGAGAGGTACCCGAGCGTGGTGAGGTGCACGGCGTCCCACCGCTCGGAGACGCGCTGCCAGTCCGGGATCAGCCACCTCGCGTCACAACCGGTGACACGGAACCAGTCGTGCCGACGGGACGCGGTGACCTCCATCGGGTATTCCCGGCAGAGGTCGGCCCAGTCTTCGGGCGACCGGATCTCGAGCGTCTTCCCCACCCCGCGCACCGGAATGACCGTGGCGTTCTCCCAGCCGAGGGAGTCCTCCACCAACTCGAGCGCGTCCCGGACGCTGCCCCGTGTGGTCAACAGCGCCTGCGGCACGGACCACCAGGTCCCCGACACGTTCGCGTGCGGATCGGCGGGACGTTCACGTGCTGCGTGGGCCTCATCCTCCCGCTGGGCGCGTGTCCACTCCGCCAGGACGACGGCGGGGGCGGAATCCAGCGGTGCCGCGTCGCTGAGTGGACGCCAGTCCACCGCCCACTGCGCCGTTGCTCGGGCGGCGCTGAGCTCAGGGATCGCGGTGACCAGGCGTGCGGCGACCCGTCGCAGGGCGCCGCGCACCGCCGGGAGCGCAGCGACCACGTCCTCACCGTCGGGCTCCTGCCAGTACCGAGCGAGGTCGACCGACGCCTGCAACGAGTCCCGCACGATGTCCACGCGGATCGCGGTCAGGTCGACGCCGTCGATCAGCGCCGCGACCTCGTCGGCGGTGTATGTCGGATCCGCTTCGCGGTCGGACGCGTCCCCGCCGAATAGGCGAAGGAGAACTCCCGGGTTCGGATCCTGCTCGCGCCCGAGCCAGAACGCTGCGGAGCGCACCGCCTCATCCGTGCGCGCCACATACTCCAGACACATCCGACGGCCGCGCGTGCCGCGCACAAGAGCATCAGTGAGATCGATCATCAGCCCACCCTGCCCGACAATCGCCCGATGCCTCCCAGCCGGAGTCCACTCGCACCGGCAGAGCGGTCGGTGGGCTCAGGCCGCGTCGCGGTGGCGACCGCCCTATCTGTGAGCCGCCAGGCGCGCGGCGACCGGAACCGCGCCTCAGCAAACGAACGAACGCGCAGCCGCCTCGACGACCTCAATCACTCCCGATCGACCGGTCCGCATCGAGGGCTTCGCGCGCTGCGCGGCGTCCCTCGTCGATCAAGTGCGGCACGTCAGCCATGGACCACTGCGCGAGACCCTGCATCTCGGGCTGTATCAGGACGATGGAGCGGTCCGCCGCAAGCTCGGCGCCGCTGGAGGCGACCCGCATCATGCGGACGTTCTCCCACTTGGCGTGCAGGCGCACCACGATGAGCGTCGAAGCGCCCAACTGACGCGTTGCACGGATGGGCACGTTGTCAGTCATACCTCCGTCCATGAGCACCTGGCCTCCTCGACGGACGGGCGGTAACAACCCGGGCACGGCGATCGTCGCGCGGAGGGCGATGTCCAAGGGGCCTCTGTCGATCACCACGGCTCGGCGGGTTCGCAGGTCGGTGGCGACGGCGGCGAACCGTCGCGGAAGATCCTCGATGACCGGGTCATCACCGAGGGTGCGACGGATGGCGTCCGTCAGCGCGCTGGAATCGAGCAATCCCAGCCGCGGGCTCAGCGACATCCGGGCGATCGAGCTCCATCGGAACGCGAGGGCGGCTCGTTCGATCGCCTCCTGCGGAACGTCGGCCGCGTATGCCGCGGCGACCAGAGCTCCCGAGCTCGTGCCCGCGACGATGCCGGGCCGGATGCCGCGTTCCCTCAGTTCCTGCAGGACGCCCACATGCGCCGCGCCATACGCGCCGCCGCCGCTGAGCGTCAACCCCAGCGAGCTGTCATCTCCCCCGATCGCCATCGGCTGCCCGTGTGCGGCCGCGGATCCGCTTCCACACGACATCGAGGAGGACGACCACGACAGTGATGACGACCAGTGCGACCGCGGTCTTCGGCTCGTTCACGAGGGTCGTGGTCGGGAAGACGACGACTGTTCCGGATGTCGCGGATTCACGGCCTGCCGACTACTCGACATCGCGCATCTCACGTCCGTGGACGATCAGCGCGAAGATGACCAACACGTCGATCGCGATGACGATCAGCGACCACAACGGCTGGGCGGGAACGAGCAGCAGCTGCCCGACGGCACTGAGAATCGCCAAGATGATGGCGACCACGCGCGCCCACGTCTGGCCGGCGAACAGCGCCAGCGCGGTCAGCACGAGAAGCAAGCCGATGACGATGTTCCACCACCCCCACCCCGCCACATCGAGCAGCCAGAGAGATCCCTCGGCGACCACGTAATAGGCGTTCGGTCCGATCACCGCGACCAGCCCTTGGATGACACTGAAGATTCCACTGACCATGAGGATCACCCCGGCGAAGACGATCCACCCGGTCCACCCCGTCGACTTGACTGTGCTCATCTCGACATCCCCTTTCAGACGCCCCAGTTCGACTGTTCGCTCCACCCCGGAGCGTCGATACGACGCATTGCACCGCAGGCTATGGCCGGGCAGTCCTGATGCGCATCACCCGCAATTAGTGATAATCGAGAGCCGCTCCGTGGCACGGATTCGGCACAGTCCGGCTCGTCAGTGGGTGCGGCGTTCCTGCGCGGCTCGACGACTGGCGACGTAGCGTCGCATCTTTTCATCGGTGCCGCAGTCCTCCATGCTGCACCAGCGTCGAGTGCGGTTGCGGCTTTCGTCGACGAAGAGATAGCGGCATCCCCCGCATTGCTTGACACGGTCAAGCGGACCGGCGAGCAGCAGGTGGATCGCCGCATGGACCACGGGCCACAAAGGACGTGCGAGAGATCGGTCCTCGCCCCAGGTCCAGGCGAAGACGGCGCCGGCTTGCAGTCGTGCGGCGCGAAGCGCCTCTGATTCGTCGTCGCGAAGTCTGCCCAGCACCGCATCGCCGGCCTCGCGGCCATCCGCGATTGTGCGGAACACCTCGTCGAGATCATCTCGAATGCGGCGCGATCGGGCGAACACGGCATGCGAGGTGTGCGGATCGTCATGCGCGCCGCGGCGAAGCTCGACTGCCGCCTTCTCCGAGACGACTCCTGCGTATACGGCCCAGGACACCAGGCCGCCATACCCGGCGAGAAGGTCGTCGCCGGGCGCCCCGTCCGGCGGGCCGCTGCGTGTGTTCACGAAGTCCAGTGCCAGGTCGCCACCGACCAGACGCATTCTGGCGACGTCGTCCGATGCGTTCATCTGCACTCTCCTCGCAGCAATGTCGGAGGCCCTCCGTAATGTTTCCATCATAAGACGTTTTGATGGAAACATCGAAGTGGAAGGAGTTCGCGATGGACAATCTCGCTGGTCTGGGCGCCGCGGTCGCGGCCATGTCGAGCGATGACGGACACCGATACGAGGGCTGCGTCATGCTCAGTGCGCTTCCGGACGCACCGACCATCGATCGGCCGACACTCGTCGAACGGATCCGCCGCCTCCGGCGACGAGGACCTCGGGTTCACTAGCGCATCGATCGCGAGGCACAGCTCGGCGGCAGCGATGCTTTCATCGCGGTGGGCATAGGTCGTTGCGGCCGGGATGGCGAACGGCGGACTCATCATGGCCGCCCACGCACTGCCAGTATTACGACACCGCGGCCTGCTAGACCGACCGCTTGGAGCCGGCCCGAAGGAGGCGCCCCGGCGCACCGGGAACACAAGAGGATGATGGATCCATGCCTGCTGCCCACCGTCCCGGCCTTCGGGTCGGCTCGGGAATCACGATCCCCGAGTCCGAGCTGTCCTGGCGGTTCTCGCGGTCGTCGGGCCCGGGCGGGCAGAGCGTGAACACGGCCGACTCCCGAGCGGAACTCGTATGGGATGCTGCGCGCTCAGCCGTCCTCTCGCCGATCCAGCGCGAGCGATTGCTTGAGAATCTGAGCGGGCGTCTTGTCGACGGCGTGCTGAGGATCACCGCATCCGAGCACCGCGCACAGTTGCGTAACAGAGACGCCGCCCGCGCCCGGCTGGTCGCTGTGGTGGGCGACGCTCTACGGCCGCCGTCGCCATCACGACGACCGACGACCCCGAGCCGGGGCGCGAAGGAACGGCGTCTGAAATCGAAGAAGCAGCGCACCGACCTCAAGCGGCTGCGCCGACCGCCCCACGACTGATTCGCACCCGCTCCCTACGGCCCCTCGGACGTGCTCGAAGCGCCGGTGGCGACCACTCCCTTCTCAGGGGCGAGCGCGATCTCCAGCACGGCTTGTCGCGGCATCCGACGGCCCACGACGCGCGCTGCCTCGAACTCCGCGGACCGGTCGGTGGCAAGGACGGCGTCGACGAACGCCTGGTAGGTCACGTACGAGCGCTGCTCGCGCAGACCCGTGCGGGCGCGCACCGCTTCGGCGGCGCCGAGAAGGACACCAGCGCGCTCGACGTCGCCGACCACGGCGGCTGATCCGGCGAGGCCTTCGAGCGCGTACGCATCGCCATCCTCGTTGCGCAGGCGCAGCGAGAGTTCCAGCGCTCGAGTGAACAGCGCGGGTTGCGGTTCGCCGGCCGCGATCCGCGCCCACCCGATCTGATTGAGTGCGATGCGCTCAGCGAACTCGTCGCCCGCGCCTTCCGCGAGCTTTCTCGCGCGCTCGAAGCACTCGACGGCTCCCGCGTCATCGCCACGGAAGTGCAGGATGCGCCCGAGCACGCTCTCGAACAGCGAGTGGAAGGTCGCGTCGTGTCGAACGGCGTCCGACGCGAGCGCCGAGCGCTGCCGCTGCTCTGCGAGGGCGAGGTCGGCGGGGGTGGCTGACATGTACGTGAGCGACGCGATGCTCAGGGCCAACCCCACGCTGAACTCGTCGCCGTCCGCGCGGAACAGCGCGATGGCATGCTCCATACGCTCGGTGCTGATCTGCGAATCGGGCTGCCAGATCGCGACCCATGACGAGAAGGCGAGCGCGATCGCCCGGGAACGGGGTGACAGCTCCTGGCCGGATTCCAGGACAGCCTCCATCCAAGCCTTCACCTCGGGCAGCAGGTTCCGGATCCACCAGTAGAGGAACAGGCGCCACACCACGTCCGCGACGACGTCGGCCTCTCCGACGGCGATCAGGTGGCGGCATCCGGCGCGGAGGTCGTCACGTTCCGCCTCCAGCCGGTCGACTGCGGCGGACTGCGTCGCGCCACGGAGCCGCAGCTCGGTATGGGTCGCGAGCCGGGCGTAGTACTCGGCGTGTGCGCGGCGCACGGTCGCGGCATCCGGGTCGAGCTCGAAGCGGGCGGCTGCGATCTCGCGCACTGGGACGAGCATCGAAAAGAGCGGCAGGGCGTGCTCGTCGCGCTGCCGCAGCAGGCTGCCGTCGACGAGCTCGAGGAGGGTGTCTAGCAGGTCGGTGACCCACGGTTCACCGGCGGTGACGGCCTCGACCGCGTCGAGGCTGAAGGTTCCGGAAAACACCCCGAGCCGCTCGAAGAGCGCGCGCGCGTCGGAGCTGAGCAGGTCGATGCTCCACTGGACGGTGGCCTGGATCGTACGCTGGCGCTCGGGCACGTCCCGGGCCGCGGTGACGAGCAGGGACAGCATCCGGTCGAGCCGCTGGAGCATGGCCGCGGGGGTGAGGACGCGGATGCGGGCGGCGGCGAGTTCGATCGCGAGAGGGACGCCCTCAAGCGCCCGACAGATGCGGGCGACAGCCTCGGCGTTGTCATCGGTCACGTCGAACCTGGGGTCCGCGGCCCGCGCGCGATCGCGGAACAACATCACGGCAGGAGCCTCGAGGATCACCCGGGTCGATGTCTGCGAGGGCTCCGCGGGCAGACCGAGTGGTTCCACGTCGAAGACCTGCTCGCCGCGCACCCGAAGGCGCACGCGGCTGGTCACGAGGAAGGTCGCGCCGGGCAGATCGGTCAGGAGCGCGACGACGTCGGCGGCGGCGGCGACGAGCTGCTCGAAGTTGTCCAGCACGATCAGGTCTCGTCGTCCGGCTCGCGCGATCCCCAGCTGCTCGCTCAGCGGCGCATCGCCCGAGTCGCGCACCCCGAGCGCCCGTGCGATCGCACCCAGCACCTCGTCGGGATCGCGCACCTGCGCCAGCGAAACGAACGTCACCCGGTCGAAGCGTTCGCCGGCGTTGTGGGCGACCTCGATCGCGAGGCGGCTCTTGCCGATCCCGCCGGGGCCCACGAGCGTGACGAGCCGTCTGGCGTCGTCGCGGACCCAGGCGAGCAGCGTCGCGAGGTCGCGCTCGCGACCGATCGCGTTCGAATAGGGCGCAGGCAGGTACCCGGCCGGGATCGCGTCGGCGGAGTGTGCCGAGGCGCCGCGCGACGTGTCGAAACGTTCGGCGAGCAGCGTCGCGAGGTCGGCTGTCACGAGCTCGGCGAGCTCTTCTGCCGTCGAGAACGGCGTGTACGACGCCGTATCGTCACTGCGCACTCTTTCCATCAGCTCGGCGAGCCGCGCCTCACGCTCGGCGGGCTGCTTCACGTAGATGAGCCTCGGCATCTCACGTGGCGCGAGGACGTACTCGTCCTCCAGCCCCGACACCTCCTCGCCCGGCGCGATCCACCCGTACTGCTGCCAGTACACCCCGACGAACACGTCGCTCTGCTGGAGGTATGCACGGTAGAGCTGTCGCGGCGGGTGCGGCCGCGCACCGAGCTCGAACATCACCGGGGCGAGCCGCAGTCGTTCGATCGCGGCGCGCACGGCGCGGCGCTCCGGCTCCAGTTCTTTCAAGGTCGAGCTGACGAAGACCCGCAGGCGTTGATCCGGCGTGCGGATCACGGGGGCGCTCGCACGCTCCATCACGGCGACCTCGCGGGCGTCGCCGGGATGCCGTCGCATCGAGCCGCCATCCTGCCATTGTCCGGCCGCCGACGATCGTCGTCCAGCACCCCCAGAGCACAGCGGGCGACCTGCCGGGGTGCGGCTACGCGGCGCCGCGACCCGCGCGCATCTCCTCGATGAGCGCTTCGACGCGGCCGCGGATCTCGTCGCGGATCGGGCGCACGGCCTCGATGCCCTGACCGGCCGGGTCATCGAGCACCCAGTCCTCGTAGCGCTTGCCGGGGAAGATCGGGCACACGTCGCCGCAGCCCATCGTGATCACGACATCGGACTCCTTGACGGCGTCGACGGTGAGCACTTTCGGGGTGTTGCCGGCGATGTCGATGCCTTCTTCGGCCATCGCCTCGATCGCGACCGGGTTGATCTGATCCTTCGGCTCCGACCCGGCGGAGAGCACCTCGATGGCGTCGCCGCCGAGCGCGCGGAGATATCCGGCGGCCATCTGGGAGCGTCCCGCGTTGTGGACGCAGACGAACAGGACGGTGGGCTTTTCGATCATGGCCGCCTCGCTTTCTCACTCCAAAGCATAGACCCGCATCTATTGATCGAGGGAAACAACACGTGAACGACGCACGTCAGACCAGTTCCACCAGGAGTGCACGAACGCGGGACTCGATGTCGTCGCGAATCTCCCGGACGGTCTCCAGCGGCTTGCCGACCGGGTCTTCGAGCTCCCAGTCCAGATATCGCCGCCCGGGGTAGACGGGGCAGGCGTCGCCGCATCCCATCGTGACCACGACATCGGCCGCGCGGACGGCTTCGTCGGTGAGGGGTTTCGGAAACTCTCCGCCGAGCGGGACACCGATCTCATCGAGCGCGGTCACGATGTTGGCGCGCACTGCACTTGCGGGTGCGGAGCCGGCCGTGCGAACCAGCACGCGGTCTCCGGCGAGCTGCCGGAGGATCCCGGCCGCCAGCTGGGATCGGCCGGCGTTCTGGACGCACACGAACAGCACCTCGGGAACTGTTCGGCGGGGCCCCTGCGCCCTGCCCAGTGCGTCGAGGCGCACCGTGGCGAATGCGGCCGTCCGCGAGCCGATCAGTGCGGTCGGGTCGCCGGCCGACAACAGGATGTGGCTCTCCCGCACGTAGCGTTCGACGGTTTCGCGGCTGAAGGCGCCGCGGTAGCGTTCGGCGAGGTCCTCGACGATGCGGGGCACGTCGGGTCCCGTCTCTGGTCCTGCGTCGTCCCCGAGGAGAGCCTCGACGCGGTCGGCGTTGCGCGGGTCCAGCGAATACCAGACCCTGCGCCCCTCGGGGCGGCGCACGACGACGCCGTCCGCCAGGAGCGCCTTCATGTGGTGGCTGACCGTCGGCTGACGCAGCCCCAGCGTCTCTGCGAGGCGCCCGACCAGAGCGCGACCGTCGGGCGCGTCGCGGATCAACGTCACGATCCGCGCACGAGTCGGATCACCGAGGACCCTCAGCTGCCGCGAACCCCCGCCGCTACTCATAGACCGCAGTCTATGCGCCGACGCGGGAGAGCCGGCGTGTCAGCGGGGACTCAGCCCGAACCGTTCACGGCGCTCCAGCGTCCGGGCGTCACGAACAGCATCCACCGCCGTCGCTCGCCCCTGTCGAGCACACTCCCGTCGCCGGCAGCACGAGCTCGACGTTCGCCGCCGATGCCATGTCGCCCGCCAGCCACGCGGTCACCGAGCGGACCTGCTCGTACCCCGTCGCAAGGAGGAAGGTGGGTGCGCGTCCGTAGGACTTCATCCCGACGACGAAGAATCCCTTCTCCGGGTGGGCGAGTTCGCGGAAGCCGTGCGGCTCGACGGTGCCGCAGGAGTGCACGTTCGGGTCGATCAGCGGTGCCAGCCGCTTGGGCGCCTCGACGATGTCGTCAAGCTCGAGGCGGATCTCGCGCAGCATGTCCAGGTCCGGCCGGAAGCCCGTCGCGTTCACGACCACGTCGGTGGTGTGGGTGACGACGGTGCCGCGGCGGTGGCCGACGAGGTCGACCGCGTCGCCGGCGCGGCGGCCGCGGATGATCTCAAACCCGTCGACGACGGCGATGCGTCCCTCCGCAACCGCCTGGTCGACCCGGCTGCCGAGGCGCGCCCGGTCGGCGAGCTCGTCATCGGCCGAGGACGAGACGCGCACCGCCTGCGCATTGCGGATCAGCCACGTCACTGCCGTCCCGGGCTCCTGGCGAGCGAGCTCCACCAGGCCAAGCAGGGTGTTCGCGGCGGAATGGCCGGCGCCGACGACGGTCGTGTGCCGACCGGCGAACAGCGCGCGGTCCCGGCCGAGCACGTCCGGCAGTGCGACGGTGACCCGGTCGGAGATGTCGGACATGCCGAGCAGGTCGAGCCCGCCCGAGGACAGCGAGTTCGGCGATCGATAGGTGCCCGATGCGTCGATCACCGCGCGTGCGGGGACGTCCTCGATCTCTCCGGTTGCGGCGCGGACACGGAGGGAGAACGGCGTGGCGAAGCGTCCCCTCGTGCGAGTGCGGTCCATCCCCTCGCGGGTGACCCCGAGCACTTCGACGCCGGTGCGCAGACGAGAGGAGATCGGCTCGAGTGCGGCCAGCGGGGCGATGTACTTCTCGACCAGCTCGGTGCCGGTCGGAGCGCGCTCGGGATCTGGAAGTGTCCAGCCTTGCGTCTCGAGGAGTCGACGCGAGGCCGGGTCGACGAGGTGCTTCCACGGCGAGAACAGGCGCGTGTGCCCCCACGCGCGAATGCTCGCGGCAGCCTGATCCCCCGCCTCCAAAATCACGGAGTCGATGCCGCGTTCATACAGGTGCGCGGCAGCGGCGAGCCCGATCGGGCCGGCGCCGATGATCGCGACCGGAAGGGTGGTCAGTCGATCGCTGTCGACGACACGTGGCGTCAGGTCAAGCAGGGTCACAGCATCCTCCAACGGAATATCGATGAACGTCGATACCTCATTCTGCGTCGCTATATCGACATCTGTCAATATCGACTATTGTCGATGCATGACCACGATGCTCGAGGTGACGGATGTCACCGCCGGGGCGTGCTGCACTCCCCTTCAGCGTGAGCCGCTGTCTGCCGAGGAGGCGGAGCAGCTCGCCGCGACGATGAAGGCTCTCGCCGACCCGACGCGGCTGCGACTGCTGTCCATTGTCGCGGCATCGGACGGCTCTGAGGCGTGCGTGTGCGACCTGATCGAGCCGGTCGGGTTGAGCCAGCCCACCGTGTCGCATCACCTGAAGGTGCTCACCGCGGCAGGGTTCCTCACGCGCAGCAAGCGCGGCACGTGGGCGTATTTCAGGCTCGTGCCGGGCGCGCTCGACCGCGTCTCGCAAGTGCTCACCGCGTCGTGAGTCCGGACACGACTCGCGCCCTCGGGGGCGAGTTCCTCGGCAGCGCGCTCCTCGCCGCGGTCGTCGTCGGCTCGGGCATCGCCGCTCAGACGTTGTCGCCGTCGGATACCGGGCTGGCGCTCTTGGAGAACGCGTTGGCCACCGGCCTGGGTCTGGCCGTTCTGATCCTGGTCTTCCAGACGGTGTCAGGGGCTCACTTCAACCCCGTGGTCTCCGTCGTCGACGCTCTGCTCCACCGCAAGGGGTGGGCCATCACCGCGGCCTACATTCCCGCGCAGGTGCTCGGATGCATCGCGGGCGCCATCCTCGCGAACCTGATGTTCGCCGCGCCGGCCATTTCGTGGAGCACGAATGATCGAGCAAGCTGGCCGCACCTCCTCGCGGAGGTCGTCGCCACTGCCGGTCTCGTGCTCGTGATCTTCGCCCTCGTCCGCACCGGTCGGTCGCACCTGGCCGCCCCGGCCGTAGGGGCGTACATCGGCGCGGCGTACTTCTTCACCTCATCCACGAGCTTCGCCAACCCCGCGATCACGATCGGCCGCGCCTTCAGCGACACCTTCGCCGGCATCGCGCCCGCCTCTGTCCTGCCGTACATCGCCGCGCAGCTCGTGGGCGCAGGACTGGGGTGGCTGCTTGTGCGCGGCTTCTTCCCTGCCACGACCGCCGCACCCGCGGCATCCGGCGGCCACTGACCGTCGCCTGGTACGGCCGCTATGGCGTCGAACCCGTCCCCGGACCCGCCTCCGTGCCGTGCGTGTGCATGCGCGCGCCCTCAGCGTTGAAGATGCTGAGCACCTCGGCGGGACGCGATCCCACCGCGCTCATCGCGTGCGGGGTGCGGGTGTCGAACTCCGCGGCTTCGCCGCGCCCGAGAACGAGATCCTGCGTGCCCAGCCGCAGTCGCAGCTTGCCGCTGAGCACGTAGAGCCACTCGAAGCCGTCGTGCACCCGGAGCGCGGGGAGTTCGCCGACCGGCGGATAGGTGATCTTGTAGCTGCTGATCGGGGAATCCTCGAGGGCGAGCGGCGCGATCACCAGGCCGCCCCGTCGCACGGACGGCCGTCGCACGCGCGGATCGGGCGACTCCTCGCGGACGAGATCGTCGATACGGATGCCGAGCTGCCGGGTCACCGGGACGAGCAGAGCCAGACTCGCCTGCCGCTTGCCGGACTCCAGACGTGAGAGCGTGCTGACCGACATCCCGGACCGGCCGGCGACCTGCTCCAGTGTGAGGCCCTTCGCCTGACGCGCGGCGCGCAGGCGAGGCCCTACATGGTCGAGCTCTTCCGGCATCCGATCCCCTCCTTGCCAATACTGCAAACCAGCTTGCGGTTATGCCATCATCGCACGCACGCTGGTCAGCATGGAAACAGCACAGTGGGATGCCATCGTGATCGGGGCCGGCGCGGCGGGGCTCAGCGCCGCCCAGATGCTCGGTCGCTCCCGCCGTCGCACCCTCGTCCTCGACGCGGGTGCGCCCCGCAATCGCTTCGCCGCGCACATGCACGGCGTGCTCGGGCACGACGGCGTGGCACCCGGCGACCTTCTCGCTCACGGGCGTGCCGAGGTCGAGGCGTATGGCGTCGAGCTGCGTACCGCATCGGTCGCGAGGGTCGATGACACGCCCACGCGCGTCGAGGTCACCCTCGCAGACGGCACCAGCGAGACCGCCCGCGCGCTTGTCGTGGCGACGGGGATCTCAGACGACCTGCCCGACATCCCCGGGCTGGCCGAGCGCTGGGGCAGCGCCGTGCTCCACTGCCCGTACTGCCACGGGTGGGAGGTGCGCGATCGCCGACTGGGCGTGGTGCTGGTCTCGCCGCGCCAGCTGCATCAGGCGGAGCTCGTCCGGCAATGGAGCGACGATGTCGTCGTGTTCACCGGGGCGATGGGCACACTGGAGCCCGATGCCGCCCGCAGACTGCGTGCGCGGGGCGTCGAGATCATCAGCGAGCCGGTCGTCGAGGTGCTCGGGGACGACCGGGAGGTTTCGGGCGTGCGCCTCGCCGACGGCCAGGTCGTCGAGATCGACGCGATCTTCACCATGGGTGAGGCGCGTCCGCACGACACCTTCCTGGCACACCTCGGGCTCGATCGCGCCGATACGCCGTTCGGGGCGTTCCTCGCTGTCGACGCGACCGGCAAGACGAGCGCCGAACGGATCTGGGCGGCGGGGAACGTCGTGAGTCCGACCGCGAACGTGCCGCTGTCGATGGGTGCCGGCGCGATGGCGGGGGCTGCGGTCAACGGGGCACTCGTGCAGGAGGACTTCGCCCTCGCGTGCGAGGAGGCGGGAGCCGACCTGGCACCCGACGCGTACTGGGATCACCGATACGCGGATGCCGAGCGGATGTGGTCCGGCCGACCGAACCGCGCCGTCGTCGACGCCGTGAGTCAGCTCCCGCCGGGCCGCGCGCTCGATCTGGGCTGCGGGGAGGGTGCCGACACGATCTGGCTGGCGCAGCGGGGATGGGACGCGACCGGCGTCGACATCTCGGCGATCGCGATCGCACGGGCGCAGACCGCTGCCGACGCCGAGAGCGTGAGCGCACGCTTTCTTGCGACGGACCTGTCGGACACGGATGCCGCGGGCGAGTACGACCTCGTCACAGCGAGCTTCTTCCACTCCCCCGTCGCACTGGACCGCACCGGGGCTCTCAAGCGGGCGGCGCAACGCGTCGCGTCCGGCGGACGACTGCTGATCGTGTCGCACGCCGGCCCGCCGCCGTGGGCGCCACCCGGCCACGGCGGCCACGTGTTCCTGACCGCGCCCGAGGAGCTCGCATCTCTCGAGCTGAGCCTCGACGAGTGGACGGTCGAGATCGCGGAGACCCGTTCGCGGGAGGTCGTGGCGCCCGACGGCGCCCCGGCCATGATCGACGATGCGGTAGTGATGGTCCGTCGACGCTGAAAGCGCCCGGGCCACGGCGAGCCTCCGCGGCCGTCCCGGTCTCAGTCGAAGATGCCCACCGACTCGGACAGGCCGGCGATCTCGACCGAGCCTAGTTCGAGGTCGGCAGCCTTGACCGAGTCGAGAATGGATGCCGCGCGCCGCGCACCCGGGATCGGGATGACGTGCGGGCCGAGGGCGAGTTCCCACGCGAGCACCACCTGCTGCGGGCTGACGGCATGCACCTCGCCGACCTCACGGAAGGTCGAGAACCGCGCGCCCACGCTGCGTCCTCCCCCGCCCGTGCCGCCGAGCGGGCTCCACGGCAGGAACGCGATGCCGTGCTCTTCGCAGAACCGCAGCTCGTCGATGCTCCCCGGATGCTTCGGCGAGAACTCGTTCTGCACGCTGGCGAGGTTGCCCTCGCCGAGGACGTCCAGCGCGATCTCGATCTCCTCCACACTCGCGTTCGAGATCCCCACCGCGCGGACGAGGCCGTCCTCCCGCAGCGATGCCAGCGCCTTCATGCTGTCGCCGTACACGCGCGAGCGGTCGGGACGGTGGTACTGGTACAGATCGATCTGGTCGACGCCGAGGATCTCGAGCGACCTCTCGACCGCCTGGCGCAGATACGCCTCCGAACCGTCGCGGCCCCAGACCTCGCCCTCGCTCCGCGTGATCCCGCCCTTGGTTGCGACGAAGATGCTCGCCGCGTCGCCGTCCCAGGTGCGCAGCGCTTCGGCCACGATCCGCTCGTTGTGGCCCATCTCGTTCCACGTGGGGGCGTAGATGTCCGCGGTGTCGACGATGGTGACGCCGGCGTCGAGCGCCGCATGCACCGTCCCCACGGCATCCTCGAACGAGGGGATCTGCTTGTCGTTGTTCATCGACAGGGGCATGGCGCCCAGACCGATCGCGGAAACCTGTCGTCCTACCAGAGTGCGCTGCTTCACGGAGCCTCCTTCTTGTCGTTGCTCACAAGCTTGCCAGGAGCGTGAGAAAACCGTGGATGGACAACCGCGTCTCGCGCCGTACGGGGTGGGAGGGCATCGGCCGACCCTGGCGCCGGCCCGGGGTGCGATGGAGGAGTGCGCGCGAAAACTCTGAATCGCAGCGACGACGGTCGATGGCGATGTCCGCAGCCGTGGCAGTCTGCGGGAGTCGGTCCGACGGGCGCACGGCGGCGGGCCGGGGCTACCGCGGCGACGGCGACTGAGCCAGCTCGTTCGGGTGGTTCGGCGTCCATCCGAACCACCCCTCGTCGGAGGGGATCACGCTCCACGGCCCGCAGGCGAACACCGTGTCGGCACGATACGCGTCCGGCGCACCGTCGATGGTGTAACCGGCCCCGGATTGGCGGATCACTTCCGCGCACAAGGCGGGATCGAGCGCGGTGTCGCTGCTTACCAGCAGGACGGCATCCGAAGCTCCGGCGACAGTGGATTCGACCACACGGACGTCCTTCGCGTCCGCGGGCACCCAAGCAGCGTCGAGGTCCCAGGCCTCCCGGGCTGCCTCGGCGGTCGGAAAGGCGGATGACCGTTGCTTGTAGACAAGCTCGTCCACGACGGCGCACCCCTGCAATGCGAGTGTGGCGGCCACGAGACCGGCGGCGAGGAAGATGACCCGAGATGTGCGGCGTTTATGCATGCTTCCAGCCTCGTCGCACCGGTTCGACCGGTCGTCCGCCGCGAGATGTATCCCGATCCGTCCTGCGAGGTATCCGCGACCGCGTGCCCGGTCCACGGCGGCACGGAGACCGGCGACGGTCGCGTTCGTCGCCGGCCTCCGTCCGTCACGTCAGAGGTGCGTGACTCGCAGCTGCTGGCGGCGCCGGCGCGCGAGCAGATATGCACCGGTGACCGTCATCGCGAGCGCAACCCCGGCTGCGGCCCACGGGACTGCGCTTCCGGTCAGTGCCAGCGGAGAACCGCCCTGCGCGGCGCCGCCCGCAGCACCCGGAAGGGGTGAGGGCGATGCGGGCGGTGGCGTGATCGCACCGCCGGTGACGTTCACCGTCGCCTTCAACACGGTCCCGGTCTGCACACCGGTGAGAGTGATCGTGTGCGGGCCCTCCTCGTCGGGCGCGGTCGCGCTGAACTCGGCGTGGCCGGCCAGAACGTCGACCTGACCGAGGTCGACCGGGTCGGACGCCAGAACTCCGGTCGCCTGCCAGTCCGCGTCCAGTCCATCGACGGACACCGTGAACGTGTCGCCGGGGTGGACATCGGCGGGAGCGGTTACGGTCGCGTCCGCACTCAACGCGGTGAGATCGCGATTCAGAGCGAGCCCGTCGGCTGCCGTGAAGAACAGGTCGGTCTGATCGGTGAGGCCGACGACATTCGCCGCGCCGGGACCGTATCCGGCGATGCGGACCT
This sequence comes from Microbacterium terregens, assembly GCF_039534975.1. Lineage (NCBI taxonomy): Bacteria > Bacillati > Actinomycetota > Actinomycetes > Micrococcales > Microbacteriaceae > Microbacterium > Microbacterium terregens. The sequence continues at coordinate 3,039,890 of NZ_BAAAWH010000001.1, forward strand.
GCGACCCGGTGTGCTGCTGCGACCCACCCGCTGCCGCGGTCCCATATGCCACGATCATCTGCTGACCCTCGGTCGTCAGCAGGTTGACGCTGAGCCCGGGTGGTGTCGAACCCACGATCTGGCTGGTGTGCGCGTGGTCGGCCGTGACAACGACGAGCGTGTCCCGGCTGGTCTGGGCGTAGGCGAGCGCGACCTGCACGGCCTCGTCGAGGTCGACGGTCTCTCCGATCTGGCCGCAGGCGTTGGCGGCATGGTCCTGCTTGTCGATGCTGGCGCCCTCGACCTGCAGAAAGAAGCCGTCCTCATCGGCCAGCAGGCCGATCGCCTTCTCGGTCAATGCTCCGAGCGAGAGCCCGCTCGCCAGCCGCTCAGGGTTGTCCACACAGGATGCCGCAGGCAGGTCACCCCCGCCCGCGATGGCGGCCGGCCCGTTCCAGCGGACCGGGAAGTTGCCTGTGGCGAACAGTCCGAGGAGGGGCTGGTGAGCGTCGGCGGTGGTGACGGCATCCAATTCCGCCGGAGTGTCGACGAGCTGGTAACCCCGTTGGTCCGCCTGCGCGAACAGCGTCTCGCCCTGCCAAGGACCGGCCTTTGCGACCTGGTTGAAGCTCGCCGAACCGCCGCCGAGCACGACATCCGGGCGGAGGTTGAGCAGCTGCTCACTGATCGAACCCAACCCGCCGTTCTCGAGCGCCTCCGAGGCACAATTCGCGGTGGTCTGATCGGGGCCGTAGCAGCCTCGGGCGGAGATGTGCGCGATCTGCGCTCCCGGTGTCGCATCCTGGATCTCCGCGGTGGAGACGTTTCCGGTCTTCAACCCGTTCGCCTTCGCGATCTCGAGGAGAGTCGCCTGCGGCGCGTTCGAGACATCGACGCTCAGACGCCCGTTCACGGTCTTCGTGCCGGTGGACCAGGCGCTTGCCGTGGACGCGGACTCCGACGCGTAGTTCACGCTGCCGTTGGAGTTGACCGCGTATGTCGTGTACGAGCCGGTCAGCGGAAGCCCGTCGATGCCGGCGAACTCTCCACCGGCGCCCTCGGCGTAGTCGCGCGCGACGGTGATCTCCGAATCTCCCATGCCGTCACCGATCAGCAGGATGACGTTCTTCGCGGGTCCGTCGACGATCGACTCCCGCAGGAGCTGCGTCATATCTCCGTCATTGCGCGTCGCGCCGCCGTGATCGGTGACCGTCCTCTCGTCGCTCTGCGCCGCTGCCGCAGGCAGCGCGAACACCCCCATCAGTCCCGAAGCCGCGAGCAGCACCGCGGTCGTCCCTGCCAGCGCCGACCGACGGCGCTGCAAACTGCGTGTAGTCATCAAAGACCCTTCAGTGGTCGTCGTGCCGCCACCGCGACGACACAATCGTCCACAGAACGGCACGATCGTGAACGGCGAGGGCGGCTCATGGGAACAGCGGGTGACGAGCGTCGGTCGGGGTCCTCGAACGCGTTCCGGCCCTGGCGGTCGGGTAGGAATCCCATCGCGCGATAGCCTCGCATTGTGACGACCGAACAGCGCCTCGCGAACGCCGCGGTGACCCAATTCGCGGTCCTCGACGCGCTGTTGGCCGGAGCGTACGAGTCCGGCATCGCCGTGGGCGATGTGCGAGCGCTCGGCGACTTCGGAATCGGGTGCTGTGAGCACCTGGGCGGCGAGGTCATCATCCTCGACGGTGAGGTGTTCGAATGCACCGTCGACGAGCGGCCGGATCGCATGACGGACGATCAGGTCCTCCCCTTCGTCGATGTCTGCCAGTTCCACGCGGTCTCCGCGCAGCCGATCGCCGGCGCCGACCTGCCCGCGTTCACCGCTCGGGTCGAGGAGCAGCTCGTCAGCAGGAACCTCTTCCACGCCGTCCGCGTCGATGGCGTCTTCACCGCGGTCCGGGTGCGCGTCACGCAGCGTCAGGAGCACCCGTTCCGACCGCTCGCCGAGGTCACGAAAGGTCAGATCGAGACCGTGATCGCCGACGCGCGGGGCACGCTCGTCGGCTTCTGGTCCCCGTCCATCTACCAGGGTGTGACGGTTGCGGGTCTGCATGTCCACTTCATCGCCGACGACCGGAGCATCGGCGGCCACGTCCTCGACGTGATCATCGGCTCCGCGGAGCTGAAGCTCGCGGCGTACTCGCGCTTCGACCTGCGACTGCCGACCGACGAGCATTTTCTCCGCACGGAACTGACGCACAGCGAGGACCATCGCATCGTCGCGGTGGAGGGCGGCGCCGTCGCGCACGCCCGATAGATCGCTGCGGCGCGGGCGGTGCGGCGATTCCCGCAGGAATCAGCTCACCTGATCGCGCGTCGGACCAGATCCCGGATCTTCGTCTCGACTGCCGGCGTCAGCGTCGTCACGGCGAACGAGGTGGCCCACATCTCGCCGTCATCGAGGTTCGCGTCCTCGTTGAATCCCAGCGTGGCGTAGCGGGTCTTGAACTTGGCAGCGCTCTGGAAGAACGCGATCACCTTTCCGTCCGTGTTGGCATAGGCCGGTTGGCCGTACCACGTCTTGGGCATCAGTTCTGGCGCGGCTTCCGCGACGATCTCGTGTAGGCGCCGGGCGATCGCGGCATCCTCGCCGGGCATCTCCGCGATCGCCTCCTGAACGGCCTTCTCTCCGGCGGCCCGATTCTTGCCGGCCTTGGCCTCGTCGCGCAGTTCCTTCGCCCGGTCCTTGACGGCGTCGCGCTCTTCTCTGCTCAGCCCTCCGGACGTATCATCCTTGGTCACGGGATGCTCCTCTCGCTGGACCCCGGCGATCCTCCGGCGCGTAGCCGCTCTCCATCTCGATCACCGCGAGGGTGCACCGGGAGATGCACACGAGCTTGCCATCCTCGTTGGTGATGCGCACCTCCCATACGTGCGAACGACGACCGATCGCGGCCGGCGTCACTTCGGCGAACACCCAGGCTCCGGCGGCCACCGGCCGGATGTGGTTGGCGTTGATCTCCTGCCCGACCACATGGAACTTCGTGCGGTCTACGGCGAGGTAGCCCGCCCACGAGGCGAGCGTCTCGGCGAGCGCCACGGACGCCCCGCCGTGCAGCACGCCCGCCGGCTGGGTCGTGCGCGAGTCGACCGGCATCCGCCCTTTGAGGCTCGTGTCGGTCAGCTCGGTGACCTCGATGCCCAGCTGAGCGATCATCGAGCCCCCCGCCATCGCGTTGATCTCGTCGATCGTCGCCTCGAACGCCCAGATGCTCACGCGGCGAGTTTATACGGGGGTGGATGCCGGGTGTCCTGGAGCGGGTCGATGCTCACGCGGGCATGGTCCGCCGCGTGGACACCGTGGTACCGTCCGTCCACCAGCACGGATCAGCCGTCTTCACACAGGGGGTGTGCGATGAGTCTCGCACGGCCGGAAACCGACCCGAACGTCACACCCCGACGTCTCCTCAGGCTGGCCCTGCCGGCGATCCTCGTCGGCGTGGTGTCGGCTCTCATCCTGTGGACTCTCGACCAGGCCGCCGATGCCCTGTCGAGCGTGATCTGGCAAGTGGCGCCCGGTGCGCTCGGCGTTGATCCGTCCGGGTGGTGGATTATCCTTGTTCTCACGCTCACGGGTCTGGCGGTCGGCCTCGCTCTGCAAGTGCTCCCCGGTCATGGGGGTCCTGATTCGGCGACCACGGAGCTGGTCGGGTCGCCGCTGCCGCTGCGCGTCCTGCCCGGGCTCGCGCTGGTCACGCTGCTGGGGCTGGCCGGGGGTGTCAGCCTCGGCCCGGAGAACCCCATCATCGCCATCAACTCGGCGATCGTCGTCGCGGTCTTCGCCCGATTCATCCCGAAGGTGTCCCCGCAGGTCGCCATGCTGCTGGCGGCCGCGGCGACGATCGGCGCACTGTTCGGCACGCCGGTGGCCGCCGCACTGGTGTTCACAGGCCTGGTCGCGGCGGTGCGCTCCGGCGGGTCCCTCTGGGACCGGCTCTTCCTTCCGCTCGCCGCCGCGGGAGCAGGCGCCATCACGATGCATCTCCTCGGCGCTCCGCCATTCGCCTTCGACCTGCCCGCGTACGGACCACCGCAGGCGCTGGACCTGCTCACGGGTTCACTCGTGGCGTGCGGGGTCGTCCTGATCGGCCTTGCCGCGCTCGCGGCATTCCCCCTCGTCTACCGCGCGTTCCATTCCCTGCGTCATCCCGTCCTCATCGCCACGGCCGGCGGTCTCGTGCTGGGCATCCTGGGATTCATCGGCGGGCCCATCACCATGTTCAAGGGACTCACGCAGATGGGTGAGCTGCTTGAGGACCCGGGACAGTACGACGTCGGTCAGCTCGCCGCGATCTCCGGCATCAAGATCGTCGCCTTGCTCGTCGCAGCGTCCGCGCTGTTCCGCGGGGGGCGGGTATTCCCGGCCACGTTCATCGGCGTCGCCCTCGGCCTTCTGGTGAGCGCGGTCTTCCCGGCGCTGCCGGTGAGCCTCGTGGTCGCCTGCGCGGTGTTGGGCATGGTGCTCGTCGTTGCGCGAGACGGCTGGCTGGCGCTGTTCATCGCCGTTGCGATCCCCGATGACCTCACGCTCCTGCCGGTGCTGTGCATCGTCGTGCTGCCGGCGTGGCTGCTCGTCTCGCACGCGCCGGAATTCCGGATCCTCCCGCCGGACACGCCGCACCCCGCAAAGGCGGCGCAGACCTAAGGCGCGGTCGCTACCCCGACCAGCGGGAGGCATCCCTCTCGGAGAATCGATTCGGGATGCCGGGAGTCGACGAGTCAGTCGTTCCCTTTTCCGCCCTTTTCGTTGCCCTTTCCAGGGCCGCCCTCTTCTTTGTCGGGCTTCTCTTTGCCGGGCTTGTCCGTGCCGGGTTTGTCGGGGCCGCTGTTGCCGTTCCCGGTGCCGGAGTCGTCGTTGGTCACGCTCGTCTCACCGGTGTCCTCGCTCACCGCCGGGTCGGGCGCCGGCTCGACAGCCGGCACCGGCTGCAGATCCGCGCGGACGACATCGATTCTGGTCTGGATGGCCGCGGCGCGCTGGGCACTGACGGACCCGTCGGTGATCGCCGCGTCAAGCTGCTGCTGAAGCCCGTCGAGCTTCGCGAGAGCGCCGCTCGCATCGCCGGCAGCCGCCGACTCGGCGATCGAGACGACCGTGGTCTGCATCCCGGTGGCCGTGTCGCCCGTGATGTCGGGCGCGGGCGCAGTGCACCCGGCGAGCACGCCGGCCGCGAACATCAGGGCGGCGGCGAATGCGACGGCGCGCGCGTTCACGGTGACACCTCATCCATCAGTTCGCGCAGGTGCGTGCCCAGTGGTTCTTCCAGCTGAGGGAGCTCAGGTGGGGCGGGGGGCGCATCGGCGGTGCCACCCCACAGCACGATGGCCAGCACGACGCCCGCGAGCAGGAGCACCGACGTGGCGACGATCGCCCCGAGCCGCGTTCGCCGGGGCAACGCATCGGAAGTCGGGTCCGACGCCTGGGACGCCGGGGGATCCGGGGTGGCACCGGCGAGGATCGTCGTCGGAGCCGTCCCCGACGACGCCGGAAGCAGCCGCGTGGCGGACGTACTGGGCGCCTGCGGGGACGCGGTCGCCAGACCGGTGACATCCGGATCAGTGCTGCCGGCATCCAGCGCGCGCCCCCGTGTGGCCACCTCGAGAGCCGTCGGGCGCTCGGCGGGTTCCCGCGCGGTCATCGCGGTCAGCAAGGCCCGCCAGCCGTACCCCCACTCACCGGGAATCGTCGGCTGAATCGTCAACCGCGCCGCGATCGCCTCGACCGCGTCGCGCTGCGGGAACGCACGCTCGCCCGTGAGCGCCTCGAGCAGGACGAGGCCGAGGCTGTAGATGTCGGATGCCGGTGTCGGGGGCTGTCCGCGCACCTGCTCGGGAGAGATGTACGCCGCTGTGCCCATCGCGGTGCCCGGTGTCGTGATGCGCGCGGTGTCGATCAAGTAGGCGATCCCGAAGTCGGCCAGCACAGCGCGGAAGCTGTGCTGTGGCGTGAGCGGGGGACGCAGAAGCACGTTCGCCGGTTTCACGTCCCGGTGGACGATCCCCGCCTCGTGCACGACGTGCAGCGCTTCGCCGAGATCCGCCGCCAGCGCCGCGGCATCCAACGTCGAGATCCGGCCGATGCCGATCCGGTCGGCGAGGGTGCCCCCGTCGATGTACTCCATCACAAGGTAGGAACGTCCGGAAGGCGAGAGCTGGGCGTCGAACAGGGTGACGAGGGAGGGATGGTTGAGTGAGGCCAGCAGCCGTTTCTCGGACTCCCGGCGCACCTCCTGGGCTTCTTCGGTGGAGCCCATCCAGAACACCTTGACGGCGACCGTCCGCTCCAGTGCCTCGTCGACGGCGCGCCACACCGACCCCATGCCGCCCTCGCCGATGAGCTCGGCGAGGCGGTAGCGTCCATCGAGCAGCTCGCCTGAGCGGGCGGCGCCGGACTGTCGGAGATCGGTCATCATCCCCATGTTCCCACGCGGACACGGCGGAACCACGGCCGTTGACAGGGCGGCCGAGCCGTGCTGGGCCGGTGACGAAGAGCGCTCAGGACACCTGAATGAGCGTCCGTTGCCACCCGGTGGAACCGTCCGGCGCGATCGGCGCTCTCTGGTCGGTCTGCCGTTCGCCCTTTCGGTTCACGGCGCGGACCGCAACGAAGTGCGCACCGGGCGTGGCATCCCATTCGAGATGCCACTGGACCCAGGTGTCGTCGCTGATGGGTGTCGACACGGTCGCGGACTGCCATGCGCCGTCGTCGATGCTCACCTCGACCCGCTCGATGCCGACGGTCTGGGCCCAGGCCACCCCGGCGATCGCGGTGCGTCCCGCCGGGATGCGTGTCCCGCTGCGCGGAGTGTCGATGCGTGACGAGAACTTGATCGGGGCTCGTGCGCTGTATCCGCGCGGTGTCCAGTACGCCTCATCTGCGGCGAAGGTCGTGACCTTCAGTTCGGTCAGCCACTTGGTTGCAGAGACATAGCCGTACAGACCCGGCACGACCATTCGCACCGGAAACCCGTGCTCGAGCGGCAGCGGCTCGCCGTTCATTCCGACGGCGAGGATCGCGTCCAGCCCGTCGTCTGTGAGCGGCTCAAGGGGCGTGCCGGCGGTGAAGCCGTCGACACTGCGCGAGAGCACCATGTCCGCGCCGGCGTCCGGCACCGCCAGCCGCAGCACGTCGCGCACCGGGACGCCGAGCCACATCGCGTTTCCGACCAGCTCCCCTCCGACCTCGTTCGAGACGCAGGTCAGGGTGATCGCGTACTCGCGCAGGCCCCGGTCGACGAGGTCCTGGAACGTCAGTTCCACCCTCTGCCGCACCATCCCGTCGATGACGAGTCGCCACTGCGCGGGATCCACCGAGGGCACGGTCAGGGCGGTGTCGACGCGGTAGAACTCCGTGTTCGGCGTGAACAGGGGCGAAAGCCCGGGAATGTCGAACTCGGCCCCCGCGGGAACCGCGACGGTGGCTCGCGGAGCAGGGAGCCGGAGCGCCGTGCGCACGGCGGCGATCGACGAGGAGGTGGCATTGATCAGCGCGCGAGCACCGACGCCGATGAGGACGGCAGACGATGCCGCGAGCGCCGTGGCACGCAAGAACAGGCGCCGATCGACCACCGCTGCGGCCCCTTTGTCGTGCACGGTCGGCTGCTCGACGGGGGAACGCTCACCGCCGCGCGCGCCTTCCGCGAGGTCGGATGCCGCGGCCGCAGACGACGCGGCCCAGCGGCGCAGCCGCCCGACCAGCAGCCAGAGGACGAGGCATCCTGCCGCTGCTCCCCCGATCGGCGGCAGCGCCGCGAGCGCCGTTGCGTCGGGACGGGTGACGGCGGCAGCCAGCGACAGACCACCCGCGATGACCAGGGCCGCCACGCCCGCGGGAGGCGCGAGGTACTGCAGCACGCCCGCGGCCGCCGAAGCGACCAGCACCGCCAGGGCCAGCCCTGCCAGCAGTGCGATCTTGTCGTACTCGCCGAAGGTCGCGATGGCGAGTTCCTTGAGCGGCTGCGGCACGACGTCGATGACGAACGACCCGACCGCCAGAATCGGACTGCTCTCAGGAGCCGAGACGAGCGCGACGAGTTCGGCGGCGGCCAGGAAGACGGCCGCGCTCACCCCGCCCGCCAGCGCAGCCGCCGCGAGGAAACCCACCCGTGCTCGAACGAACTTCTGCACCATCACGGGCTCCGTATCCGCGGGATGCGCCCCACTCACCGCTTCTTCGGTGCGAACCCGCTTTCGGATGGGTCGCCGCGGCAGACCCCCGCCCTGCGCCGGCCGTCAGCCGGTGCCGGCCTGCGCGTCCGCCGCCTCGGCCGCGGCGGTGATACTGCGGGCCATCCCCGCGAAGATGAAGCCGTGGAAGGGCAGCACCGCGAGCCAGTACAGTCGCCCGGCCAGGCCGAGCGGGAAGAAGACCGCGCGCTGGTCATAGCGCGATCCGTCCGCGTCCGGCCGTGCGCGCAGTTCCAACCACGCCTTGCCCGGCACCCGCATCTCGGCACGCAGTCGCAGCAGCGAGCCCGGTTCGATGGCCTCCACCCGCCAGAAGTCCACGGCATCGCCCACGAGCAGGCGATCTCGATGCCGTCGTCCCCGGCGCAGACCGACACCGCCGACGAGCTTGTCCATCCAGCCGCGGATCGCCCACAGCAGCGGGTTGGAGTACCACCCTCGCTCACCGCCGATCCCCTGGATCACCCGCCACAGCGATTCCTGCGAGGCGCTGGTGTGCGCCGTTCGCACGTCGGTGAAGACCACCTGCCCCGCCCACTCCGGGTCGTTGGGCAGAGGGTCACTCGGCACTCCGAGGACGTCGGCATCCTGCCAGCTCGTCTCGATCTCGTCGACCTCCGCCCTACGCAGTGCCAGTCCAACCGCCGTTCGATAGGGTGTGCGGCCACCCTCCGGTGGCGGGATGAGGGCGTCGATCGCGGAGTCCTTCACGATGCATTCGTTCTGCAGCGACTCGACCAGCGGCATGGCGACGCGTCGAGGGATCGGGGTGACCAGATTGACCCAGTGCGAGGCAAGTCGCGGCGTCAGTACAGGCAGAGCGGCGATCGCGCGCTGCCGCAGGCCGGCCTCGAGCGCGTAGCCGTTCATCATCTGGCCGTAGCGCAGAACGTCGGGCCCCCCGATGTCCACCGCTTGACTGATGTCCGCACTCACGCGCGCCGCGCCGAGCAGGTAGTGCAGCACGTCGCGCACGGCGATCGGCTGGATGCGGTTGCGCACCCACTTGGGTGCCGGCATGTAGGGCAGCACCTCGGTGAGGTGGCGCACCATCTCGAACGACGCGGACCCTGACCCGATGACCACCCCGGCCTGCAGCACGAGGGTCGGCACGCCGCTGTCCAGCAGGATCCGCCCCACCTCGACGCGCGATCGGAGGTGCGGTGACAGCGGGACCCCGTCGGGGTGCAGACCCCCGAGGTAGACGATCCGGCCGACGGATGCCGCGGCCGCCGCCGCGGCGACAGTGGTCGCCGCGGCCCGGTCTGCGGCTTCGAATCCCTTGCCCGCCCCCATCGAGTGGACCAGGTAGTAGAGAACGTCGACGTCGCGGACCGCCTCGCCCATGGCGGCCTCGTCGGTCGCATCGCCCTCGACGACGTCGACCCTGCTCCCCCAGTCGAATGCGGCCACCCGCTGCGCGTCGCGGGCCAGGACGCGGACCGAGTACCCGCCGCCCAGCAGCCGCGGCACGAGGCGTCCACCGAGATAGCCCGTCGCGCCGAGGACGAGCGCGCGGGGTGCGGTCCCATCGGGATGCGGCATCGCCCGCAGCGCTTCTTCACGCCCGGTCGGCGCGGTCAGATCGTCCATGCTCCGAAGGCTACGCCGGGGCCGGAGGGGTCGGGCCGCCGGGCGAAAGTCGCATCCCGAAGGCCTGAACGCCGGAGTGGGAGGGGATCGCCGTGAACCCGACGCGGGGGTAGAACGCGATCGCACCGACGTTCTCGGTCGAGGCAGCCAGATGCACGCCGATCACGCCCCGCTCCCGCAGAGCGGACACGAGCGTCTCGATCAGCTGCCGCCCCCAACCCCGTCCCTGCACCTCAGGGAGCAGATCGATATGCAGGTGGGCGGGGTACTCGCGGCCATATGGCTCCGCCCCGGAGCGTCGCGAGTAAGCGTAGATCAGCGTCCCGTCCTGTCGTGTGCGCTCAACCTGTGGTTTCGGCCAGCGCGCACCGTGGCTCGGCCACCACTCGTCGTGGAACCAGTCCTCGAACTCGTCCGAGTCCGCTGCGCCGACGATGTACCCGACGACGCGGCCGTCCTCGGACTCGACGACGAAGGCCAGTTCAGGATGCCGGTGCACGTAGGGCAGCACGAAGATCTCAGCCCAGATCGCATCGTCGTGGAACAACCCGGTGGCATCGGCCCCGGCATCCGCCGTTCGAAGGCAGATGTCCGCGAGTGCGGGCTCATCACCGGAACGGAACCGACGGATGTGCGGCATCGGTCGAGCTAGGCCCGCACCGATCCGACCGCCGCCGAATCCATGCCGGTCGACACGGCCTCGGCATGCTGCCCGTCGAGGACGCGGTCCTCCCGCGTGTAGATGTTCATCGACGGTCCACGCAGGAAACCGATCAGGGTGAGCCCGGAGGAGGCCGCCAATTCCACCGCCAGCGATGACGGCGCCGACACGGCCGCGAGAATCGGGATGCCGGCCATCACGGCCTTCTGGACGAGCTCGAAACTCGCTCGCCCCGAGACCTGCAGGACGACGCCGCGCAGCGGAAGGCGGTCGTGCAGAACAGCCCACCCGACGACCTTGTCGACGGCATTGTGCCGGCCGACGTCTTCTCGGAGCACGAGCAGCTCACCCGTCGCGGCATCGAACAGCGCGGCGGCGTGCAGGCCGCCGGTCTTGTCGAAGACGGCTTGCTGAGCACGGAGCGCATCGGGGAAGCCGACCAGGGATGCCGCCGGCACCGTCACGGTGTCGCCCGCCACGTCATAGACGGATGTGGTCTCGACGGCGTCGATGGACGCCTTGCCGCACAACCCGCAGGAGCTGGTCGTGAAGAACGCCCGCGCCAACTCGGGGTCTGGCGGTTTCACCCCGGGAGCGAGGGTCACGTCGAGCACGTTGTAGGTGTTGCCGTCGGCCGGGGCTCCGATCGAGATGCCGGTGATCGGTCCGCCCGTGCCGGGCCCGCCGCAGTGGATCGCCGAGCGGAACTGGTCGCCGCGGGAGATCACGCCCTCGGATACGAGGAACCCCGCCGCCAGCTCGACATCGTTTCCGGGAGTGCGCATCGTCACGGCCAGGGACAGCCCACCGACACGGATCTCGAGCGGCTCCTCGACCGCGAGCGTGTCGGAGCGACGGATGGCTTCGGCCCCCAGCGTGAGCTTGGTCACGGGGCGCCGGACGGTGATTCGACCCATGCCGCCAGCCTACGCGCGCCAGCGCGCGGGGGCTCCGACAGTGCGCCGGCCCGTCCTCGCGAGTCAGAAGGGCGGCGGGTCACCCTCGCGCTGCACTCGGAACACGGGTACGCGTCGCTCGGGCTCGACGACGTAGCGTCGGCCCGTGGGAGAAATCCACTCGACGGCGCCGAAGCTCCCGGCGACGTCTTGAACGGTCCACCCGCCGTGGTGCTTGAGCGTGTGATGACCCTTGCAGAGCGGATTCAGGTTGTCGAGTCTGGTCTCTCCGCCGTGCTCCCACGCGACACGATGGTCGATTTCGCAGCGGGATGCAGGGATCCCGCATCCAGGCGCCATACATCGGTCGGCTCGCCACCTCACCAGCCGACGCAGACCAGGTGGTGGCCGGTAAAGGTCTCGTCCGACCGAGAGGACCATCCCCGTCTCGGGATGGGTGAGGATCCGCATCCAGCCCTCGGCTCCCCCAGCCAGTTCTCGGGCGCGTTCGAGCGGGATCGGTCCGATCCCCTCCGTCACCGCCGGCTCGAGGCCATCGGGCGCGCCATCGATGAGGGCGAGTACGGGGACAGTGACCGCGACGGTCGCGCGTATCCCCCGCGCGTCAGGCGGGTGCAGTGCGGTGTCGCCCTCGATGAGGAGGTCGGCGATCACGTCGGCACGGACTTGGTCGAGGGTCCTCGTCTCACCCGCGTCGGTGAGGATCACTTTCGCCATGCGGGTGACCCGTTCCCAGATCGCCTGCGCTTCGACGGCGGGCATCAGCGTCATCACCCACGTCATCGCATCGTGATCGGGCTGGAGCGCGACGCGACGCCGCTGCACGGCTTCTACATACCGTTCGGTGAACGTCGTCGCTCGAACGGTCTCGATCAATGCGCGCAGTCTGCGACGGAAGACGCCGACAGGCTGCGCCTCCGCCAGTTCGATCGCGGCGGGCAGGATCTGCGCAAGCAACTCCGGTTCGAGGATCTGGACGGCGTCGACCAGGAATCGGGCGTGCCGCTCCGTCATGCGAGCACTGGCGAAGGAGTCCAGCACCGTCGGAAACCGCTCCACGAGTGCCTCGCCGAGGGCCAGCATCGCGGCGGCTTCGTTCTCGGTGATCCTCAGCGCGGCGGCGATCTCCAACCGCACCGACCGCTCCGCCACCCCGGTGAGCGTCCGGCCGTGGCGGGCGGCATCCGCCATCGCCTCCCGGCGAAGGACATTTACCCCGATCAATCGCTGCGCCGCCTGCATGGTGACCATGTCCGCGATCTCGATCAGGTGATCCAGCGTGTCCGGCGCGTCGAACGCTGCTCGTTCACGCGCCGCGACGATCTCTGGCGGCTCGTCGCCCACCGCACCATCCGCGCTCGGCCCCTGCGAGTCAGCGGGAGGAGCGGGATCGAAGAACATACCTCCAGATTAGGACGGACCTACGACATCGCGCGGTCGGACGAGGACCTGCCACACGTCGCGCCACCGGATCACACGGACGTCGGCAGATAGCCTGAAACCATGGCACGCACTTCACGACTCCACGCCGTCGCCGCGGGATCGCCGTGATCACCGTCGACGAACACCTCGCACAGATTCTCGATGCGGTGAGGGTGTTCGAGACGACCACGATTCCCCTCGCCCAAGCCCTCGGACTCACGCTGCGCGCACCGGTGCATGCGGGGGTCGATCTGCCGCTGTTCGACAACTCCGCCATGGACGGGTTCGCGGTCCGCTTCGCCGACGTCGCGACGGCGAGTCAAGCATCGCCGGCGGTTCTCCGCGTCGTCGCTGACCTGCCCGCCGGCACGTCGCTCGAACCGACCCTCCACGCCGGGGAGGCGGCGCGGATCATGACGGGTGCCCCGGTGCCGATGACCGCCGACACCATCGTCCCGTTCGAGGACACCGCGGGAGGCCTCGAGGATTCGCTCGACGTGGTGCGCGTGCAGCAGGCACCGCGCGGTCCCGGAGCGCACATCCGCCGGCGTGGCGAGGACTGCACCGTCGGAACCGAACTCATCCCGGCGGGTGTGATGCTCGGACCGCTGCAGCTGGCGGCGATCGCGGCGACCAATGTCGAGAGCGTCACCGTGGCCCGGCGTCCGCGTGTCGCCGTCATCTCGACCGGCAGCGAGCTGGTTCCCCCCGGCTCACCGCTGGTTCGAGGGCAGATTCCCGAGTCCAACTCGCTTCTCCTCGGTGCCCTCACCACAGGCGCCGGCGCAGATGTGGTGCTGCAGACGACCGTCGCCGATGTCGACGACGACCTGCGAGCCGCTCTCGCCGAGGCCACCGCCCGTGGCGCGGATGTCGTGGTCACCTCCGGCGGCGTGAGCGCCGGCGCGTTCGAGGTCGTCAAGAGCACTCTCGCCGAGATGACCTTCGTGAAGGTCGCGATGCAGCCCGGCAAGCCGCAGGGCTTCGCCGCCGGGCGGCCGCTGGTGTTCGGCCTGCCCGGCAACCCGGTGAGCGCCGCAGTGTCGTTCGAGGTGTTCGTGCGCCCGGCCCTGCTGGCGATGCAGGGCCGAACGAATCTTCACCGGCGGATGCTGCGCCTGCCCGCGACCCAGGGCTGGCGCGTGCCGCGCGGACGCCGGCAGTACCTTCCCGTCGTGCTCGTGGACGGCGGCGTCGCGCCGGCGACGACGGGCGGCTCGCACCTGGCCGGAGGGCTGGCCGGGGCCGAAGCCTATGCCGTGATTCCCGCTGAGGTGGAGGCGGTCTCGCATGGCGACGTCGTGGATGTCATGCTCGTCTCGTGAACGAATTGGCTGCGATCCTGCTCGCGGGCGGCCGCGGGTCCCGGATGGGCGGCGTACAGAAGCCGTTGCTCGAGGTCGGCGGCCGGACACTCCTGGCCGCCGCCGTCACCGCCGCGCACGAGGCCGGATGTGATCCGATCATCGCGGTCGGCGCCCCGGTCGTGACCACCGAGGGCCCGATCGCCCCGGTCATCTGGGTCCGCGAGGACCCGCCGTTCGGCGGACCGGCAGCGGCGATCCTGGCCGCGCTGCCCTTGATCTCGGCATCCCGCACGCTGGTGCTCGCCTGCGACCTCCCGCGTGTCGGTGCGGTCGTTCCGCTCCTGCGCACCGCACCGGCCGAGGCGGATGGTGCATGCCTGGTCGACGAGTCGGGCCGACGTCAACCGCTCGCCGGTCTCTATCGGACCGACGCCCTGCGCGCCGCGGGCGCAGCGATGCCCGAACACGGCCGTGGCGCCTCGGTGCGGGCGCTGCTCGAGGGCCTCCAGGTCACCGAGGTCCCGGCATCCGATGACATCGCCGCCGACATCGACACCTGGGACGATCTGAACGAAGCACGAAGGAGAAACCCGTGAGCACGCACCTGCCACCGGAAGCGTTGGATGCCTGGGCGGAAGCCCTCCGCGAAACGTTCGGGCTCGGGGCGGACGATATCCCCATCCCGCTCATCCTGGATATGGCCCGCGATGTTGCCGTCGGCGTGGCACGCCCGGCCGCCCCTCTGAGCGCCTTCATCGCAGGGCTCGTCGCCGGTCGTGGCGGCGGGTCGCCGGAGCAGGTCCGAGCGACCGTCGCCGAGATCACGTCGCTGGCCGGCGGCTGGCGGTCAGAAGGCTGATCAGACGGCGGGCTGCCGGCGCTCGAGCCGAACGATCACGGACTTCGAGGTGGGGGTTCCGCTGATGTCGGCCGTCGAATCCAGCGGCACGAGCACGTTGGTCTCCGGGTAATACGCCGCAGCGTTTCCGCGCGGAGTCGAATACGCCACGATGCGGAACTCTTCCGCCCGGCGCTCCACGCCGTCGCGCCACTCCGAAACGAGATCGACCACGTCGTTCTCCGCGAAGCCGAGTTCGTGGATGTCCTTCTCGTTGACCATGATCACGCGACGTCCGCCGTGGATGCCGCGATAGCGATCGTCCTTGCCGTAGATCGTGGTGTTGTACTGGTCGTGGGAGCGCAGCGTCTGCAGCAGCAGACGACCATGCGGGATGAACGGGTACTCGAGTCGGTTCGCCGTGAAGACCGCCTTGCCGCTCTCGGTGGCGAACGAGCGCTCGTCACGCGGAGCGTTGGGCAGGTACAGCGTCCGGTTCTTGGCGATCTTCGCCTCGAAGTCCTCGAATCCGGGCACCACACGGGAGATGTGATCGCGGATGCCGGTGTAGTCGCTCTCGAGTGCCGCCCAGTCCGCGACGGGCGCGTTCTGACGACCCTCGAAGACCATCGCGCACAGGCGGGCGACGATCGCGACCTCGCTGAGCATGTCGTTCGCCGGCGGGACGAGGCGGCCACGCGAGGCGTGGACGGCGCTCATCGAATCCTCGACGGTCACGCGCTGTTCACCACCGCCTCGGATGTCGCGGTCGGTGCGCCCCAGGGTCGGCAGGATGATCGCTCGGCGTCCCGTCACGGCGTGCGAACGGTTCAGCTTGGTGGAGACCTGGACGGTCAGATCCAGGTTGGCCAGCGCGGCTTCGACGACGTTCGTGTCGGGTGTGGCCGAGACGAAGTTCCCGCCCATCGCCACGAAGACGCGGGCCTTGCCGTCGCGCATCGCGCGGATCGCCTCGACGGTGTCATAGCCGTGCTTGCGGGGAGCGTGGAAGGCGAACTCGTCGTCCAGCCACTGCAGGAAGTTCTCGGCGGGCTTCTCGTAGATGCCCATCGTGCGGTCGCCCTGCACGTTGGAGTGTCCGCGCACCGGGCAGACGCCGGCGCCGGGCCGGCCCATGTTGCCCTGGAGCAGCAGCACGTTCACGACATCTCGCAGCATCGCGACCGAGTGCTTGTGCTGGGTCAGCCCCATCGCCCAGCACACGATGGTGGCCTTGGATGTGCGCACGAGCTCCGCCACCCGACGCAGCGCGGTCTCGGGGACCCCGGTCGCCGAGACGAGATCGCGCCACTCGACGTCGCGGACCTCTTGCGCGTACGCCTCGAATCCCGTGGTGTGCGCGTCGATGAACGGGTGATCGAGCACACCGCCCTCGCGCTCCTCGACCTCGAGGAGGTGCTTGCCGATCGCCTGGAACAGCGCCTGGTCCCCGCCGAGGCGGATCTGCACGAACTCGTCGGCGAGCTTGGTACCGCCGAGAATCACGCCCTTGGGTGTCTGCGGGTTCTCGAAGCGCATGAGGCCCGCTTCGGGCAGAGGGTTGACCGCGACGATGGTCGCGCCGCGCCCCTTCGCCTTCTCGAGGGCGCTGAGCATGCGGGGATGATTCGTGCCGGGGTTCTGCCCGGCGATGATCAGGAGGTCGGCGTTGTGGATGTCGTCGATCGTGACGGTGCCCTTGCCGATGCCGATGGTCTCCACGAGTGCGGAACCGCTGGACTCGTGGCACATGTTCGAGCAGTCCGGCAGGTTGTTCGTCCCGAATCCCCGGACCAGCAGCTGGTAGAGGAAGGCTGCTTCGTTCGAGGTCCGCCCGGACGTGTAGAACACGGCCTCGTCGGGATCGTCGAGTCCGCGCAGCGCATCGGCCACCTCTCGGAGGGCGTCATCCCAGGAGATCGGGACGTAGTGGGTCGCACCCTCTTCGAGAACCATCGGGTGCGTCAGCCGGCCCTGCTGGCCGAGCCAGTAGTCGTCGTGGCCGCGCAGATCGTCGATGGAATGCTCGGCGAAGAATGCCGGAGTCACGCGGCGAATCGTCGCCTCCTCGGCGACGGCTTTGGCGCCGTTCTCGCAGAACTCCGCGATGTGGCGCTTCTCCTCCTCGGGCCACGCGCACCCGGGGCAGTCGAACCCGTCCTTCTGGTTCACCTGCAGCAGCGTCTGGACGCTGCGCTTGATGCCCATCTGATCGTTCGCGATCTTCAGGGAATGCAGCACCGCGGGCACGCCGACGGCGACCTTCTTGCGGCCGGAGACGTGGACCTGTGCCTCGTCGATGTCTGAGTGGGGGGGCTTCTTCGCCATGCGTCCATCCTAGGCGAATACCTATCTCAATAGGTATTGATGGTCGGAGCGGACCGGTGGCCTCGCCCGATGTATCGCGTCAGCGCCTGCCGGTGCCGAACATCCCGCGGATGACGCCGTTGAGAATCGTCTGCGTGGACTTGGATCCGAGGATCTGCTCCAGCGGCGACTTCTGGCTCGACCGCGTCGTCCTGCTCGTGCCGGATGTCTTCTTCAGGAGACGGTCGTACTCGGCCTGCGCCTTCCGGTCGGCGGCGGCGGCGGCCTTGTCGATCGCCGCCTGCTGCTTGGCGAACTCCGCGTCCGCCTTCGCCTTGGCCAGCGCCGCCTCTTCCGCAGCGGCGGCCGCGTCGGCCGCGTTCATGCGGGCGGTGAGGATCTCGCGTGCCGACTCGCGATCGATGGCGGTTCCGTACGTTGCAAGCAGGGGGGATGCTGTCACCGCCGCGTCGATCGCGGCATCCGGTGTGGGTGTCATCAGGCCCTGCGGCGCGCGCAACCGGGTCCAGGCGACGGGCGTCGGGGCGCCCTTCTCGCTCATGACCGTCACGATCGCCTCGCCGGTGCCGAGTTCCTGCAGGACGCGCTCGAGATCGTAGCCGGACCGCGGATAGGTCCCGACGGTGGCGCGCAGCGCCTTCGCGTCGTCGGGCGTGAAGGCGCGCAGCGCGTGCTGCACGCGCGAACCGAGTTGGGCCAGCACGTCGGAGGGGACGTCCTTGGGAGTCTGCGTGACGAAGAAGACGCCGACGCCCTTGGAGCGGATCAGTCGCACGGTCTGGACGATCGCCGCGGTGAAGTCCTTCGACGCGCCCGTGAAGAGCAGGTGCGCCTCGTCGAAGAAGAACACCAGCTTGGGCTTGTCCACATCGCCCACCTCGGGCAGGATCTCGAAGAGCTCGGCCAGCAGGTACATCAAGAACGTGGAGAACAGCGCGGGCTTGTCGGCGACGCCCGGAACTTCGAGCAGGCTGATGATCCCCGCCCCATCCGGAGCCGCGCGGAGGAACTCGCGAACGTCGAACTCCGGCTCGCCGAAGAACACGTCCGCGCCCCCGTCGGCGAAGGTGATCAGCTCGCGCAGGATGACGCCTGCCGTCGCCGTCGACAGGCCGCCCAGATCCTTCAGCTCGGCCTTGCCCTCGTCGCTCGTGAGATAGCTCAGCACCGCACGCAGGTCCGACAGGTCCACGAGTGCGAGGCCGTGGCGATCGGCGTAGTGGAAGACCAGGCCCAGACTCGACTCCTGCGTCTCGTTGAGCCCGAGCACCTTGCTCAGCAGAAGCGGCCCGAACGCCGAGACGGTGGCGCGCACCGGCACGCCCTTGCCGATCCCGCCGAGCGCGTAGTACTCGGTGACGGATGCCGCGGGCTTCCAGTCCTGGCCGATCGCCCGGGTGCGCTCGAGCAGCTTCTCGCTCGACTCCCCCGGTGTGGCGACGCCGGACAGGTCCCCCTTGATGTCCGCGGCGAAGACGGGCACACCCTTGGCGGCCAGCTGCTCGGCCAGACCCTGCAGCGTGCGTGTCTTGCCCGTGCCGGTGGCACCCGCCACCAGCCCGTGCCGGTTCATCATCGCGAGGGGGATGCGGATCTGCGCATCCGCCACCGCCGTGCCGTTCATCAGTGCGCCCAGATCCAGGGTGGGCGTCGCGAACGTGTAGCCGGCCACCACGGCCTGCACCTGCGCCGCGGTGAGGGGCCCGGCACCTTCGCTCCCCGAAATCGCTGCGCGACCGGCACCCGGCGAGGCTTCGACAGGCTCAGCGACCGGGGGGTCAGGCTCAGCGACCGGGGCGCCCGCATCTATTCGCGCCCGCGCGGCATCCGCCTCGGCGGTGGCCAGCGCCGCTCTCGCCTGCGCGGCCTTCAGCTGCGCTTCCGCGGCCTCCGATTCCGCGCGCAGGCGCGCGAGTTCGGCCTCAGCGGCGGCGACGGCGGGATCGGTCGTGTCGGGCGCGCTCATGCGCTCAGCCTAGTGACGCGCCCGCCCGCGGTACCGGGGATCTTTCGCGGGCGATCAGCGGCGCGAACAGCGCGCCGACGATCAGCACCACCCCGACGCCGGTCAGTGCGCCGCCGAGGGTGTCAGTCAGCCAGTGGGCGTGCAGGGCGGTGCGGCTCAGCGCCATCAGAAGCACCCAGGCGATGCCGACGAGCAGCACCCACAGCCGGGGGAAGAGAACGACCGCCGCGGCAGCCAGGGTCGCCGCGTTCGCCACGTGCCCGGAGGGGTATGAGCCGTAGTCGCTGACGACGATGATGTCCTCGGGCCGAGCGCGACCGAACAGGTGCTTCAGCACCTGCACGGCTCCGGCCGAGGCCGCCTCCGCAGCGAGGAAGAATGCCGCCGACCAGGGTCTGCGCAGCAGTATCAGCGCGATCGCGCAGCCGATCGGAACGACGAGGACGCCGAACCAGGTTCCGCCGAGGAAGTTGAGCACCCGCGAGAAGCCATCGAGGAACATCGACGAATTGGCCACCAGGAGCGAGTTCCACCACGTATCGACGGCGAACGGCGTGGGGCGGGCGAAGATGATCGCACCCAGCGCACATGCTGCGGCCAAGAGCAGCACTCCGGCCACGAGCAGCCAGATCCGGGATGTCCACGACGGCGGGGGCGTTTTCGCAGCATCCATCCGCCTATTCTGCCCGCGGACGGGCACGGCACCCGTTACACGCGCAGGGCGCGCGCAATGATGAGGGCATGGCCCGTGTCGTCGATGTCGTCCGTGCGGCGATTGCGCCGCTCACCCGCACCCGCTGCTTCCGCCGCGTCGGTCCGATCCTGTTGCCGCCCGTGGAACGCATGGTCGGAGCCTTGACGGGTGGACGGGTGCAGCTGAGCGGTCTGCTCGTTCCATCCCTGGTTCTGCATACGCGCGGTGCGAAATCCGGCGCACCCCGCGATGCTCCGCTCATGTACACCCCGGACGGGTCGGGTCGCGCGATCGTCGCCGGTACCAACTTCGCCGGTGGGCGGCATCCGGGCTGGACGGCGAATCTCCTGGCCCACCCGGATGCCGCGATCACCGTCCGCGGCACGCGCATGGCGGTGCGCGCCACGCCGATCCCGGTCGATGAGCGCGATGCCGCGTGGGCCCGCATCGAGTCGCAGTGGCCGGGCTACCGCCAGTACGAGCGGGACTCGGGCCGGACCGTGCGGCTGTTCCGGCTGCAGCCGGTGCGTGCGCCGCGCTGAGTCAGGGCGTCAGCTGGGCGACGGTCCGCGGCCGGACCACGATCCAGAGCGCGAGGGCGCCGATGATCGAGCAGCCGACCATGACCGAAGCCATGGTCGTCGCCGTGATTCCGGCGTCATGCGAGATCCAGCCGACGACCGGCGAGATGAGTCCCGCGACACCGAAGTTCACGGCACCGAGGATGGAGGCGGCCGTTCCCGCCGCCTTGCCGTGCCGATCGAGGGCGAGCACCTGCACGCACGGGAAGGTGAACCCGCACGCTGTCATGAAGACGAACAGCGGAATCAGCGTGCCCCACAGCCCGAGACCCAGCGCGTCGCACACGATGATCGCCGTGGAGGCCAGGATGAGGACGCTGGTGGAGCAGGCGAGAACCCACTGGGGACCGAAGCGGGCGGCCAGCCGCGACGCGGCCTGCACACCGACCACGACGCCGACGGAGTTGACCGCGAACAGCAGCCCGTACGTCTGGGCGTCGAAGCCGAAGCTCTGCTGGAACAGGAACGATGACGCGGACAGATACGAGAACAGTCCGCTGAAGGTCATTCCGCCGATGATGAGAACGCCGATGAACACGCGGTCACTGAAGACGCTCTTGTAGCGCTGCAGCACCGTGGTGCTGCCCTTGTCGTTGCGCCGGGCCTTGGGCAGCGTCTCGGGAACGAACGCGATCGCACACGCGAGCATCACCGCGCCGTAGACGGCGAGCACCACGAAGATTCCCCGCCACGGCATGACGGCCAGGAGCGCCGACCCGATGAGCGGGGCGACGACCGGGGCCACACCCGACACGAGCGCCAGGCGGGAGAGCATGACGACAAGTCGCCTGCCGCCGAACAGGTCGCGGACGATCGCCATCGCGACGACGCCGCCGGCCGCGGCACCCATGCCCATGCCGACGCGGGCGACCATGAGAAGCTCCAGCGTCGGGGCGAACGCCGCCGCGACGCTGGTCACCACATGCAGGGCGGTGACCGCGAGCAGCGGGATGCGTCGACCGACCTTGTCGCTGAGCGGGCCGACGATGAGCTGACCGAGCGCGAAGCCGATCATCGTCCCGGTCAGGGTCAGCTGGATGGCGGCGGCCGTGGTCTGGAAGTCCGCTTCCAGTACCGGGAACGCCGGCAGATAGAGGTCGACCGTGAACGGGCCGAGCGCCGTGAGCGCGCCGAGCAGCACGATGTACAGCACCCGGCGGCGATGCGGGATCGAGTCGCCGGGGTGCAGCATCACCGGCGCGGTCGCCGGGTTCCGGCCGAGGGTGCGGATCGCCCCGGTGGTCAAGGCGGGGGGACGCGGAGTCTGAGGAACGGGGGCCGACTCAGTCGTGGGAGCAGGGTTCTGCGCCGGCTTCTGAGCGGGCGTGGAGGCGGTATCGAGCACAGTTCTCTTCGTTGTCGACGGGGGGCGGGAAGCGGCCGCCGAGGGATCGACTGAGGCGCGCAGAGAAGGATCATCGAATCGTCCCGAATCGATTCGATGGTCCAATCGTACCGGACTCGCGCCGCTGCGACGTCCGCGCCGACGGCGTCGGTGCGAGTCCGCGGGGCGGCCCCGAGCCCCGCCGCACACCCGCTCCCCTGTCACGACGGACGCCGCCGGCGGCGTGTCGCGACAGGCGAGCAGCGCAGGCTCCCAGGCCCGGCCCGCTCCGGCGCGCTCCGGCCCGCTCCCCTGTCACGATCGGACGCCGCCGGCGGCGTGTCGCGACAGGCGAGCAGCGGGGCTTCGCGCCTGTGGGCGCCTTCCCAGGGGGATGAACATGCGCTCGAATAGGATGGGGGCACCTTCCGCATCGCAGCCCACTCGTTCCCGACGGGCGCCTGAGCCGAGATCACACATATGACCCCGACACCCCCGCGCCCGGCCGCAAAGCAGACGAGCGGCAATCCGGCCACGCAAGCGCAGATCGCCACGAGCGTCAAGCAGCAGCGTGAGCAGAAGCGGCAGCAGAAGCTGGCGGAGTACCAGAAGCAGCTCGCCAAGCGCCGGCGCAGCAAGCTGTTGTGGTGGGTGGCCGGCGCGTTCGTCGCCATCGGCGTCATCGCTGCGATCGTGGCGTCCATCGTGTTCGCCCCCACGCCTCCCCCGACTCTGAGCCCCGGCGACGGAGACGGCACCTCCATCGAGGGCGTCGAGACGTTCCAGAACACCGCGAACCACGTCGAGGGTGACGTCCAGTACCCCCAGACTCCGCCCGCCGGCGGCGACCACAACGCGATGTGGCTCAACTGCGGCATCTACGATCAGCCCGTGCCGAACGTCAACGCCGTGCACGCCCTCGAGCACGGCGCCGTGTGGATCACCTACGACGCCGCCGCGGTGGGCGACGAGGAGCTCGCGGCGCTGCGCGCTCAGCTGCCCTCGAGCTACGTCGTGCTGTCCCCCTATGAGGGCCTGGACTCGCCGATCGTGCTCAGCGCATGGAACGCGCAGCTCAAGCTCGACTCGGCGGACGACCCGCGCTTCTCGGAGTTCCTCACGACGTACTGGAGGAACCAGAACGCACCCGAGCCGAATGCCGCCTGCTCCGGCGCGCTCGACGCTCCCGGCAAGCAGTAGGCCCCCGATGAGCGACGAAGCGTCAGGGGCCACCGCGCCACGGCGCTGGATCCTCATCGTGCTCGCGTGCCTGGCGATCGCTGGTCTGGCGTTCGCGATCGGGCGGTTCTCGACCTTCGGCGCATCGGCGACGAGCAGCCCTGCGAACGACTCGGCCGAGGCCGGGTTCGCCCGCGACATGCAGGTCCACCATGCGCAGGCCATCGAGATGGCGATGCAGATCTACCGCACCACCGATGACACGGAGCTGAGGACGCTCGCGTACGACATCGCGACCGGGCAGTCCGCCCAGCGCGGCGAGATGTTCGACTGGCTCGTGCAATGGGGCCTGCCTCAGGCCGGTGAGCCGCTCATGAACTGGATGGCCGACGCCGACGGCGGTCACTCCGCGCACGGCGGCACGGCAGCCGAACCCCTGAATGACGCCGAGCTGAGCGCCGCCATGGGCATGGCAACCGACGCCCAGCTCGCACGGCTGCGCGCCTCCACCGGCAGCGAGGCGGACTGCCTCTTTCTCGAGCTCATGATCCGTCACCACGAAGGTGCGATCCCGATGACCGACGCCGTGCTCGAACGGGGATCCGTGCCGCGCGTGCTGACTGTGGCGACCAGCATGAAGAACGGGCAGACAGCCGAGATCGACGCGATGAAGAGCCTCCAGAGCCGCCTGGGCTGCACTGGTTGAGCACCCCGGCCGGCGCCTCGCTACAGTGAACGGGTGACCGCCGCTCTCGCATCCGCCCGGCACCGCCCGGCTCTCGTCACGATCGCGGTCGTGCTGATCTATGTCGGCGGAGTCTCCAGCACGGCGTTGGGCACGCTCATCCTGCTGAGCCGATACCAGGTGGAGTCCGCAGATGTTCTGCCGGTCTCACTGCTGGGCGCCGCGGTCATCCTGTTCGGTCTGCTCACCATCGCGGTGGCCTCCGGCGTCGCCCGCGGTCGGCGTCTCGCGCGATTGCTGCTGACGATCTACATCGCCGTGCAGTTCGCCCTCCACATCGTCACGATCGTGTCGACCGAGGCATGGGACGCGTCGGCCGTCGCCGAGATGATCGCCGACACCTTCATCCTCATCGCGGTGTGGGCACCCCCGGGGTCTCGTTACTTCCGCCGCATCCCCGCTGATCAGGACGCGGGCGCCGCGACGGCCTGATCGCGGTCCGCACCCCGCGCCACGCCGACCGCGGTGGCCGCGGCCAGGGACCGCGCAACGAACCGGCGGTGGAAGAACCGCACCACTTCGATCGCCCCGATCGTGCAGATCGTCACGAGCGCGATGAGATAGGCGCATTCCTCGCCCGGATCGACGAGTTGGAAGAACTCCGTGGACAACGGGACGCTGAAGATCACGACGAGCGCGATGAACATCGCCCCGATGACGAGCACCTTGTAACGGTTGAGCGGCCGTGAGAGCACGGTGAGCACCCAGATCCCGACCACCGCGAGGATGATCGTCGATCCGGTGCGCAGCTGGGCTTGCTCTACGCCGAGCTGCATCGCCCCGAGCGTGTACAGCGTCAGCGCGACGGCGATGATCAGACCGGAAGGGATCGCGAAACTGAGTGACCGTTTGAGGAATCCCGGCACGTAGCGTTGCGTGTTCGGCATCAGAGCGAGGAAGAACGCCGGGATGCCGATGGTCAGCCCGTCGGTGATCGACAGCTGCCGGGGCAGGAACGGGAACTCAAGAACGAGAACGCCGAACAGGATCGCGAGCGCCGTGGCATAGGCCGTCTTGGTCAGGAACAGCATCGAGACACGCTCGATGTTCGCGATGACCTGCCGCCCGGCGGCGACGACATCGGGAAGGTGCGAGAACTGGCCGTCGAGCAGGACAAGCCGAGCGACCGCCTTCGTCGCCGCCGCGCCGGAGTTCATCGCGATGCCGATGTCGGCGGTCTTGATCGCGAGCGCGTCGTTGACTCCGTCCCCCGTCATCGCCACGACGTGGCCGCGCGCTTGCAGCGCGACCACCATGCGCTTCTTCTGCTCGGGCGTCACTCGGCCGAAGACGGTGTGGGTGTCCAGGATCTCGCCGAGCTGCGCGTCGTCCTCCGGGAGCTTGCGGGCGTCGTACCCCTCCGCGATGTCCAGACCGACCTCCCGCGCGATGGCGGCCACGGTTCGAGGATTGTCGCCCGAGATGATCCGGATGCCGACACCCTGCGCCGTGAAGTAGGCGAGCGTGTGCGCGGCATCCGGCCGGACCTGCTCGCGGAACGTCAGCACGATCGCCGGGACCACCCCCGCGGGAAGCCGCTCGGCCTGCACGTCGGCCTCCGTGAGCGGCACGTCGGAGTGGGCGAGGACGAGCGTGCGGCGACCGGACGAAGCGAGGTCGATGACGGTGCGTCCGAGCTCGCCGGCACGGTCGGACGCGGCATCCCCGAACACCATCTCGGGGGCGCCCAGCACCCAAGTGCCGGCCGTCCCGGACGCGAATGAGACGGCGCTCCACTTGCGGGCGGAAGAGAACGGGATGTAGGCCGCGGCCTCCGTGGGTGTCGCAGGCTCCAAGGGGAAGGGTTCGCGCAGGCAGCGGGCGGTGGCGTTGGCATCCGGTGCGGCTCCGTACCACGCGAGCGCGGACTCCCACGCGGGTTCCGCATCGGAAAGCGGGTGGGCGCCGTCGAACCGGATCTCGCCGCCGGTGAGGGTGCCGGTCTTGTCGAGGCAGATCACGTCCACGCGGGCCAGGCCCTCGACCGCCGGCAGCTCGTTCACGAGCACCTGTCGGCCGGCAAGCTTGGCCGCCCCGACGGCGAAGGCGATCGAGGTGACCAGCACCAGCCCGAGCGGGATCATCGCGGTCAGGGAAGCGATGGTGTTGACGACCGCCTGCACCCAGGTCCCGCTCTGCCACGCGCCCACCCAGCCGCCCGCGACCATCATCTGCGCGTTCAGAACCAGCAGTCCGATCGGGCCCACCCCCCAGCCGACCCAGGTCAGCACCCGGTCGATCGAGGTGCGCAGCTCTGAGGAGACCATCGAGAAGCGCTTCGCCTCATCGGCGAACTTGTTCGCATAGGAGTCCGCGCCGACCCGGGTGACCTGGGCCAGACCCTCGCCGGCAACCACGACCGAGCCCGAGAGCGCCTCGTCACCGTGGTTCTTGTCGACGGCGTCAGATTCGCCGGTCAGCATCGATTCATCGATCTGAAGCGCCCTGCCCGAGACGACGACCGCATCGGCGGGCACCTGGTCGCCGGCACGCAGGATGAGAATGTCGTCGAGCACGACCTCCGCGGGGGCGACCTCCCGTTCCTCGCCGTCGCGACGGACCCGCGCACGCGGCGCGTTCAGGAGCGCCAGCCGGTCCAGCTTGGCCTTGGCGCGGAACTCCTGAACACAGCCGATGATCGCGTTCGCGAAGGCCGCGAGACCGAACAACGCGTCCTGCCATCGTCCGAGCAGCAGCAGGACGAGGAAGCACCCGCCCACGATCGCGTTGAAGAGCGTGAAGACGTTGGCGCTGACGATGTTCCAGACGCTGCGGCTGGAGTCCGGCGTGAACGCGTTGGTCCGGCCGGCGGCGATGCGCTCGGCCACCTCTGGCTGGGTGAGCCCGACCGCCGGGTCAACGAGCGCGGGTGTGACGTCGACGTCCGTTGCGGCATCCATGGATCACACCCTATTGGGGTGGACGGGAGGGCGACGGCGACCGCCCTCCCGCAGAACTCATCCCTTCGTCGCGCCGGCCAGCAGACCGCGGACGAAGAACCGCTGCAGCGCGAAGAACACGATCAGCGGGACCAGGATCGACAGGAACGTGCCGGCGGCCTGCAGGAACCATTGGTTGCCCCACGTCCCCGACAGTGACGCCAGGGATTGAGTCATCGGCAGAGACGAAGATGGCGCGAAGATCGTGGCGACGAGCAGATCGTTCCAGACCCAGATGAACTCCAGCACCGCGAAGGATGCCAGGGCCGGCGCCGCGAGCGGCAGGATGATCCGGAAGAACATCTGCCCGTGTCCGGCTCCGTCCACACGCGCCGCCTCGATGACTTCACTCGGAATCTCGGAGATGAAGTTGTGCAGCAGGAACACGGCCAGCGGCAGCGAGAAGATCGTGTGCGCGATCCATACCGTCGCGAAGCTGTGGTCGATCTCGCGAAGGTCCAGCCCCGGAAAGATCGTCACGCCGTTCACCGAGAAACCTCGGGAGAACAGGCTGAGCAACGGGACCAGCGCCATCTGAAGCGGAACGATCTGCAGCGCGAACACCGCGATGAAGGCGAGGTTCTTGCCCTTGAAGTCGATCCAGGCGAACGCGTAGGCCAGCAGCGACGCGACCGCGAGCGAGAAGCACACGACCGGGATCGTGATCGCCAGCGAGTTGAGGAACGACTCCGCCAGCGTCAGGGTGGTACCGCCCGCGGTGAGCGCCGCAGCGTAGTTCCCGAGGGTGAACTCGGGGTTGGTGAACACCGTCCACCACCCGCTGGTCTGCGTGGCGGCCGGGGGCCGGAACGACGTCACCAGCAGACCGAAGGTCGGGATGGTCCAGAAGAACGCGATGATGATGGCCGCGATCGTCGCGCCTTTGGACGTGAGCCGCCTCTGCGCCATCTTCTCGTGCTTGCGCGTGTCGCGTGCCACCTGACGCGCGGTTCGCGGATCGCTGGTCGGCTCGACGACCACTGTTGAGATGGTCATCGGATCTCCCTCTGCTTCCTGATCTGAACCACATTGAACACGATCAGCGGTATCACGAAGATGAACAGCACGACCGCGAGGGCGGCTGCGTGTCCATAGCTCTGGAAGCGCTGCTGCTGGTTGACCATCTCGAAGGCGAGCACCGTCGAGTTCGATCGTCCGCCCGTCATGACGGCGACCACGTCGTAGATCTTCAGCGACCCGATCGCGATGGTCGTCACGACCACCACGATGGACGGGCGGATGCCGGGCAGCGTGACGTTGCGGAACCGCTGCCAGGCGTTGGTGCCGTCCAGCTCCGCCGCCTCCATCTGTTCGATGGGCACGGCTTTGACCGCGGCCGAGAGGATCACCATGGCAAGGCCGGTCTGACTCCAGATGAACACGATCATCAGGAAGAACGTGTTGATCAGGGGTTGCACGGCCAGCCACGGCACCGGCTCGCCGCCGAACGCGACGACGATCGCGTTCAGGATGCCGACCTGCTCGCCCTGGCGGTAGTCGTACGTGAGCTTCCAGATGATGCCGGCGCCCACGAACGAGATCGCGAAGGTCATGAAGATCAGCACCTTCAGGAACTTCTCGCCACGCGCCTTGTCGATGAACACCGCGTAGGCGAGGCCGATGATCGTGGCGACCGCCGGGACGACCAGCACCCAGATGACGGTGTTGATGACCGACCAGAACCCTTCGGGGTTCGTGAAGGTCCAGATGTAGTTCTCCAGGCCGACGAAGTTCTTGCCCGTCTTGTCGAAGAACGACTGGAAGACCGTCGAGATGGCGGGGTAGATCAGACCGATGAGCAGGAGGATCGCGGCGGGCGCCGCGAAGATCACCAGCTGGAACAGGTATCCCGCGCCCCGGCGCGACCGATAGTCCACCCAGAACAGCAGAGCACCGAGGATGACGGCGATCCCGAGGACGTAGATCACGGCGTTCTGGTACGGCCGCAGGAGCATGAACGCCAGGACCGGGATGGCGAAGCACGCGATCAGCCGCAGCCAGAAGTACCCGCGTCCCGAGCGCGGCGCATACTCGATGAGCAGAAGGATGAGCCCCACGACAGCACCGAATGCGATGAGCACGATCGGGATCTGCACAAGGGGCCCCAAGTCGCCCAGCCACCGGAAGAAGCTGTTGAGCGAAACCCCCAGTGAAACCGGCCGAGCCTCGACCGGTGGTCGGGTCACCATGAAGAGGAAGAGCGCAACCACCACGATCAGTCCGACCGCCGCGACGATGATCGTCGTCCGCTGCTTCCGCGATAACGCCTCCGCCTTGGCGAACGCGTCGTCGGCGTCTGGGGGTGCTGAGGCCTTCCTGGTCTCAGGCACCTTCGTTGTTCCAGTCATGAGTACCTTCCGAGTGCCGCGTCGAACTCTGGGACGGACCGTGGTTCCGTACGCAGAACCCCGGTGACCTCTTGTAGTGCCGCAGTGGGGCCGCCCGCCTCGGCGAACGACCCCGCTGCGTCTCTTGCTTGTCTAGTTGTCGTAGCCGGCCTGGATGTCGCTCAGGACCGTGGCGGTGTCCTTGCCATCGATCCAGTCGACCATCCCCTTCCAGAACGATCCAGAGCCCACTGTGGAAGGCATCAGGTCGGACGCGTCGAAGCGAACTGTCGTGTCCGGGTCCTGCAGCAGCTGCATAGCCTCAGTGAGGAACTCGCTGGAAGCGAGGCTCGGATCGGCGTTCAGGTTCGCGGAGATGACTCCACCGAGGCCCACGCGCGCGTCAGCGAACTCGGGCGTAGCCATGAACTCGAGCACCGCGGCCGTGGCGGCATCGTCCGAGAATGCCGTGACGAACTCGCCACCGACCTCGATCGTGGCAGCGCCCTCTTCGAAACCGGGGAGCACGAACGCGTACACGTCACCGTCGGGCGCCACCGTCGGCACCTGACCCTCGGCGTTCTCCACGTCGAGGAAGTTCGCCGACAGGAAGGACGCCTGGTGGGTGAGCGCGCAGTTGGCGGTCGCGACGGGAGCAGCAACGGCGGCGAAAGCCGTCGAGTTGATGCTCGCCACGTCACCGAAGCTCGCGTTCACGTAGTCCGGGTTGAGCAGGATCTCGCCGACCGCGTCGAAAGCATCCGCGATCTCAGGGTCGGTGAACTTGACCTCGTTGGCCACCCACTGGTCGTAGACCTCCGGTCCGGACTGGCGCAGGACGAGGTCCTCGATCCAGTCGGTTCCGGGCCAGCCGGACGCAGCCTCGGAGAAGAACCCGGCGCACCAGGGTGCGGTGCCCGTCTTCTCCTGAATGGTCGCGGTCAGCTCCAGCAGCTCGTCCCACGTCGTGGGCACTTCGACGCCCCACTCCTCGAACGAGGCAGGCGCGTACCAGACGTAACCCTTGATGTTGGCGAGCATCGGCGCCGCATAGAACACGTCGTCGAACGTGCCGTAGGCCTTCCAGTCCGGCGACCAGTTCTCGTCGACGTTGGCTTCCACACCTTCGGGTGCGGGAACCGCCTCCCCCGTCTCGACGAGCGTCCTGAGCAGGCCGGGCTGCGGCACGATCGCGATGTCGGGCGCGTCTCCACCCTGGACCTTGGTAACGATGTTGCCTTCGAAGGCCTTGTCGCCGGTGTACTCGACGATGACGCCGGTTTCCTCGGTGAACGCGTCGAAGGATGCCTGCAGGTCGTCCGCCTCGACACCCGTGATGCCACCGGAGATGCTGACGGTCTCGCCCTCGATCGAGCCGGAGTCGCCGGTCTCGTCGCCGCCTTCGGCGCAGCCGGCCAACGTCAGTGCGGCGATCGCCACCACGCCGAGTGCCACTGCTGTGCGGCGATGCGCGGGTGAACGCATTCCAGTCATTTACTGCCTCCTAGTTGAGTGCCGTGCGCGCTGCGCACGTCGAGTCCCATTGATTCGGTGCTTCGGGAACCGTTTCCATAGACACCGTAGGGGACAACGAGAGCGACGCACAATCACCCGTAGTCACAACTCGGTAACCCTCGCCATGCGGGTCTTCTCGGGCCCCGCACGGGGAGCGCTAGGCTCAGCTTCGTGCGCGGCCGGATCGCGGTCGTCCGGTGTGGAATCGATTTCACAGCGTCCACTCACGGCCGTCCCTCCGCGGTGAGAACGCAGCCCGTTGACGCGAAGGAGCACCGATGAGCGGCATTTCGGATGTTGCGCGCCTCGCGGGCGTCTCCAAATCGACCGCGAGCAGAGCGCTGAGCGGCAGCGGCTATGTCTCCGAGAAGACGCGGCTCAAGGTCGCGGCGGTCGCGGCATCCCTGGAATACGTCCCTTCCAGCAACGCAGCGAGCCTCGTCACCGGCCGCACCCGCAACGTTGGCGTCGTGATCCCCTACCTGCACCGGTGGTTCTTCGCCGAGGTGCTCGAGGGGATTCAAGCCGCACTGCTGGAACGCGGCCTCGACCTCACGCTCTACGATGCGAACCCCGGCACCGAGGGCAGACGCCGCATCTTCGAGGACTTTCTCGCGCGCAAGCGATTCGACGGCCTCATCGCCGTCGGCCTGGAGCCCGAGGATCACGAACTCGAGCGACTGCTGAAGATCGGCCGGCCCGTGGTGAGCGTCGTGGGGACGGATGCCGATGCCAGCGTGATCGGAATCGACGACAACGACGCCGCACGCCGGGCGACGCACCACCTCACGAGCCTCGGCCACGAGCACATCGCGTTCGTCGGCGGTGGAAGCAGCCCGCGGTGGGCCAGCGTGGACCGGCGACGGTTGGACGGGTATCTCGAGGCGATGTCGGAGGCGGGACTGACCGCGCGTGCGCAGCACATCAGATCCGAGGTGTCGCTGCCGGGCGGGTATGCGGCGGCCGTCGATCTGCTCGGAGCCCGCTCCCGGCCGACCGGAATCGTGGCGGTGTGCGACGAAGTCGCGATCGGCGCGATCATCGCGGCGCGGAGACTCGGCATCGGGGTCCCCGGCGACCTCAGCGTGGTGGGCATCGATGATCACAAGTACGCGGAGATGTTCGCCCTCACAACGCTTCAGCAGGTCCCCCGCGAGCAAGGACGCGCCGCGGTGGAACTGCTCGAAGCTCAGCTGGCCGATGCGGATGCCGAGCCGACGCACCTGGCGCTTTCGGCACGACTGATCGTGCGGGCTTCCACGGGCCCCGTCGATGCGCAACACTCCGTGATGGTCTCGGACGCTCGAACCGGCATCGACGGCAGCGTCTAGCTGCATCGCGCGCACGAGAAAGCCCCGGATGCCTGAGCATCCGGGGCTTTCTCGTTGTCGGCCGGGTCAGCGCACGCGCCGACCCGTGCGAGTCACTTGAGGGTGACGGTCGCGCCGGCCTCTTCGAGAGCGGCCTTGCCCTTCTCGGCGGCCTCCTTCGAAACACCCTCGAGAACAGCCTTGGGTGCACCGTCGACGACGGCCTTGGCCTCGCCGAGGCCGAGCGAGGTGAGCTCGCGGACGACCTTGATGACCTGGATCTTCTTCTCGCCGGCGGCCTCGAGCACGACGTCGAATGCCGTCTGCTCCTCGACCTCTTCGGCGGGTGCGGCACCGGCGGCGGCCGGGCCGGCAACGGCGACGGGCGCCGCGGCGGTGACCTCGAAGGTCTCCTCGAACTTCTTGACGAACTCGCTGAGCTCGATGAGCGTGAGCTCCTTGAACGCGTCGAGAAGCTCGTCAGTGGTGAGCTTTGCCATGATGTTTCTCCTTGCTTGTGTTTCGTGTCCCGATACGACCGCTATGCGGCCTCATCGACAACCGTCACGAATGGATGTGTGCCGAGCCTGATCAGGCTGCGGACTCCTGCTTCTCACGCAGCGCGTCGACCGTGCGAACGGCCTTCGACAGCGGAGCGTTGAACAGATATGCGGCGCCGAACAGCGAGGCCTTCATCGCACCGGCGAGCTTCGCCAGCAGGACTTCACGGCTCTCAAGGTCAGCGAGCTTGTTGACCTCATCGGCGGTCAGGGCGGCACCGTCGAAGTACCCGCCCTTGATCACCAGATGAGGGTGTGCCTTGGCGAAGGTACGCAGTCCCTTCGCGACGGCGACAGGGTCACCGTGCACGAATGCGATGGCCGAGGGGCCCTTGAGGTCCTCGTCCAGCGTTGAGATCCCCGCCTTGTTGGCGGCGATCTTGGTCAGCGTGTTCTTCACCACGGCGTATTCCGCATCCTGACGAATGCTGATGCGCAGCTCCTTGAGCTGGGCAACCGTCAGACCGCGGTACTCGGTCAGCAGAACGGCGGTCGAGTCCTCGAAATGCTTCGTGAGCTCGGCGACCGATGCATCCTTCTGCGCCATGGCCACTCCTTGTGTGTACGAGACGCCCCACGATGGCGGGGCGCCGGCCGAAGGCATCCGCTCATCGGATCTCACTCGACAAAGAAAAAAGCTCCGGCGCAAGCGCACGGAGCAGAAAACTCGGAGGAGATTCGTTTCGCACACCTGCGCGGGCCCCTGCAATGCAGAGCTTCGATCGTCATGCACTCGCGTGCACATCGATGACCAGCGGTCTTCGGCTTCCCCCAGTCTACGTACTCACCCTCGGCTCGCAAAATCGGCGCAGCGCGCGGATCTCATGAGTGGGACGCGGGAGCACCGTGCCGGCCGGCGAGCACGAAGGCGGTGGCCTCGGCGCGGGATCCGACGCCGAGCTTGCGGAAGATCTTGGCAACGTGGAACTTCACCGTGTTCTCGCTGATACCCAGGTTGACGGCAATCTCGCGATTGCGCTGGCCGGCGATGAGCAGGCTCAGTACCTCGGCCTCGCGGGGGGCGAGGTCCCACGCGCGCGGTGGCGCGGCCAGGGCCGAGGGCGGATCCAGGGGCATGGCGACCGACATCTCCGTTCCCCAGCCGGGAGTCGCTTCGAACGAGAGGCGCCCGTTCAGCGCCAGCACGCGCTGGCGCACCAGGCGCAGCTGCACACTCTCGTCCGAGAGGTCGCCGGGCCCGTCGTCTCGCACGTTGATGAGCAGATTCGTGCCGTCGCAGTCCCACTGCACGCGCACACGGCTGACGTCGTGCCGGTCGACGAGGGCCAGGATCGAGCCCCGCACGACCGCGCGCGCCCCGTGGGCGATCTCACTGGGCAGCGCCCGGCCGTCCACCGGCGGCTCGACGAACTGGACGTCGATGTCGCGGTAGCGCACCAGCGGACGCAGGTCGTCGCGGAGTCGTTCGAAGGCCGTGGTGACGGGCTCCTCCGTGAAGGTGCGCACCCGATCGCTCGCGGTGCGCAGGTGCACCATGCCTTCGGCGGCGATCTGCGTGGCCGTCCGCCGAGCGGTGCGGTCGTCCAGACTCGACGAGCGCAACGCCGCCAGCAGGGACTCCAGCGTGGTGGAGTATTCGTCGGCGAGCTCGGTGAGCGCCTCCATCCGCACACTGGAGGTGGCACGGGCCAGCTGCAGGTAGTCGGGGGACGCGGCATCCGCCAGTTCCTGGACGCGCAGGGCCACGATGTTCCACAGCTGGAGCACGGCGTCGTCGCTGTCGTCGCCGCCCGGGTCGGCGAGCACGAGCAGTGCCCCGTTGTTCGAGAGCGCCTGAAAGGCATCGACCTCCCCCGTCGCCGTGGCTATCGCTCCTCGCCTTGTGCGGCCGGGCCCGAGCATCCGGCGCAGTTCGTCCAGCGCGAGGAACGACACCCCGTCCACGAACGACGTCGCGCCCGATCCCTCGCGCTGGGCGCCCGCGGCGTCCGCGACGAGGAACACCAGCGCCGAGTGCGGGATCAGGCGCGCCAGGAACGCGGAGAGACGTTTGGGAAGAAGGGCGGGAGGTGCGGTGAGCACCTCGGCAAGGCCTCGGATCGTCTCCGCTCCCTGCTCGACTGCGCCGAACGCTGCATCGCTGTGAACGGAAGACATGACCCCCACCCTAGGGACCGCGCCACCCGTTCGGGTAGGGACAACGACCCTGAGGGGGGGTCGCACTACACGAACGGAACGACCAGGATCGTGTAAGGGGGCGGGGGCGACTCGCTCCGACAGAGAGGACGAGGATGCCTGCGAACAGAGCGGTCGCCTACGAGGGACCCGGCGTCGTGAAAGTGATCGACACCGACTATCCCGATTTCGAGTTGCACGACGGGCCCGGCGTCAATCCGGCGAACATCGGCAGGAAGCTCCCCCACGCGGCGATCCTGCGTACGGTTGCGACGAACATCTGCGGATCAGACCAGCACATGGTGCGCGGGCGGACCACGGCACCGGTCGGTCTGGTGCTCGGCCACGAGATCACCGGCGAGGTCGTCGAGGTCGGGCCGGGTGTCGAGTTCATCAAGGTGGGCGACATCGTCTCGGTGCCGTTCAACATCGCATGCGGGCGCTGCCGCAACTGCAAGGAGGGCAAGACCGGCATCTGCCTGAACGTCAATCCGGATCGACCCGGCAGCGCGTACGGATACGTCGACATGGGCGGCTGGGTCGGCGGCCAAGCCGAGTACGTCGTGGTGCCCTATGCGGACTGGAACCTGCTGAAGTTCCCCGACCGCGACCAGGCCCTCGAGAAGATCCTCGACCTCGCGATGCTGTCGGACATCTTCCCGACCGGATTCCACGGCGCCGTCACGGCCGGCGTCGGCGTCGGCTCGACCGTTTACATCGCGGGCGCCGGACCGGTCGGTCTCGCCGCTGCCGCGAGCGCGCAACTGCTCGGCGCGGCCGTCGTCATCGTGGGCGACCTCAACGAGGAACGCCTCGCCCAGGCGCGCAGCTTCGGCTGCGAGACCGTCAACGTCGGCGAGGGGTCCATTCCCGATCAGCTGGAGCAGATCCTGGGCGTGCCCGAGGTGGATGCCGCAGTCGACGCGGTCGGCTTCGAGGCACGCAGCGAGGGCCACGGCGCCAAGGCGAAAGAGGCGCCGGCGACCGTGTTGAACTCCCTCATGAGCGTGACCACTGCGGGCGGCGCGATCGGCATCCCCGGCCTGTACGTCACCGGCGACCCGGGCGCCGTCGATGATGCCGCCAAGGTCGGTTCACTCTCGATCAGCCTCGGCACGGGCTGGGCGAAGTCGCTGTCGTTCACGACCGGTCAATGCCCCGTCATGCGGTACAACCGTCAGCTCATGATGGCGATCCTGCACGACAAGGTCCACATCGCGGATGCTGTCAACGCCAAGGCGATCAGCCTCGACGACGCCCCGCGGGGGTACGCCGAGTTCGACGCCGGCGCCGCGACCAAGTACGTCCTCAACCCGAACGGCTACATCAAGGCCGCCTGACCACCGCTCGACCTACACCCGACCACGCAAGCCCCGGCATCCCGGGCAGAACCAAGGAGACATCCATGACCACGGTCAACCTCGAAGACGCTCGCCGCGTCATCGCCGCTGCAGAGAAGAAGGCCGACGAGCTCGGTCAGCCCATGAACATCGCCGTCGTGGACTCGGGCGGCAACCTCGTCGCGCACGTCCGCCAGGACGGGGCGTGGATCGGGAGCGTCAACATCTCGATCAACAAGGCCTGGACCTCGAAGGCGTTCGACATCTCCACCAAGGACCTCGGCGACAACTCGCAGCCGAACCAGCAGTTCTACGGCATCCACGCCACCAACGGCGGCAAGGTCGCGATCTTCGCCGGCGGCATCCCGCTGGTGCGTGACGGCGTCGTCGTCGGCGCAGTCGGCGTCAGCGGTGGGTCGGGCGTGCAGGACCACTCCGTCGCCGAAGCGGGCGTCGCGGCCTTCTGACGCGGCACCCCTGCGCGAATGCTCGACGTTCGCGAGCGCACGGCATAGCAACGAGTGCACGGCTTTCCCACGCGGGAAGGCCGTGCACTCGGCGTTAAGCCGTGCACTCGGCGTCACGTCGTGCACTCGGCGCCCCGGCCTCACGCCGGCGGACGGATGCCGAAGGATGCGAGGCGCGTGGCCAGCGCCTGCGGCGACGCGCTGTGCTCGTCCTCCCACCGCGCGAACCGCCACTGGGTGGTGCCGCGGATCCAGTCCTCGCGTCGCTTCTCCTCGAGGAGGACCTGGTCCAGCGGGATGCCGCGTCGCATCGCCACGTCGAGGTACTTGTCCTTGCCATCGAACTCGCCGAACGCCCGTACCTCGGTGAGTCCGAAATCGACGAAGTAGGTCTGACTCCCGGGCCCGGCGACCGGAACCTGGAGCTGCGGCATCCTGAAGCCGAGGCGCACGAGCTGAATGCGGCTCATGCTCTCGCCGGGCAGTTGCGCCCGTCCGTCTGCGAAGGCTGCGACCCACCGCGCCTGGCGAATTCCGCGAGCCCCGGATGCCGCGTCGACGCGTTCGCGCAGCGAGCGGCGCCAATAGCCGACCGCATCCTCGTCCCAGACCCGGCCCCGTAGGGCGAACTGTCGCTCGGCGGCGTCTGCTGCGGCCACGGATGCCTCGGGTCCGAGCGCGCGGATCATGTCGAACACCGTCCGTTCCAGCGAGGTGCAGCGGATGCCGTGACGGATGACGATGTCCGAAGCAGGCAGTGGGGCGACATGCCTCGTCACGTCCCGGCCGCTCGAGATCCGCGCGGGCGCCGGGGTCGTCATGTGCACGCGGAGCGGTCGGTGCCGGTAGAGCGGGAGCGCCCACACCACGCCGGCGGACTCGTGCGAGACCACGCCGCCGCCGGTCGCGCTGCGGGCAACGGCGATCACATGCGCCAGGTGCGAGCCCTCCGGCCACAACCCGGACGCATCGTCGCGATCCATGAAAGCCCCGCGCCGGATCACGTGGAGCCGCCCGTCGCCGACTGCCGACTCGATGGAGCGCTCCGTCCACCCCTGCGCGAGGAGCGCTGTGCGTGAACGGACGAGCGGGCTCAACTCGGGGACGGTGGCGGCGCGGCGCATGCTCCAGCATCCGCACCTCACGTCACCGCACTCGCCGCCACTTCATGCTCCGTGGACAACCCGCAGCCATCCGTCTCCTGGGGAGAAGCGCGCCGCCCGCGCGGCGCCGAGTGTACGACTTCACACCGAGTGCACGACCTTGTTGCGCGGCGAAGCCGTGCACTCGCCGGGAAGTCGTGCACTCGCGCAGAAGAGAGAAAGAGGACGTGCGGGAGCGAGGGTCAGCGGGGAGCCGCGATACCGAGGTCGCGTGCGGCGGCGGAGATCCGCCGGGCGAGCGCGACGTCTTTCGCGGTGAGCCCACCCGCGGCGTGCGTGATGAGCGTGACCCGCACGGTGGGATAGGTGACGGTGACGTCGGGATGGTGGTTCGCGGCCTCGGCGAGCTCGGCGATGACGGCGAACAGCGCCGCACCCGTCGCGAACGTGCCGGTCGGGAACTCGGCGACCGCGCCGGCCTCCCCCGGTCGCCAGTCATCGACGCCGGGCTCCGCGCGGAACTGGTCTGCGGTGATGATGTCCATACACCGACCATGCCACTGTCCGCCCGGCGCGCAAGGGGCGAGCACCGGTTGCCCTCGGTGCCGACTCCGGCCGGGATGTCGGCCGGGCCGCGTCCGCCCGCGGGGTTACCCTCGAAGACGTGACCCCCGAACTCGCCGCTCGTATCGTCGCGGACTCCCGCGACCGGGTCGCCTGGATCCGGGCGCGCTCGCGGGGCATCACGGCAACGGACGTCGCCTCCCTCACGTCCGCGAACGCCATCGCGAAAGCGGCGGATGCAAAACTCATGGGCTCAGGCTTCTCGGGCAACGCCTACACCGCGCACGGTCGCGTTCGCGAGCCTGAGATCGCGCGCTGGGTCGCCGCCACCCACGGCATCCTGCCCTCGAGCGCACTGTTCCACGCGGTTGTGGAGAAACGCCATCTCGCGACCCCCGACGGCGTCGTCGTCGATGCTCAGGGCCGCGTCACCCTGTGCGAGATCAAGACGACGAACAAATCCTGGCGCAGCATCCCTCGTTCCTATCTGCGGCAGATCTGGTGGCAACAGCACGTCCTCGGCGCCGAGCGCACCCTGGTGGCGTGGGAGGAGCACGACGACTTCGTCCCCATCGCCGATGAGCCGCAGTGCCAGTGGGTCGAGCGCGACGAGGTCGAGATCGCGAAGCTGGTCGCGCTGGCTACGTCCCTCATCGACGAACTGCACCGCCGAACGACCCTGCGCCCCGCCGCGCTGAGCACAGACGACGGACGGATGCCGCGGCACGCCGCCCCGCGCGAGCCCTTCCGCGCCCTCGCCCTCGCTGAGTGAAATGGTTGACGAGAGTCAACGACCTGCGATATAGTTGACTCCAGTCAACCAATCGCGCCATCGTCGCCGCGCACGTCTCCATTTCGAAAGGGCCCTCTTTTGGCCTCTGTCAACACCACTGATCCGGCGCTCACCGCGGACGCGCCGCGCATGTCCCGACGGAAGGTGCTCGAAGCACTCTCCGGCCTGCTGCTGGGAATGTTCGTCTCCATTCTCGCCGCGACGGTCGTCTCCACCTCGCTGCCGGTCATCATCCACGACATCGGCGGCGATCAGGCCGCCTTCACCTGGGTCATCACCGCCACACTGCTGACCACGGCGATCTCCACCCCGATCTGGGGCAAACTCGCCGACCTGTTCAATCGCAAGCTGCTCATCCAGATCGCCCTGGTCATCTTCGTCCTGGCGACCGCGGCTGCAGGCTTCTCGCAGGATCCCGGCACGCTCATCGCCTTCCGCGCCGTGCAGGGCATCGGCGCCGGCGGCCTGGCCGCGCTGAGCCAGATCATCATGGCCGACATCATCAGCCCCCGCGAGCGCGGTCGCTACATGGGTCTGTTCGGCGCCGTGATGGCGCTCGGCACGATCGGCGGACCGCTGCTCGGCGGGTTCATCACCGACGGCATCGGCTGGCGCTGGAACTTCTACGTCGCGATCCCCTTCGCGATCGCCGCCCTGGTGATCCTGCAGCTCACGCTGCACATCCCCAAGCGCCCCAAGCAGAAGGCGCGCATCGACTACGTGGGCATCGTGCTGCTGGCCGCGTCGGTCTCGCTGCTGCTCGTCTGGATCACCAACGCGGGCGATGCCTTCGATTGGTGGAGCGTCGAGACACTCCTCATGGCGGGTGGCGCGCTCGTCGGTGCGATCCTGTTCGTGATCGTCGAGTTCCGCTCGCGCGAGCCCCTGGTGCCGCTGTCGATGTTCCGCAACCGCACGTACACGCTCTCGGTGATCGCTTCCATCGCGACGGGCGTCGCGATGTTCGGCACGTCGGTCTTCCTCAGCCAGTACATGCAGATGGCGCGCGGCGCCACACCGACCGAAGCCGGCCTGCTCACGCTGCCGATGATCGGCGGCCTGCTGCTCTCGTCGATCATCGTGGGTCAGCTGATCAGCCGCTTCGGTAAGTGGAAGATCTACCTGATCGCGGGCAGCGTGCTGCTGATCGCCGGGTCCGTCCTGCTGTCGACCCTGCACTACGACACGAACTTCGTGCTCGTCTCGCTGTACATGTTCCTGCTCGGCGCGGGCGTCGGCATGACGATGCAGAACCTCGTCCTCATCGTGCAGAACACGGCCAAGCCCGAAGAGATGGGCGTCGCCAGCTCCGGAGTGGCGTTCTTCCGCAGCCTCGGGGGGACCATCGGCGTCTCGGTCATGGGTGCCGCGCTGGCGACCTCGGTGGCGAGCCTCTTCGCCTCCAGCAAGGACGCGCTGACCACGGCCATCGTGAACCTCGGCGCCGACGGTGCTGCTGTGGCAGACCAGCTGCAGTCCGGCACGCTCCCCCAGGTGAGCCTGCTGCCGGCCGCCGTCCGGGTGATCGTCGAGGACATCTACGCGCAGAGCATCGCGCAGTCCTTCCTGATCGCCGTGCCGCTCGCGGTGATCAGCCTGATCGCGATCATCTTCCTGCCCAACCATCCGCTGACCCGCATGACGACGGCCGAGCGCATCGCTGCCGGCGAGGCGGACCTCGCGACGGTCTCGACCGCCGAGGGGATGGCCGCGCTGGATGCGACCGGCTCCACCCCGACCGCCTCGGATGCCGCGCCCGCAGAAGCCGTGCGCGACGGCGCCGCGACCCGTCGCCGTTGATGTCGATCGCCATGGCCGAGTTCGAATCCGCGTCCGAGTCCCGAGAGGCGCGCACCGAGGCGGTGCGCGCCCTCGAGGCGGAGTTCGGCGAACTGCTCACGCGCATCCGCCGCCTCATCGCCGAGAACGCCGAGCGGGTGAGCCCCGGCATGCTTCCCGGCGCCTACAAGGTGTTCACCACGATCGTGCGCCGCGAGAGCATCACACTGTCCTGCCTGGCCGAGTCGCTGACGGCCGACAAGGGCCAGGTGAGCCGCACCGTGCGCGAGCTGGAAGAGCTCGGGCTCATCACCCGCACCCCCGACCCCGATGACGGTCGGTCGAGTCTGCTCTCCCCCACGCCCGACGGCATCCGCCGCCTGGCCGTGGCGCGCGAGCCGCACGACAACGCTCTGCTCGACACTCTCCAGGAGTGGTCGGTGCAGGACATCCGCACTCTCGCACGACTGCTGCACTCCTTGACGACGGGCGAGAGCCCCTGAGCGCACACCGGACCCCCGGCTCGGCTTAGTCGACCGGTAGCACCGGCGTAACACGGACGAGACATTGTCAGGGTTGACTGTGGGCACCAGGCAACGAGTGCTGCCGCCGCCGACATGCACTCCCAAGGAGCGCGCGATGAGATTCCGGCCGTTGCAACCCGCATCAGCCCCCCAGCCCACGGCGGGGGCGGCGGTCGACCCGCCCACGAGGATGCGCGCGGCGGTCATCGACGGCACCGGGTCTCCGGACCTGCTGCGCGCGGCATCCCTCGGCGTCCCCGCACCGGTGATGGACGAGCTGCTCGTACGGGTGGTGGCCGCCGGGGTCAACCCGATCGACGCGAAGACCCGCGGCGGGGCGGGCCTGTCCGCGGCCATCCGTGACTTCCCCGCGACGCTGGGCTTCGACTTCAGCGGCATCGTCGTGAAATCGCCCTACGAGTCCCACCCGCTTACGCCGGGCACTCCGGTATACGGCATGCTCGCCTTTCCGCGGTCCGCAGGCAGCTACGCCGAGTACGCGGTGGTGCCGTCGCAGTCCGTCGCCCGCAAGCCGGTGGCGCTCTCGCACGTCGAGGCCGCGGGCGTGCCGCTCGCGGCCCTCACGGCATGGGGACTGGTCGTCGAGACGGCGCACGCGCACGAAGGGCAACGGGTCCTCATTCACGCCGGCAGCGGCGGCGTGGGCCACTTCGCCGTCCAGTTCGCCGCGTACTTCGGCGCGCACGTCACCGCGACCGGCTCAGCGCGCAATGCCTCATGGCTCAGGGAGCTCGGCGCATCGGTGGTGATCGACTACACGACGACGCGCTTCGAGGACGTCATCGCCGATGTCGACGTCGTCATCGACCTGGTCGGAAACGCACGAGCGAGCACGGGCGAGCGGTCACTGACCGTGCTGCGACCGGGCGGCCTGTACATCGTCGTCCCGACGGGCTCGTGGCCGGGCTACGCGGCTGCCACGCATGCAGCCGGAGTCCGAGCCACGAGCTTCAAAGTCACGCCCGATGGGAACGCACTGGCGAC
This sequence comes from Microbacterium terregens, assembly GCF_039534975.1. Lineage (NCBI taxonomy): Bacteria > Bacillati > Actinomycetota > Actinomycetes > Micrococcales > Microbacteriaceae > Microbacterium > Microbacterium terregens. Next base: position 3,081,982 of record NZ_BAAAWH010000001.1, read on the forward strand.
GATCGGACGCCTTCTGGACTCCGGCGCCGTGCAGGTCTACATCGACCGGGTCTTCGACCTGAACGACGCGGCGGCCGCGCATGCCGAACTCGAGCGGGGACATACCCGCGGAAAGATCGTCTTGCGCGTCAGCGACGACTGAGCCGCTATCGCGCGTCCGCGCGGATCGGGCGCAGCACCCGGCGCCCCTCGGCGACGACCTCGTCCGCGATCGCACCCAGCAGTGGGGAACGCAGATTCCATTGCTGCCAGTACAGGGGCACGTCGATGGGCGCGCCCCCCAGACGGACGAGTTCGCCGGCGGCCAGCGCGTCCCGGGATTGGAAGTCGGGCAGCAGCGCCCACCCGAGACCCAGACGCACCGCGGTCGCGAAGTCGTTCGATGCGGGAACGTAGTGCCGCGCCGGCAGCGACTCGTCGATCCCGGAAGCCCTCAACCACAGCGTCTGCAGGTCATCGCGACGGTCGAAGTCGACCACCGGCGCCCCGACGAGGGTGGCCGGCGACGCGGCGTCCGGCATCCAGCGTCGTGCGAACGCCGGCGTGGCGACAGCCTCGTACCGCATCGCACCGAGCGCGCTCACGCGGCACCCGGCGACCGGCGTCGCGCGCGAGGTCACCGCGCCCATCACGGTGCCGGACTCCAGCAGTCCGGCCGTGAAGTCCTGATCGTCCCGATGCAGTTCGAAGACGATCGGATGCCGCTCGGCCAGCCGCGCGAGCGGCGCGAGGAACCAGGTTGCCAGGGAGTCGGCGTTGACGGCGAGCGGAACGGACGTGTGCGTCTCGGCGCTTCCCCCGGCGCCGAGTTCGGTGAGCGTGTCGTGCTCCAGCAGCGCCACCTGGCGCGCCATCCGCACCACGGCTGTGCCCGCCTCGGTCAGCCGGGCGGGCTTGGAGCGGACGAGCACGACGCGGCCCAGTTGCTCCTCGAGCGCCTTGATGCGCTGGCTGACCGCGGACGGGGTGAGGCGCAGGCGGCGGGCCGCGGCATCCAGCGTGCCTTCGTCGGCGACGGCGGCCACGGTTTCTGCCAGCTCGATCGGAATCCGCATGATTAGCGATGCTAACGCATCTGTACAATCATCAGCTGGACTTAGCCCGCGTGCGGCCCGTAGCGTCAGGAGCATGTTCTCTTCGGCGCTCGCCGGGCTCGGCCTGGGGTTCTCGCTGATCATCGCGATCGGCGCGCAGAACCTGTTCGTGCTGCGCCAGGGACTGCGTCGGGAGCACGTCGTCCTGGTCGCCGCGATCTGCGCGATCTCGGATGCCGTCCTCATCGCGCTGGGAGTCTCGGGCGTGGGTCTGGTCCTGACCGCGGTGCCGTGGCTGATCGATGTCGTGCGGTGGGCGGGCGCGGCCTTCCTGATCGCCTACGGTCTGCTCGCGGCGCGTCGCGCGTGGCGCCCTTCGGGCCGGGGTCTCGCTCCGACCGTTACGGGCGAGGATGCCGCCGATCGGTCCGCCCGCACCCAGGGGAGCGCGATCGCTGCGTCGCAGACGCCGCACGCGTCGGTGATCGTCGCCCGCACGGCGCCGCGCGCCCTGCCGGTAGCCCTCACGTGCCTGGCGCTCACCTGGCTGAACCCGCACGTGTATCTGGACACCGTGTTCCTGCTGGGCTCGATCGCCAGCACGCACGGGGACGCGCGCTGGCTGTTCGCGGCCGGAGCGATGACGGCGAGCGTTGTCTGGTTCTTCGCGCTGGCGTTCGGCGCCCGCTACCTCAGCCGGTGGCTCGGCACACCGCGGGCGTGGCGGATCCTGGACGCGGTGATCGCCGTGGTCATGGTCGGCATCGGTGTGAGTCTGATCCTCCCCCGCTGACCGGGGCCGGCGATCAGGTCAGCCGTCGATCTGGTCCCGACGCCGACGCACGAGGGCGAGCACGACCTCGTCGGGCAGCGGATGGTCGGGCTGGAAGCGGACGGTGCCCTTGTCCAGTCCCGAACCCTCCACTTCATCCACGTCCGCGGCGACCGCGGTCACGGCATCCGGACTGAACGGGTACACGCCGATGTGTCGGCGCGCCCGCATGACCGAGATGAGCGGTTTGCCGCGGTACACCAGCGCCGGCATCCCGTACCCCTTGCCCTGCTCGGCCTCCGGCACCTCTTCGCGGGCGAGCGTGTAGATGCGCTCGATCGCCTCGCGGTCGGCCGGGGCGAGTCCGCTCAGATAGTCGTCCACGGTTCCCATGACGGCATCCTTTCACCGCGCCCCTCGCCAGCACACCCCCGTGCGCGCCACGATGGGAGCATGAAGCGAGTGCACGTGACGGTCAGCGGCGACGTACAGGGCGTGGGCTATCGCTACACGATGCGGATGATCGCCGTCGAGGTCGGCGTCGCCGGGTGGGTGCGCAACCGCCGGGACGGCACGGTCGAAGCGGAGATCGAAGCCCCGCCCGCGCAGATCGACGAGGTGCTCGCCTGGATGGCGGCGGGCCCTCCGGGTGCGCGAGTGGACAGCGCCCGGGTGACGGATGCCGCTCCCACCGGCGAGCGCGGATTCCGGGTGCTCGACTGAGACCGTCCCCGCGGAGGGACCGCCCGGTCATCCCTGCGGCAGACCCAGTGCGTGCCGTCCCATCGCCACCAGCGTCGCCTCCGGGGTGAGCGGGTGGAAGGCCGCCGCGCGGATGTCGCGATAGGAGCGCTCGACGATCGAACCCTTGAAGTACCCGGCGCCACCGACCACCTGCATGGCCAGATCGCACACCTCGACCCCGGCGCGCGCGATCTCGGCCTTGGCCGCCATGACCGCGAGGAACCCGTCGTACGAGGGTGTCGGATCGTCACCGAGCTGCGTCAGAGCGCCCTCCAGCGCCCACGAGGCCACCTGCAGTCGCTGGCTCATCAGACCCAGCGCTCGCTGGACGGTAGGGTCGTCGGGGTGCCGGGCGCCGACGGTGACCGCCTCCGCGTAGGCCGCCTCGGCGACCCCGAGGTAGGCCCCGGAGATGATCGAGAACCCGATGCTCGCGATCACCTGAAGAGGGGGGTCGATCACGCCGTACGGGCGATCGGCGAGCACGCGCTCCTCGGGTACGAACACATCCGTCAGCACGACGTCGTCACTCGCGGTGCCGCGCATGCCGAGCACGTCCCAGTTGTCGGCCACGACGACGCCCTCAGAGGCGAACGGGATCGCCATGTTCAGCACGCGCATGCCGCGCTCCGGGTCATCGAACGGGAACATCGTCGACATCACCGTGCCGACCGCGCCCTGGCTCACGAAGCGCTTGCGTCCGCTGACGCGATAGCCGCCGTCCACGGCGATGGCCCGGCCCGCAGGGTGCGTGAAGTCGCCCCCTCCGGTGGAGACGAGCACGATCTGCTCGTCGGCGATGCGGCGGAGCGTCGCTTCCGCGCCGGGAAGGCCGCGCCGGTACCGCCAGGCCGTGAAGCACGTCACGTGCTGGTGCATGGCGCTGGCGAGCGCGGTCGCTCCGCAGTAGTGCCCGAGCGTGCGCTGGAGGTCCGCGAGTTCGCGGATCGTCGCGCCGTCGCCGCCGAGTTCCCGTGGGACACCTGCCCTGAGCAGGCCCGCGTCGCGGAGCGCCTCGTACGCCTCGGTCACGAACGTGCCGTCCCGGTCGTGACGAGCCGCGTGGGCGGCCAGGGTCTGCCCGATGCCGTTCGCGCGTTCCCTCAGAGACGCGGAACCGTGGGCTGCTGTGCTGTCATGGATGGTTTCAATGGTGCTCATGAGGACAGCATCCGCCGGCAGCCACCGAGCGCTCCAGTGCACGATCGCGACCCGGCCGGTCCAGATTCGGGACTACCGCAGGCCGACGTGCGGCGGGACCATGGATCCATGGCAGATTACGGGCGGTATTGTCCCGTCGCGATGGCCAGCGAGGTCATGGCCGACCGGTGGACTCCTCTGATCGTGCGGGAACTCGTGCTGGGCAACACGAGATTCAACGACATCGCGCGCGCGCTGCCCGGAATCTCGCGTTCGTTGCTCGTGCAGCGTCTGCGACACCTGGAGCGGAACGGTGTGGTGGAGACCTGGCCCTCGCCGACCGGACGAGGAAGCGAGTACTACCTCACCCCGGCGGGACGGGACCTCGAACGGGTTCTGGACAGCCTCGCTCGCTGGTCGATCGAGTGGCTGTTCGACGGTTTGGAGCCTCGCACCGTGGAGCCGACGACGCTCATGTGGTGGATGCATCGCCGCATCGATCCCGAGCGGTTCCCGCCTCACCGCACCGTGATCGAGTGGCGCCACACGGCACCGGATCCGCAGACGATCTGGTTCGTGCTGGAGCATGACGCAGTGTCGGTCTGCACACAGCATCCCGGCTTCGACGTCGATCTGGTGGTGACCATGGCCACCGGGGATCTTGCGGACGTCTTCCAGGGATACCGTCGCTGGCAGGACGCGGTCGGGTCCGGTGCGATCTCGGTGAGCGGCTCGCCCCGCCTCGTCGCTGCGCTGCCCACGTGGTTCGTGTGGAGCCCCTGGGTGGAGGTGACCCACGCACGCGCGCACCGGGCGGTGACGGCGTAGACGCGGCAGCAGAGCGTCGGATCAGCCCTCGAACGGGCGCAGGATCCGATCGAGGAAGCGCCGCGTCCGCTCGTGAGTGGGGTTCGCGAGCAGTGCCTTGGGTGCTCCGCGCTCGAGGATGACGCCGTCATCGAAGAAGAGGACCTCGTCCGCGACCTCTCGGGCGAAGGCGAGTTCATGCGTGACGATGACCATCGTCCATCCCTCGTCGGCGAGCTCCTTGAGGACCACGAGGACCTCTCCGACCAGCTCGGGGTCCAGTGCGCTCGTCGGCTCATCGAAGAGCAGCAGATCCGGTTGCAGCGCCAGTGCGCGCACGATACCGACGCGCTGCTGCTGTCCGCCCGACAGCTGGAACGGGTACGCGTCCCGCTTGTCAGCGAGTCCGACGCGGTCCAGAAGCCGTTCGGCCCTTTCCACCGCGAGCGCCTTCGGCACGCGGTGGGCGTGGACCGGTCCCTCGACGACGTTCTCGATCACCGTCAAATGAGGAAACAGGTTGTGGTGCTGGAACACCATGGCCGACCGATCGCGCAGCGCGATCCGCTGGGCCTTGGTCGGCGGTTTCGAGAAGTCCGTCTCCCCGGCATCCGCGAATTCGATCACCCCACCGTCGGGTGTCTCCAGTCCGTTCAGCGTGCGCAGCACCGTCGTCTTGCCGGAGCCGCTGGGACCGATGAGGCAGACCACCTCGCCGCGCCGCACCTCGAAGTCCACACCCTTCAACACCTGGTTGGCACCGAAGCTCTTCGTCAGTCCGCGCACCCGCAGCAGGGGACCGTCGAGTCCCGCCGCGGGCGGAGCCAGCGGATCGGAGCCGGGCACGTCAATGGGCGACATAGCGGTCCAGTCTTTTCTCCAGGGCGCTCTGTCCGGTGGAGAGCACAAGACAGAAGAGCCAGTAGATGAGCGCTGCCTCGAGGTAGATGATCATGAACTCGTATGTGAAGGCGGCGATGGTCTGGGCCTGACGGAACAGCTCGGTGACCAGGATCAGCGATGCGAGCGAGGTGTCCTTCACGAGCGAGATGAAGGTGTTGGACAGCGGCGGCACCGACACTCGCGCCGCCTGCGGGAGGATGATCCGCCGGAGCTGCGTGCTGTGCGAGAGCCCGACGGTGTAGCCGGCCTCCCACTGCCCCTTCGGCACGGACAGGATCGCTGCGCGGATGATCTCGGCAGCGTACCCGCCGACGTTGAGCGAGAAGGCGAGGATCGCCGCCGGCCAGGGGTCGACGACGATGCCGAGGGAGGGCAGCCCGTAGAAGATCACGAAGAGCTGCACCAGCAGCGGGGTGCCTCGGATGACGGAGATGTAGAACCGCGCGATCGCGGACAGGACACGATTCGCCGAGATGCGCATCAGCGCGACCCCGAGCGCGAGCACGAGCCCGATCGCGAACGACGCCAGCGCCAGCGGGATGGTGCCGCGCAGTCCGGCCCACAGCAGCGGCCAGAACGAGTCGACGATCAGGGACCAGGTCTCGTCCATCGCCCCTCCTCACCGACCCCGGCCACCGCCGACGCGCGGGGCCGGTTCACCAGAATTACGATGTGACGTCGGCGCCGAAGTACTTCTCGCTGATCTCGGCGAGCACGCCCTCTTCGCGGAGTTCGTCCAGCGCCTTGTCGATCGCGTCGACGAGCGCCTGCTTGTCCTTCGTGAAGGCGAACGCGCTGCTGGCCGGGTCGTCGGTCTCGGCGGCGATCTTCAGACCGGTCGGGCCATCGGTGGTCTCGTAGTCGAGATAGGTGAGCTTGTCGTTGATGGTGGCATCCACCCGGCCCTGCTTCAGAAGCGCGACGGCCTGAGCCCAGCCCTCGACCGCCTCGACGGTCGCGCCGCTCTCCTGAGCGAGTTCGTACCAGTTGCTGGTGAGCGACTGGGCCGTCGTCTTGCCGGCGAGGTCGGCGAAGCTCGAGATGGAGTTGTCGTCCTCGGGGACCACGATGACCCCCGGCGAGACGCTGTACGGCTCGCTGAAGAGGTACTTCTCCTCGCGCTCAGGGTTGATCGAGACCTGGTTGCCGATGACGTCGAAGCGGCCCGCCTCCAGCCCGGCGAAGATCGCGTCCCACTGCGTCTCCTGGAACGAGATCTCGAGTCCGAGCTTTTCGGCGACGGCCTCGGCGATCTCCACGTCGAAGCCGACGAGGTCACCGGACGCGTCATGGAAGCTGAAGGGCCGGTAGGTGCCCTCGGTCGCGACGGTGAGGGTGCCGGCGTTGACCAGGCCGAACTCGTCGGCGGGCGCGGATGACTCCGGACCGGAGCCACTGCTGCACGCGGACAGCGTGAGAGCGGCGGAAGCGGCGAGGACGATGGCTGCGAAGGCGGTACGACGTGACATGCGGCTGTGGTGCTCCTGTGATTCGGCCCGGGTGTCGGCGGGCAAGACGAATCAGTACATCACGCGTCGGGGCAGGCTCCGAATACCGTTACGCTGCGTTTCACGCGGCCGTCAGCGCGGAACGCCGGCCAGGAGTTCGGCGAACACCTCGCCGGCGTCCTCGCGTGTGGCCAGCGCAGCGGACTGACCGGCCCACAGCGACAGCAGATCCCCACGGCCCTGCTTCGCCGCCTCGACCCGGAACGCACCCGTCAGCCAGTTCTGCGCCGGGAACGGGGCGACCGGGCCGCTGGTCTCGATCTCGCGCATCGCGCGATTCGGGATGCCGCGGGCGAGGCGACCGCTCATCGCACGGGTCAGCACCGTGGAGGTGTCGTCCGCGTCGCAGATGGCGGTGCGGTGCGACTCGGGCACCGCCGACTGGCGGGCGCGCAGGAACGCCGTGCCGACCTGCACGCCGGAGGCGCCGAGCGCGAATGCGGCCGAAACCCCGCGCCGATCGGCGATGCCGCCCGCCGCGATGACCGGCACGCTGACAGCATCCACCACCTGCGGAAGGAGCGAGAAGAGGCCGACGAGCGACTGCTCGGCGGGGCGCAGGAACGACACCCGGTGGCCCGCGGCCTCCATCCCGCTGGCGACGATCGCGTCCACGCCGGCTTCGTGCAGCGCCCTGGCCTCTGCGACGGTGGTCGCGGTGGCGAGCACGCGCAGTCCCCGCCGATGCGCGCGGTCGATGACGTCCGGCGCGGGCACGCCGTAGACGAAGCTCACGACGGCCGGTGCAGCATCCAGAACAGCGTCGAACTGCTCGTCGAAAGAAGGCAGGAACACGGCGGGCGGTGTCGGGGGTCGCACTCCGACCTCAGCGTACAGGGGCGCGACGGCATCGAGGTATGGCTGCAGGTCCAGATCCCCGGGCGTCACCTCGTCGCCGGTCGGCAGCCAGAGGTTGACGGCGAACGGGCGATCCGTGGCGGAGCGCAGGCTCCCGATGACCTCGTGGATGCGCTCGGGCGAGTACCCGTACAGCCCGAACGAACCGAGCCCGCCGCGCTCGCTCACCAGAGCGGTCAGCTCTACCGAGGAGGCGCCGCCGAACGGCCCCAGGACGATGGGCTCATCGATCCCCAGCAGGTCTCGGAGTCTCGCGGGCATGGCGCTCCCTTTCGCGGTGCGGGTCCTTCGACGCTACGCCTCACCCGCGTCCGGGGCACGGATGTGACGGGGACGAGGACGGCGAGAAGGAACCGCGTGGGCCGGCGCGGGCGCGGCAGCGCAAGGCGGCCGGTTCCCGGGAACCACGAAGGGGCCCCGCCTGGTGGCGGAGCCCCTCACGGATCTCGACGAAGCGGCGGGGCCGCTCGGCGATCGCCGGGTGTTTACAGCGAGTTGACATCCAGCGGGATGCCGGGGCCGAACGTGGTCGACACAGCACCCTTCTGGATGTAGCGGCCCTTCGAGCTGGACGGCTTGAGGCGGATGATCTCCTCCAGCGCAGCCTGGATGTTCTCGTCGAGCTGGTCGGCCGAGAACGACGCCTTGCCCACGACGAAGTGCACGTTGGCGTGCTTGTCGACGCGGAACTCGATCTTTCCGCCCTTGATCTCCTCGACGGCCTTGGCCGGGTTGGGGGTCACGGTGCCGGTCTTCGGGTTCGGCATGAGGCCGCGGGGGCCCAGCACCTTTCCGAGACGACCGACCTGGCCCATGAGCTCCGGGGTCGCCACGGCGGCGTCGAAGTTGGTCCAGCCGTCGGCGACGCGCTGGATGAGCTCGGCGCCGCCGACCTCATCGGCGCCCGCGGCGATCGCGGCCTCAGCGGCCGGACCGGTCGCGAAGACGATCACTCGAGCGGTCTTGCCGGTTCCGTGGGGCAGGATGACGGTGCCGCGCACCATCTGGTCCGCCTTGCGCGGGTCGACGGCGAGCTTCAGCGCGACCTCGACGGTCGAGTCGAACTTCGCCGAACCGGTCTCCTTCGCCAGGGCGACGGCCTCGGTGGGCGTGTAGAACTTGTCAGCCGCGATCTTCGCGGCGGCGGCCTGGTAGGCCTTGGACTTGGTAGCCATGATCGTTGTCTCCCTCAGTCCTCAACCGTGATGCCCATGGAACGGGCGGTGCCGGCGATGATCTTCGAGGCGGCCTCGAGGTCATTCGCGTTCAGGTCGGGCTGCTTGACCTCGGCGATCTCGCGCACCTGAGCCTTGGTGAGCTTTGCCACCTTGGTCGTGTGCGGCGTCGGTGAGCCCTTGGTGACCCCTGCGGCCTTCTTGATCAGCTCAGCCGCGGGCGGCGTCTTGAGGATGAACGTGAAGCTGCGGTCCTCGTAGACGGTGATCTCGACGGGGATGACGTTGCCACGCTGCGCCTCGGTGGCGGCGTTGTAGGCCTTGCAGAACTCCATGATGTTGACGCCGTGCTGACCGAGCGCGGGCCCGATCGGCGGCGCCGGGTTGGCGGCGCCAGCCTTGATCTGGAGTTTGATCAGGCCGGTCACCTTCTTCTTGGGTGCCATTTCCTTTTCCTTTCATCGAGCGGATGCTCTTCTCTTCACAAACGGGTGAAGAGATCCCATCCGTTCTCCCGCACGCCCGGCATTTCCGAGCAGCGGTTCCCCCCGGCGAACCGGGGAAGTCTCTATGGGGTTTCGATACGCGCGCTTCGCGCGTTGCTCAACCTTGACCCGATCGCGTCAAAGCTTCGTGACCTGGTCGAACGACAGCTCGACCGGGGTCTCACGCTCGAAGAGCGAGACGAGGACAGTGAGCTTGCCGCTCTCGGGCTTGATCTCGCTGATCGTTCCGGGCAGGCCCGCGAACGAGCCTTCCTTGATCGTGATGGTCTCGCCGACCTCGAAGTCGACCTCGGCGGGGATGCTGCGCGCGACGGCGTGCCCACCCTTGGCGGCGGTGCCCTTGGCGGGTGCCACCTCCTTGATCTCCACGAGGCTCTTGAGCATCGTGAAGGACTCTTCGAAGCGCAGCGGGGTCGGGTTGTGCGCGTTGCCGACGAAGCCGGTGACGCCTGGCGTGTGCCGTACGACCGACCAGGTGTCTTCGTTGAGCTCCATGCGGACGAGCACGTAGCCGGGGATCCGGACGCGCGTGACCATCTTGCGCTGCCCGTTCTTGATCTCGACGACGTCCTCCATCGGGACCTCGACCTGATAGATGTCGTCCTCGACCTCGAGTGTGGACTTGCGCTGCTCGATGTTCGCCTTGACCTTGCGCTCGAAACCGGCGTACGAGTGGATGACGTACCACTTGCCCGGCAGGCTGCGCAGTTCGGTGCGGAACGCTTCGTAGGGGTCTTCCTCGGCGTCCTCGTCGTCGGCGTCCTCGGCCTCGGCCTCGGTCGAATCGGCGTCGGCCTCGGTCGGATCGTCGGCGCCCTCGGCGTCTGCCACATCGAGGTCGCCCTCGATCGTTGCGGCATCGGCCGGGCTGACGGATGCTTCGACGTCGTCGACGACCTCGGCTGCGGCATCCACCTCCGCCACGAACTCCGCGTCGAGCACAGGTCTGTCCTCGTCGCCGTTGATGTCGGGACCGTCGTAGGGGGTCACGTCATCGGCGTGGTCGGCCGCGTACTCGGCGACCTCGTCCGCGAGCGAGTCGGTGAGGACCTCAGCCGCGGCCTCGGCCTCGTCGGCCTTGTCGATGTTCAGAGCGTCGTTCACGATTGCGTCCGCCTCCGGGTCGTCGATGTCGATGTCGTCCAGATCCGAGAGGTCTTCTGCCTCGTCGTCCACGATGTGCACAGCTAGGTGCTCGGCCGGCGTGTTCGCACGGTCCTCCTCGGCGAGGATGTTGCCCTCCTGGGCTTCGTCGTCCTCGGACGACTGCTCTGCGGCGGTCGCCCAGTCGGCGTCGTCTACATATCTTTCAGACAATTGCGTTCTCTTCCGTTTCGTGGGCGCCGGATTCATCGATCCGCCCCGCGGTGCAACTCAAGTGGTCAGGCGGGAACGCCGAAGACGACGGTCGTCACCCATACGAACAGCAGGTCCAGGCCGTAGACCAGCGCCATCATGACGACGACGAACCCGAGCACGACGCCCGTGTACTTGATCAGTTCTTGGCGCGTCGGCGTGACGACCTTGCGAAGTTCCGCGAACACCTGACGGATGAACAGCGCGATGCGAGCGAAGATGTTCGGCTTCTTCGTACGGGGTGCGCCGCTCGCGGCGACGACCTCGCCCTTCGGCTCGTCTTGGACCATCGAACCCACCTGATTACCTTCCATGTGTCAGCTTCGGCTGACGCGCAGGGCGGACAGGAATCGAACCTGCAACCTGCGGTTTTGGAGACCGCTGCTCTGCCAATTGAGCTACCGCCCTAGAGACCTGCGGCCTCAGGTTGCCTGCACACTCGCACCGCGACCTGTATGAGAGGGAGCTGACCCGCAGCGGGCATGGCGAAAGAATGCAGACTTCAACTGCTCATTCCAGTGTACGGCATGGGCTGGATGCGGTCGAACGCGCACGGGGCCCGGCGTCGCGCCGAGTGCACGGCTTCGCGCCCACCGCACGGGTTGTCCACGTGGACAACCCGTGCACCCGGCGGCACGCCGTGCACTCGGGAGGGATGACGGGCTAGGGGCCGACGCGGACGAGCTTCTTGTTCACGAATTCGTCCGCGGCGAGCAAACCCATCTCGCGGCCGGTGCCGCTGCGCTTGACGCCCCCGAACGGCAGTTCCGGAGAGTCCGCGAGCACGAGGTTGACGTAGACCATGCCGGCCTCGATCCGGTCGGCGACGCGCTGCGCCTGCTGGTCGTCCGTGGTGAACACGTAGGAGCCGAGACCGAACGGGGTGTCGTTGGCGATGCGGACAGCATCCTCCTCGTCCACCGCGCGGTAGACGACGCCCACCGGGCCGAAGAACTCTTCCCGATACGCGTCCATCTCGGGGGTCACGTCCGTGAGCACCGTCGCCGGGAAGAAGGCGGCGTCGCGCTGACCACCGGCGACGAGCCGGGCGCCTTGCGCGACCGCCTTGTCGACCTGGGCTTGCAGCCGTTCCGCCGCGACGAGCGACGAGAGCGGACCCAGCACCGTGTCCTCCGCGAACGGGTCGCCGACTTTGGAGCCGGACATCACGGCGGCGAATTTCTCGAGGAAAGGCTCGTACAGCTCGTCGGCGACGATGAACCGCTTGGCCGCGTTGCAGGACTGCCCGGTGTTGTCCAGCCGGGCCTCCGCGGCGGCCTGCACCGCGGCATCCAGATCATTCGTGGAGAGCAGGATGAAGGGGTCCGAACCGCCGAGCTCGAGCACGACCTTCTTGAGATTGCGACCGGCGATCTCCGCGACGGCGGCGCCGGCGCGCTCGGATCCGGTCACCGAGACGCCGCGCACGCGGGGATCGGCGATGACCGCGGCGGCCTGCTCGTTGGTCAGATAGAGGTTGGTGTACGCACCCTCGGGGAACCCGGCATCCCGGTACATCGCCTCGATCGCGGCAGAGGACTCCGGGCACTGCGGCGCGTGCTTGAGCAGGATCGGGTTTCCGATCAGGAGGTTCGGCGCGGAGAACCGGGCCACCTGATAGTACGGAAAGTTCCACGGCATGATTCCCAGGAGCACGCCCAGCGGGGAACGGCGGATGACCGCGGTCCCCTCGCCGAGGATGTCGATCGGCTGATCCTTCATGATCCGCTCGGCGTTGTCGGCGTAGAACTCGGTGATGTCGGCCGCGAAGTCCACCTCGCCCACCGCTGCCGACAGTGGCTTGCCCATCTCGCGCACGATGGTCGCGGCGAGCTCGTCACGCCGCTCGCGGTGCAGTTCGGCGACCCGGCGCAGCAGTGCAGCGCGCTCGGCCACGGTGGACGTGCGAGCCCAGCCCTGGGATGCCGCATCCGCCGTCGCGAGCGCCTGCTCGAGTTCCGCGTCCGTCGCGAGGGGGTAGGTGGCCAGGGTCTCGCCGGTGGCCGGGTTGACCACTGCGTAGTCAGTCATGGTTTCTCCTTGCTGAGGTGTCGAAGTCTGCCGTCGGCCGGGCTGCCTATCGGCGGCTGCGGCGCAGACTGGCGGGGGCGTCGATGGAGAGCGTCTCGCCGCGGAAGTACGCCGGTCGCCTGATCGCCTGCCAGATCATGATGATGAGGCCGATGCCGATGATCGCGACACCGAGGACGAACACGCTGCCGAGACCGAACCACTCGGTGCCGCTGCCGTAGTCGGGGTCCATGCTCTCGACGAGGGTGATGCCGAACAGGACCGCCAGGATGATTCCGCCCACGAGCGGGAACAGCAGCGTGAAGAACACGTTGCGGACCGAATCGAACCACTGCTTGCGGAAATACCAGACGCAGGCGAACGCCGTGATCCCGTAGTAGAAGCAGATCATCAGACCGAGCGTGGTGATCGTGTCCCACAGGACGTTCTCGTTCACGAATCGCATGATCGTGTAGAAGACCGAGGCCACGACGGCCGAGACGATCGTTGCGAATCCCGGGGTGAAGAACCGCGGGCTGACCTCGGCGAACCGCCGCGGCAGGGCGCCGTAGTGTCCCATCGCCAGCAGGGTGCGGGCGGGCGAGACGAACGTGGACTGCAGCGACGACGCCGAGCTGGTCAGGACGGCGAGCGAGACGAGGAACGCGAGCGGGCCGAGGATGGGGCCGGAAAGGAAGAAGAAGACGTTGGCCTGGATGTCCTCGTTGCCCAGGCCCAGCCCCTCGGAGCCGGTGCCCGCGAAGGCGAGGAGCGAGACGGAGATCAGCAGGTACAGCACGACGATCGTGATGACCGTGAGCGTCGCCGCCCGACCGGGCGTCCGCTCGGGGTCCTTGGTCTCCTCGTTCATCGTGAGGGTCACGTCCCACCCCCAGAAGATGAAGATGGACAGGGACAGACCCGCCACCACCGCCGTGATCGAGCCGACCGCGAACGGGTTGAACCACGAGAGCTCGACGGGACTCGCGTCGAATGCGTTGCCCTGCGCGACATGGACGAATGCCGCGACCGAGAAGATCACCAGCACCAGCACCTGGAAGCTGACCAGCACGTACTGCAGCTTCTGTGTGGTCTGCATGTCGCGGTACGAGATCGTCGTGGCGCCCAGCATGAACAGCAGACAGACCGCGACGTTGATGAACGGATTGAATGCCAGCTCGGCGATCGATCCGGGGCTGCCGGCGATCTGGTCGATCAGCAGGAAGAGGAACTCGACCGCGATGCCGGCGAGATTGGACAGCACCAGAATCGTGGCGGCGATCAGGCCCCATCCGGCCATCCAGCCCACCCAGGGACCGAATGCGCGCGCCGCCCAGGTGAAAGACGTTCCCGCGTCGGGCATCTGCCGGTTCAGCTCGCGGTAGCCGAACGCGACCAGCAGCATCGGGATGAACCCGACGAGGATGATCGCGGGCACCTGGAACCCGACCTCCGACACTGTCGGGCCGAGGGCGGCGGTCAGCGTGTACGCCGGCGCGATGCACGAGATGCCGATGACGACGGCACCGATGAGGCCGACGGTGCCGGCGCTCAGACCCTTCGACGAGAGTCCGCCACCGCCCTCGGAGGCCGGAGGGGCGAGCGGCGCCGCAGCACCCAGGTGATCGCTCATCGCGACTCTCCTTCCGAGGCCCGCGTACGCGGCACCACGATCATGGGAACGGGAAGTTCATGGAGCATCTTGGCCGCCGTCGAGCCGAGGAACAGCCGTCGGGGTTGCGCGAGACGGCTCGAGGCGACGATCGCCAGCTCGCCGGGCTCCCAGCTGAGGTTCTGCACGGCGTCCTCGATGCTGTCCCCGCGGCCTACGATCGCCTCGGCGTCGCCGCCACCGGCGAGCGCGGCGCGCGCCTTCGCGAGCACCTCATCCGCGTGCGCGGCGCCCGCGACCCGGATGACGCCCGTGTCGACGCTGGCCGGCAGGTCGACGGTGACCAGGGACAGCAGCCGGAGTTCGGCGCCGGTCGCATCCGCGAGCGAGGTGGCCTCCTCCAGAAGCGCGTCCGCGCCCGGCCGCGTGCCGATCGCGGCGGTGATGCGGGTGACCCCGATCGCCGGATCGACCCGCCGCGAGCCTTCCGGCGCCAGGACGACCGGGACGGTCGAGGAGTGGAGCAGTTCGGTGGCCACCGAGCCCAGGCGATGCCGGCCGCGCCGGCCGCCGTTGGCGGCGCCGACGACGATGTGCGTTGCACCGAACTCCTGCGCGGCAGCTTCCAGGCCCTCGGCGAAGGAGTCGGCGTAGCGCACATTCGTGCTGACGGTCGTGCCTTCCGGGATGCGGGAGGTCGCGGCATCCAGCCAGATGGCGGCCTGGTCTTTCAGATAGCGGTCGTAGCTCGCGTCCGGTGGTGTGATCACGCTGCGTCCGTCGCTGGGGAGGACGACCACCACATCAAGCGAGGATCCGGATGCTGCGGCCAGGCGCGCACCGAGGGCGACGGCATCCTCTCCCGTGTCCGTGGCCGTGTAGCCGACGACGATCCGACCACTCATGCGCGCGCCTCCTCGATGATGTGCGAGGCGACGAGCCGCCCCATGCGGATCGCGCCGTCGACGTGCTGGTAGCCCGCGCCGGCGAGATCGCTGCAGGCGAAGTGGATCGGTCCGACCGGGTCCCGCAGGTCTGCGCCGTAGCGGTGCAGCCCTCCGAGATCGAAGCTGGCGGCGTAGGCACCGCGGGTCCACTCCTCGGATCCCCAGTCGCTCTCGTAGTACACGACGGGATTCTTCGCCTCGGGCCCGTAGTAGTGGGACAGGGACTCGAGGATGCGCTCCTTGCGCTCCCCCGCCGAGACGCGGAACACGTCGTCGGCGTTGCGGTCCGAGACGAACGCGACCAGCGTGCCCCGCTCGTCGCCGTGGTTGGTGTTGTCGTACGCCTCGTGCGAGATCTCGTACGGGCTGAAGGCGGTGCCCGACAATCCCTGTTCGCGCCAGAACGGACGGTCGTAGACGGCGTGGACCTTGATGACGAAGCCCATCGAGAGGTGCTGGTGCATCTGGTGCTGCAGTCGCGGCAAGGCCGGCACGAACGAGATGCGCGGGTAGAGGTTCGGCGCGAGGGCGAGGATCGCGAAGCGGGCGCGGACCGTCACGTCGTCCGCGATCGCGGTGACACCTGTGCCGTCTCCCCACTCGAGGGTGCGCACGGGCCGGCCGAGGAACACGTCGTCACCGAGGCGCTCCGCCAGCAGCAGCGGAACCTGCTGGAGTCCTCCCACGACGCGCTTGTCGAGGATGAAGTCGGCATCCACGAGATGCGAGAAGCTCCCGGCACTGGCAGCCATGAGCAGGGCCTGCAGCGTGGAGAACGCGTGCGCGGGCTTGGTCAGCATCGCGCCCGCGATGAACAGCGCGATGTTGTCGCGGGCCTCTTGATCGTCCGTCCGCTCGGCCAGCCACGCCTCGAAGGAGATGCGATCCAGCGCCTCGGCGTCGGGGTGCTCCCACGGTCGATCGGGATCCATCTGGGCGGCGAGCCCATCGAGCGTGTCGATGAGGTCGACCATCGCCTTCTCGGTGGCAGGCGGCACCGGGAAGATCTCGCCGGTGAACCGTGTCAGCCGTCCGGTCTGGTCGACGTAGACCGAGTCGCCCTCGCGGTAGCGATCGTATGTTTCCAGGCCCAGGTCGGCGAGGGTGTCGATCAGCGCGTCCTGGTCCGGCGAGACCCACTGGCCGCCGATCTCGAGCATCGCCCCGTCGATGACGTCCGTCCACAGCCGGCCGCCGACGCGATCGCGCGCTTCCAGCACGGCGACCGAGAGTCCGGCCTTCCTGAGCGCGTTCGCGGCGGTGAGCCCGGCGGCTCCCGCCCCTACGATGACGACGTCACGGTTCAGCTCGACCATGTCGGCTCCTTTGCTCGATGCGATGGGGATGTGCTGAGCCGCGCCGGACCCGGTCCCCCCGACCGGGTCCGGCGCGGGCGCCTATAGGTCGTTCAATGCGGTTGCCAACACGTCCAGTCCTTCGTGCAGCAGGCCGTCGGAGATCGAGAGCGGAGGAAGGAAGCGGATGACGTTGCCGTAGGTTCCGCAGGTGAGCACGATGACGCCGTGCGCGATGCAGGCCTTCGCGAGCGCCGTGGTCAGAGCGGCATCCGGATCCCCCGTGGCGGGGTCCACGAACTCGGCGGCGATCATCGCCCCGTGCCCGCGCACGTCGCCCAGGCGCGGGTCTGCCGCGCGGAGGGCGGACAGGCGCTCGGTGAGGATCGCACCCAGCTCGTTCGCTCGCGCGATGAGTCCGTCGTGCTCGTAGGCATCGATCGCGGCCACGGCGGCGGCACACGCGAGGGGGTTGCCGCCGTACGTACCGCCGAGGCCGCCGGCGTGCGAGGCATCCATCATCTCGGCCCGGCCGGTCACGGCCGCCAGCGGAAGACCCCCGGCGATCCCCTTCGCGGTCGTGATCAGGTCGGGCACGATTCCGAAGTGCTCGCTCGCGAACATCGCGCCGGTGCGCGCGAAGCCGGTCTGCACCTCGTCGGCGATGAACACGACGTTGTTCGCGCGGCACCAGTCCACCAACGCCGGCAGGAAGCCGTCCGCCGGGACGATGAACCCGCCCTCGCCCTGGATCGGCTCGATCACGATCGCGGCGAGATTGTCGGCGCCCACCTGCTTCTCGATGATCGAGATGGCCCGCTGCGCGGCATCCGCCCCGCTCAATCCGTCGCGGAAGGGGTATGACATGGGGGCGCGGTACACCTCGGACGCGAAGGGCCCGAATCCGCTCTTGTACGGCATGCTCTTGGCCGTCAGCGCCATCGTGAGGTTCGTGCGCCCGTGGTAGCCGTGGTCGAATGCGACGACGGCCTGCTTCTTGGTGTACTTGCGGGCGATCTTGACGGCGTTCTCGACCGCCTCTGCGCCGGAGTTGAACAGTGCGCTCTTCTTCTCGTGGTCGCCCGGGGTGATGCGGTTGAGCGCTTCGGCGACGGCGACGTAGGACTCGTAGGGCGAGATCATGAAGCACGTGTGCGTGAACTGCGCGACCTGGGCCTGGACCGCCGCGACGATCTTCGGATGCGCGTTGCCCAGCGTCGTCACGGCGATGCCGGCGCCCAGGTCGATGAGCGAATTGCCGTCCGCGTCGAGGACGACTCCGCCGCCGGCGGCGACGGCCTGAATCGGGACCGTGTGGCCGACCCCGGCGGCGACGGCGGCGGCTTTGCGTGCGATCAGCTCCTGCGATCGCGGACCGGGGATGCTCGTCAGGATCCGCCGCTCCTGCGGGAGGGTCGGCCCCCCGAGTGGGGTGGGCACGGTGACGGTGTCGGTTGCGGACGCGCTCATGTTCGCGAGCGTATGCGGTGGGATGCCGCGCCCGCATGCTCCGCGATGTACATTCTGGGGGTAGCCACCGTACGCCCCGTACATCGACCGGAGACCTTGTGGACACCCCCGCTGACGCGCCCACCCTGCGCGCACTGCTCGCCCGTCGTGATCTGCGCCTTCGACTGGAGGGGGGCGACGACGCGTTCGAGGACGGCGCGCTGGATCGCCCGCTGCGCTGGGTGCACAGCTCCGACCTCGCCGACCCCACCCCGTTCCTCTCCGAGGGACTCGCCCTGCTGACCACCGGCACGCAGTTCCCGGATGCCGCGGACGCCTCCGTCTACGGCGATTACGTGAACCGGCTGTCCACGCGGGGCGTGGTGGGGCTCGGCTTCGGCACGGAGGTGGTGCGCGACGGCGTCCCGCCGCTGCTGATCGAGGCGTGCCGCGCGGCGCGGATGCCGCTGTTCGAGGTGCCCTACCGCACACCGTTCATCGCGGTCGCGCGCGCCGGGGCGGAGGCGATCGCCGCGCAGTCGTACGCGCGGCGCAGCTGGGCCCTCGCCGCGCAGCGCGCGATCTCGCTCGCCGCGCTGCGGCCCGACGGGCTCGGAGCGACCCTCGCCGAACTCGCCCGGCAGCTCGACGCGTGGGTCGGGCTGTTCGACGGCGCGGGCACCCTCACCCGCGAGCACCCGTCGGCGCTCGAGCCCGCCGCCGCCGACGAGCTGCGCTCGGAGGTGGGGGCGGTGCTGCGGCGCGGGGCGCGCGCGGGATCGTCGCTGCGCATCGGTGACACCCCGTTCAGTCTGCAGACGCTGGGTCGCGGTGGACACCTGCGCGGGGTGATCGCGATGGCCGCGGGCGATCTCGATCAGGAGGGTCGGGGCGTCGTCACCGCCGTCGTGGCGATGGCGGGTCTGGCGCTCGAGCAGCAGCAGGGACTGGATCGCGCGCGCACCCTCCTGCGCGCCGGCCTTGTTCACGCGCTGCACAGCGACGACCCGACTCTTGCCCGGCGCATCGCGCGCGACCTGTGGGGAGGGCTGCCTTCTGCGCCGATCCTGGTGGCGATGACGGATGCCGCGGCCGGCCGCCGCGACGCCGTGCGGGAGTGGCTCGAACTGCGCGCCGACGAACGCAGCGGGCGACTGTTCTTCGGACGCGGCGAGGACGGCCTGGTGCTGGTCGTGAACCCGACGGATGCCGACCTGCTCGAGGAGCTCGCGGAGCGATTCGACCTGCGCATCGGGATCTCGGACCCGAGCGCGTACGACGTGTTCTCCCGCGGCATGGATCAGGCGCGCCTCGCCCGCGATCGCGGCGTCGGGCTCGTTTCGCACTTCGCCGACGCCGTCGGCACCGGAGTGCTGTCGATCCCGCCGTCGGCCGAGGCGCGCACGGTCGCCGAGGCCGCCCTCGCTCCCCTCGTCCGCCACGATCTCGCGCACAACAGCGCGCTGCGCGAGACCGTGAGCGCGTGGCTCGCGAACGACTGTTCCCACGAGGCGTCCGCCCGCGCCCTCGGCGTTCACCGCCATACCGTCCGCGCGCGGATCGCGGCCGCAGAGCGCGTACTGGGTGTCGACCTCGGCTCCTTCCCGGTGCGGGCAGAGCTCTGGGCTGCGCTGCGTCTGAGTTCCTGACGCCGCGGGCGCGGCATCCGCTCGCCGGGCATCCGCGCGCCGGGCATCCGCTCCGCCGTCACAAAACGCCGCCGTTGGCCGCAGAACGCGGCAGCGGAACCGAAGCTGCGCGCCGCAAGCCCTTCGGCTCCCCTGTCACAACACGCGGACGCGACCCGCAGAACGCGACAGCGGAACCGAAGCCGCACGCCGCAAGCCCCTCGGCTCGCCTGTCACAACACGCCGCCACGACCCGCAGAACGCGACAGCCGAGCCGAGCCGACCCGCACGAACCCCGCTCCACTGTCACAACACGCCGCCACGGGCCGCAGAACGCGACAGACGAGCGGCGGGCCCGCCACCGACCCCCGGCCTCAGCGCGGCGCGCGCGCCTCGAGGAACTCGTACACGTCCGTCGTGTCCACCCCGGGAAAGGCGCCCGTCGGCAGCGTCGCCAGCAGCGTGCGCGGGGTGCGGACGTTCGGCCACGACTGGTCACGCCAGGCCGCCTCCAACTCAGCGGGGGGTCGACGGCAGCACGCCTCCACCGAGTGCTTCGACACGCCCCGGTTCGGAGTGTCCCGCCCGATGAACCACTTGGTGTCGTCGAAGCGGACGCCGACGCTGACGGAGTGCGCGCCCTCGCTGGACAGCTCCACGCGGGCGGTGCACCAATACGTGCCGTTGCCCGTGTCGGTGTACTGGTAGTACGGGTTGAAGTGGTCGTCGACGTCGAAGACGACCCGGCTGGTCCATCGCCGGCAGCAGGGCTGCCCTTCGATCGCGCCGAGGCGGTCGGTGGGAAAGTTCACGCCGTCGTTCTCGTACGCCTTCGTGATGGTCCCCGACTCGTGGACCTTGAGGAAATGCACCGGGATACCCAGATGGACGGTCGCGAGATTCGTGAAACGGTGCGCAGCGGTCTCGTACGACACCGAATACGCGTCGCGCAGATCCTCGATCGATACCGCGCGGCGACCCTTGGCCTCCTGCAGGAACGGCACCGCGTGCGCCTCGGGAATCAACAGGGCACCCGTCAGGTAGTTCGTCTCCACGCGCTGACGCAGGAACTCCGCGTAGCTGGTCGGTTCCCGGTGGCCGAGGATGCGGCTGGATAGAGCCTGCAGCACCGCGGTGCGCGGATCCCCCTTGGAAGCGAGCCGACTCGACAGGTAGAGGCGGCCGTTCTTGATGTCGGCGACACTGCGGGTGGTCTGCGGCAGATCGGGCACGTAGTGCAGGGTGAACCCCAGATGAGCGGCGATATCGGATGCCGTCCGCTGCGTCAGCGGGCCGCCGGGGTGATCGACCGCGGCGAGGATCTCCTGCGCCTGGACCTCGAGCTCGGGGAAGTGGTTGTTCTGCGTGCGCATGAGGCGCCGCAGGGCGACGTTGGCGCGCCGTGCCTCTTCGGGGGTGGCGGCGCGCTCGTCGCGCAGCCGTTCGATCTCGCCATGAAGGGTCAGCATGGCGGCGAGCGCCTCGTTCGGCACGGTCTTGCCGATCCGGAACGGCGGGATCCCGAGTGCCTGGAACGTCTGCCCGCGCATCGCCCGCTCCAGCCCGATCTCGAGGGCGGAGCGCTCGTCGAGCGGCTCGGACTCCAGCAGAGCGTCCAGCGTGGTGTCCAGCGCCCGCGCGATGGCCCGCAGCAGCGTCAGCTTGGGCTCGCGGCGTCCGTTCTCGATCATCGACAGCTGACTCGGGGCACGGTCGACGGCCCCCGCCAGCTCGTCGAGGGTCATGCCGCGCTCGGTGCGCACCTGACGGATGCGGCGGCCGATCGTGAGGGAGTCCACCTCTTCATGGTCGAGCAGTTCGGCCTGGTTTCCCCGCGTAGGCATGGTCGTCATGGGCCGATTCTGTCACGAAAGCAGAACTTTGCCGAAACTTCACATCGGTTCTGGCCGGTCTGGCGCCAGAAGTTCACACAGAGTGGAGCCACGACCACCACCGACCGATCCCGAACACGGATCACGGGATGCCGGACCCGCCGCACACGCCGCGTCGGGAACATCTCCTCGGACGCTCAACGAACTCGCTCACAGGAAGACAGGGACATGACACCTGCAACCGCCACCCCGATGCGTACGCGCACGGAGCCCATCCCCACCCGCACCACTGAGCCGTCGATCGAGGTCATCGGCCGCATGGGTCCCCGTTACGAAGAGATCCTCACGCCCGAGGCCGTCGCGTTCCTCACCGAGCTGCACCAGCGGTTCGGTGCCCGCCGGCACGACCGGCTCGCCGATCGCATGCGCCGCCGGTTCGAGATCGGCAACGGTCACGACCCCCGCTTCCGCGACGACACCGCGCACATCCGGGCGGATGCCGAGTGGAGGGTCGCCGGGGCGGGTCCGGGTCTGGAAGACCGCCGCGTCGAGATCACCGGTCCGACCGACCCGAAGATGACGATCAACGCCCTCAACTCGGGCGCCCGAGTGTGGCTCGCCGACCAGGAGGACGCCACCTCCCCCACGTGGAAGAACGTCATCGAGGGACAGCTGTCGCTGCGCGACGCGATCCGCGGCGAGCTGCGGTTCACCAGCCCGGCGTCTGAAACGGCCCCGGGCAAGACCTACGAGGTCACCGCCGAGCGCACCCCCACGATCGTGATGCGCCCTCGCGGCTGGCACCTGAGTGAGGCCCATCTGCAGTTCACGGACCGCTCGGGTCGCACGATGGCGGCGTCCGGCTCGCTCGTCGACTACGGCCTGTACTTCTTCCACAACGCGAAGCAGTTGATCGCGAACGGCCGCGGGCCCTACTTCTACATCGCCAAGCTCGAATCGAGCGAAGAGGCGAAGCTGTGGGACGACGTCTTCTCGTTCAGCGAGCGGTATATCGGCATCCCGCACGGCACGATCCGCGCGACCGTGCTGATCGAGACGCTGCCGGCGGCGTTCGAGATGGAGGAGATCCTGTTCGAGCTGCGCGACCACTGCGCGGGCCTGAACGCCGGTCGCTGGGACTACATCTTCTCGATCATCAAGAACTACCGCGGCCGCGGGGCCAGATTCGTGCTCCCCGATCGCAGCGAGGTCACGATGACCGTGCCGTTCATGCGTGCCTATACCGAGCTGCTGGTGAAGACGTGCCACAAGCGCGGAGCATTCGCGATCGGCGGCATGAGCGCGTTCATCCCGAACCGCCGTGACCCCGAGGTGACGCAGCTCGCGTTCGAGAAGGTCGCCGCTGACAAGAAGCGCGAAGCCGGCGACGGGTTCGACGGCACCTGGGTGGCCCATCCCGATCTCATCCCGACGGCCAAGGCCGAGTTCGACGCGGTGCTCGGTGACCGGCCGAACCAGGTCGACCGCCAGCGCGACGACGTGCAGGTGACGGCATCCGACCTGCTCGATGTGCACATCGGCCGGCCGGTGAGCGCGGCGGGCGTGCGCGCGAACGTGTCGGTGGCGATCCGCTACATCGAGGCGTGGTTGCGCGGGCTGGGCGCGGTCGCGATCGACAACCTCATGGAGGATGCCGCCACCGCGGAGATCTCGCGGTCCCAGGTGTGGCAGTGGATCCACCAGGACCACTCCACCGCCGAGGGCGACCCGATCACCCGCGAGTACATCGAGGGGCTCATCGCTGAGGTGCTGAGCGAGGTCGAGCGCCGCGAGGACGACCGGTACGACGACGCCGCAGAGACCTTCCGCGAGGTGGCCCTGGGCCAGGAGTTCCCCGCGTTCCTGACCCTGGCCGCGTACGCGAAGTTCCTCGTCGAGACGGACTAGCCCTCCCCCTGCGGCTCGCGCGAGCCGATCAACGTGACCAGAGAAGGAATCGAAATGACTCAGTACCAGGACGACATGGATGCCATACGGGCACTCAAGGAGCAGTACGGCTCCAGCTGGAATGCCATCGACCGCGAGTCCGTCGCCCGCATGCGGACGCAGAACCGTTTCAGAACGGGACTCGAGATCGCCCAGTACACGGCCGACATCATGCGCCGCGACATGGCCGAGTACGACGCCGACTCCTCGGTGTACACCCAGTCGCTCGGCGTCTGGCACGGTTTCATCGGGCAGCAGAAGCTCATCTCGATCAAGAAGCATCTGAAGACGACGAGCAAGCGCTATCTTTACCTGTCGGGCTGGATGGTCGCCGCGCTCCGCTCGGAGTTCGGCCCGCTCCCGGACCAGTCGATGCACGAGAAGACGGCGGTGCCCGCCCTCATCGAGGAGCTCTACACCTTCCTCCGTCAGGCTGACGCCCGCGAGCTCGACCTGCTCTTCACGCAGCTGGACGAAGCCCGCACCGCCGGCGATGAGACGGCCGTGGAGTTCATCCAGTCGCAGATCGACAACTACGAGACCCACGTCGTGCCGATCATCGCCGACATCGATGCCGGCTTCGGCAACCCCGAGGCGACCTACCTTCTCGCCAAGAAGATGATCGAGGCGGGCGCGTGCGCCATCCAGATCGAGAACCAGGTGTCCGACGAGAAGCAGTGCGGCCACCAGGACGGCAAGGTCACGGTGCCGCACGAGGACTTCATCGCGAAGCTCAACGCGGTCCGGTACGCGTTCCTCGAACTCGGGATCGACAACGGCATCATCGTCGCCCGCACCGACTCGCTCGGCGCCGGGCTCACGCAGAAGCTCGCCGTCACGAACGAGCCCGGCGACCTGGGCGACCAGTACAACGCGTTCCTCGATGTCGACGAGATCTCGGAGGCGGACCTGGGCAACGGCGACGTCGTCATCAAACGCAACGGCAAGCTGCTGCGCCCGAAGCGTCTGGCCAGCAATCTGTACCGGTTCCGGGCCGGCACCGGCGAAGCCCGTTGCGTGCTCGACTGCATCACCGCGCTGCGCAACGGCGCCGACCTGCTGTGGATCGAGACCGAGAAGCCGCACGTGGAACAGATCGCCGGCATGGTCGACGAGATCCGCAAGGAGATCCCGAACGCGAAGCTCGTCTACAACAACAGCCCGTCGTTCAACTGGACGCTCAGCTTCCGTCAGCAGGCGTACGACCTGCTCGTGCAGGAGGGCGCTGATGTGTCGGCATACGACCGCGCCGAGCTCATGAACGTCGACTACGACGGCACCGAGCTCGCGCAGCTGGCCGACGACAAGATCCGCTCGTTCCAGAAGGACGGCGCGGCCCGCGCCGGGATCTTCCACCACCTCATCACGCTGCCGACCTATCACACGGCCGCCCTGTCGACCGATGATCTGGCCAAGGGCTACTTCGGCGACGAGGGCATGCTCGCCTATGTGAGCGGCGTCCAGCGTCGCGAGATCCGCGAGGGCATCGCCACGGTCAAGCACCAGAACATGGCCGGCAGCGACATCGGCGACAACCACAAGGAGTACTTCGCCGGCGATGCGGCGCTCAAGGCCGGCGGCACGCACAACACGATGAACCAGTTCACCTGAGTTCCATCCGCCGGCCTCCGATGACCCTCTGCTCGCCTGTCACAACACGCCGGTCCGCGGCGCGTCTTGTGACAGGCGAGCGGATGCCGAGTGCCGGCCGCCGCGGAGCCTGATGGCTACGGGTCCTGCGTCCGATCGGCGTGCGCCGCGACCCTGGTGACCAGCGCGGTGAAGAACGCCAGCTCGTCGGTGTTGAGCACGCTCAGTATCTCTCTGATGTCGCGCTCCGCGCTCGGGGCGAGCTCGTCGAAGAGCGTGCGACCCTGTGGAGTCGCCGTCAGCAGATTGCGTCGGGAGTCCTGCGTGTCGCGTTCACCGGTGACGCGCCCCGCCGCGCGCAGCAACTGCACCGCGCGACTGACGTTCATGGCGGTCAGTCCCGTTCTCGAGCAGATCTCGGTCGCCGTGATCCCCGGCGCGGCCACGATCTGGACGAGCGCGCGCCACTCCGCGAGCGATATCGCGTGCTTCTCGGAGTGAAGGCGCAGGAACGGCCGGGTCATCAGCTGGCTCAGCCGGTTGAGCTCTCCGGCCAGCTGCAGTTCAGCCGTCATGCGCACGGGTTGGCCCGCAACCTGTTCACCCATGGTCCCCCGCCGAAACTCCCGTGCCCCGTTCGCGGCCCGGCACGCCGGCTACCGACCTGCCGGGCGCGCGAATCCCATTCGCTCGCGAAGGGTATCGCCGGTGTAGTCCGTCTGGAAGTACCCCCGCTCCTGCAGGAGCGGCACGAGCAGCTCCAGCATCCGATTCATGCCGTCGGGGATGGAAGGCGGGTCGAGGTTGAACCCGTCGCACACGCCTCGATCGAACCAGTCGATCATGTCCCGCGCCACGTCCTCGGCCGAGCCGATGAGGATCCGGTGCCCGCCCGCGCGCGCGAAAGCCACGATCATCTGACGAACGGTCAGTCCTTCCTCCAGCGCCATCCGGCGGAAACTGTGCCACCGCGAGCTGTTCTGGGGGCCCTCGACGAAGCGCTCCGCCGGGATCGACTCCTCGAGGTCGAGGTCGTCGATGCTGATCCCCGCGGCGAACGAGAGACGCCGGCGCCCGGCGACCAGATCGATGAACGACTCCAGCTCCTGCGACAGCTCCTCCGCCTCGCGCGCTGTCCTGCCCACGATCGGAACAACCCCCGGCAGGATCTTGATGCTGCCCGGATCGCGCCCGCTCGTCACGGCCTGCGCACGAACGCGGTCCGAGAACACGCGCATGGACTCCAGATCGGGCTGCGCGGTGTAGATCGCATCCGCCACCGAGGCCCCGAGCTGCAGCCCGGCCGGTGACTGACCGGCCTGGAAGAGCACCGGATGCCCCTGCGGAGACCGGGGCATGTTCAGCGCCCCTTTCACGCTGAAGTGCTCACCCTCGTAGTCGATGTCGCGGATCTTGCTGATGTCCGCCCACTGACCGGACACGCGGTCGTTCAGGACGGCGTCATCCGACCAGCTGTCCCAGAGCTTCAGCGCCACGTCCACGAACTCCTGTGCACGCCGATACCGGGCCTCGGGCGAGGGCATCTCGGACTGCCCGAAATTCTGGTACCCGCCGAAGAGCGAGGTGACGATGTTCCATCCCACCCGGCCCCCGCTGAGGCGATCGAGACCGGTGAGCTGACGCGCGACGTTGTACGGCTCCGAGAACGTCGTCGACACCGATCCCACCAGGCCGATCTTGTCGGTCGCTCCGATCAGCGCGCCCATCGACGAGATCGGTTCGTAAAGGCCCGTGTTGCGGATGTTGTTGTCGCGGATCGTGCCGACGTCCACGCCGTCACCGAAGAACACGGCGTGGAGCTTGGCGCGCTCCGCCGCGGTGGCCATGTCGGCGATCAGCGACAGTTCGCCGATCTCCTCGGACCGGCTCCGCGGATCGCGCCAGCTGTCCATCTGAAAGCCGGAGGACAGCATGAACATGGTCAGAACCATCTGGCCGCGTGGTGTCGACACGGTGGACCCCTTTCGTACGGCGGAAGTCCGCGCGCTTCGTTGAGACAGTAACATCCGTTTCCTTTTCACGAACGGTGCGCGATCGAGTGCGTGCCCGCGAATGCCGC
Source organism: Microbacterium terregens (assembly GCF_039534975.1). Taxonomy (NCBI): domain Bacteria; kingdom Bacillati; phylum Actinomycetota; class Actinomycetes; order Micrococcales; family Microbacteriaceae; genus Microbacterium; species Microbacterium terregens. The sequence goes on from NZ_BAAAWH010000001.1 coordinate 3,109,175, forward strand.
GTTTTTCGTCGTTTTTCGCGCGAATCGATATCGAAGACGACGAGAGGCCGCGGGCATTATTGCCTCTGTTTCGTTATTTGTTTTCCGGCTTCGCCGTCGCATCCCCCTGACGGCCCGAACCCGCGCGCCGAAACAGTTTCCGCACTGTGGAAGCGCTCGTCAGGCGGGCCTCGAGGGGGTGCGAGCATCAGACGTCTGCGGCGCGAAGTCGAGCCGCAGAGCATTTCGAAGGAGAAATCGACCGATGCTGCTCTTGCCCCCACGACAGCGATTCACGAACGGAGCACACCGCTGATGGCGTTCCTGAAACATCTCGGCAAGATCCTCTTCTCGTCGCTCATCCTGCTGGTCGTCGTCATCACGATCCTGTTCCTCCTGCTGGAGATCGCCCCGGGCGACCCGATCCAGACGCTCGTCGGCGATGTGCCGATCTCGGAGGCGCTGCGTCAGCAGATCTACGCCACCTTCGGCCTCGACAAGCCCCTGTGGGAGCGCTACTTCATCTACATGGGCAACGTGCTCACCGGAAATCTCGGCGTCTCGTTCGGCACCGAGGTACCGGTCACCCAGTTGATCGGCGAGCGCATCGGCAACACGCTGGCCCTGGCCATCCCGTCGTTCATCCTCTCGACGATCGGCGCGGTCATCATCGGCGCCATCGCCGCCAAGACCCGCAAGCGGTGGCTCGACAGCCTGCTCTCGGGCAGCTCGGTCGCGCTCTTCTCGCTGCCGAACTTCTGGCTCGGCCTCATGCTCATCATCGTCTTCTCGGTCACGCTCGGGTGGCTGCCCGTGCAGGGCAAGGCGCCGTACGGCGTCGAGGGCATCGAGATCCAGTACATGATCCTGCCGCTGATCACGATGGCCACCGCTGAACTCGCCTTCAAGGCCCGCATCATGCGCGCATCGATGATCGAGTCGCTGGGTCAGGACTTCATGGACACGGCGCGCTCCAAAGGCCTCAGCGAGCGTCAGGCGCTGTGGCGCCACGCCCTGCCCAACGCGCTCCTGCCGATGGTGACTGTCGCCGGACTCAGCCTCGCTCACATCCTCGCCGGCTCGGTGCTGGTGGAGAAGGTCTTCGGGTGGCCGGGCATGGGCCTGCTCTTCATCGGCGCGATCGAACGGCAGGACACCTTCCTGGTACTCGGGATCGTCATCGTGCTGACCATCACCATCCTCATCGTGAACATCGTGACCGATGTGGTCTACGGCCTCGTCGATCCGCGACTCCGCAGTCAAGTCAAGCGTCCCGTCAGGAGCGAATCGTGAGCGTCCAGCAGCAGTCCCGACAGGCAGCAGACCCGACGCCGGCGCCACCGGCACGCGCGGCCCGGCGTCCGCGCAACCCGGACTCCGTGCTGCGGATGTACTTCCGCAAGCCGATCGTGCGGATCTTCATGCCGATCCTGCTGTTCATGATCGTCGCGTCGCTGATCGGCCCGCTGCTGACCGGGAACCCGTTCGCCACGAACAATCCGCCCTTCATCCCGCCCGATGCCGAGTTCCCGCTCGGCACCGACAACCTGGGCCGCGACTATCTGGCACGCGTGCTCATGGGCGGTCAGGTCTCGCTGCTGGTGGGTTTCAGCGTCGCGCTCCTGTGTCTGACCCTCGCGCTGGTCGTGGGCGGCATCGCCGGCTTCTACGGCGGCTTCATGGACACGATCCTGGTGAAGATCTCCGAGTTCTTCCAGGTGATCCCCGGCATCATCCTCGCCCTGGTGGCCGCATCGATCCTCGGGACCAACGTCGCCATCATCGTGGTGATCCTGGCCCTGACGATGTGGCCCGGCGTGGCCCGCATCGTGCGGGCCGAAGCGATGCGCATCTCCCAACTGGGCTATGTCGAATCCCAGCGTGCCGCGGGCTTCTCGAGCCTGCGCATCCTGTGGTCCGATGTCCTGCCCAACGCGATGCCTCCCGTGCTGGTGGCGACGACCATGACCGTGGCCCGCGCGATCCTCGCCGAGTCCGGGCTGTCCTTCCTCGGCATCGGCGACGCGAACCGGCCGAGCTGGGGGGCGCTGCTGAACCAGGCGCAGCCGTACATCTCCACGGCATGGTGGCTGGCGTTCTTCCCCGGCCTGTGCATCTTCCTCGTCGTCCTGGCCATCAATCTCCTCGGCGACGCCCTCAACGACGCACTCAACCCGTCGATCGGAAGGGTGAAATGACCACCGCCATCGGAAACATCGACATCCAGCAGGAGGAACGGAAGGATGCCGCACCCCGGGCGTCCGATTCATCCGCCTTCCTGACCGTCACCGACCTGGAGGTGCACCTGCCGACCGGACCCCGCAAGGAGATCCGAGCGGTGCACTCGGTCAGCCTCGAAGTCCATCGCGGCGAGCGCGTCGGCATCGTCGGCGAGTCCGGGTCAGGCAAGTCCGTCACCGGCCGCGCCATCGCCGGCCTGCTGCCGACGAACCCGCGCGTGCGGGTCGCCGGGTCTATCCGCTTCGACGGCCGCGAGATGGTCGGCGCACCCGCGCGGGCCTGGGACGAGATCCGCTCGCGCTCCGTGGGCATGATCTTCCAGGACCCGCTGACGTTCCTGAATCCGGTCATGAAGGTAGGTGCGCAGGTGCGGGAGGCGGTCGATCCGGCTTCGCGCTCCGGCCGCGACGCGTCCGGAGACCCCGAGGCCATCCGGTTCCTGCAGCTTGCGGGGCTGGCCGATGCGGCAGAGCTCGCCCGCCGCTTTCCGCACGAACTCAGTGGCGGCCAGCGGCAACGTGTGCTGATCGCGATCGCGATCGCCAAGCAACCGGACCTCATCCTCGCCGATGAGCCGACGACGGCGCTGGATGCCACGGTGCAGCGCAAGGTGCTGCGCACGCTCGACGAGACGGTCGCCAAGCTGGGCACCTCGCTCATCCTCATCTCGCACGACCTGGCGGTCGTGGCCAGCATGACCGACACGATCTATGTCATGTACGCCGGTCGCGTCGTCGAATCGGGTCCGACCCGCCGCGTCCTGGAGTCCCCGCAGCACCTGTACACGCAGGCGCTGCTGCGCAGTGTCCGCAGCCTCACCGACGAAGGCGTGGACCTGTGGTCGATCCCGCCGGAGATGCGCCGCGAGATCGACGAACTCGTCCAGAGCGGAGCAACCTCATGATCGAAGTCACCAACGCGTCGAAGGTGTTCCGGTCGCGCCGCGGCGGAGCACCGGTCAATGCCGTCGTCGACGCCAACCTGACCGCTCAGCGCGGCGAGTTCGTCGCCATCGTCGGCGAGAGCGGATCCGGCAAGAGCACGCTGGCGCGGATGCTGCTGGGCCTGATCCCGGCGACGTCCGGCAGCATCACCATCAACGGGATCAACGTCGACCAGATGAACGCCGCACAGCGCAAGGACTACCGCCGGACAGTCCAGGCCGTGCTCCAGGATCCATCGGGATCGCTCAACCCCCGCAAGACCGTCGGACGCACGATCGGCGAGATCGTCCGTCTGCACTCGATCGCCCGCGGCCGCGACGAGGTGCACGCGAAGGTGCTCGAGGCCCTCGAACTGGTGGGCCTCTCCCCCGCAGAGCCCTTCATCCACCGATTCCCCCAGGAGCTCAGCGGCGGACAGCGGCAGCGCGTGCTCATCGCCCGCGCGATCGTGCTGAACCCGCAGATCATCGTCGCGGACGAGGCGGTCTCCGCCCTCGACGCGTCGGTCAAGGCCGGGGTCCTCCGGCTGATGAACGGCCTCACCGAGCGGCTCGGCGTCGGCTACGTCTTCATCACCCACGACCTGCCGGTGGTCAAGAAGGTCGCCGACCGCGTCTACGTGATGAAGGACGGCGCGATCGTCGAGTCCGGTCCCACCCGGCAGATCTTCGATGACCCGCAACACCCCTACACGCAGAGTCTGCTGGCCTCCGAGCTCGTCTTGGAGTCCGTCCTCTGACCGGACATCCGATCGGTCATTCCTGAAAAACCACCGCGTCCGGCGCGATCAGCGCCCGAAGCTACAGAGAGGTAGTCCCATGAAGACCAAGCGCACGACCCGATTCGCCGCAATCGCGGCGCTCGCGTCCGCCGCCCTGCTGGTCGCCGGCTGTTCGTCCAGCGCAGCGCCGACCGAATCAGCGAAGCCCGCGACCCCGAGCGTCTACATCGACGCGATCGTAGCCGACCCGATCAGCTTCAACCCGCAGATCACGAACTCGCCCGTCACGCTGGCGTTCGGTGTCGCCGTGTTCGACCCGCTGGTCTACATCGACGACGAGTCCGAGATCCACCCGATGCTCGCGAAGTCGTGGAAGTTCAGCGACGACAAGCGGACCCTGACCTTCGAGCTCGAAGAGGGCGTCACCTGGCACGACGGCGAGCCCTTCACCTCCGAGGATGTGAAGTTCAACTTCGACGAGATCATGGCTTTCCAGACGTACGGCGCCTCGCTGGTCAAGTCCATCGACTCCGTCGAGGCCCCGGACGACACCACCGTCGTGCTGAAGCTCAACTCCGAGTTCGGACCGTTCCTCGAGACCCTCTCCCAGCAGGTGATCATCCCGAAGCACCTCTACGAGGGCACGGACTACGTGACCAACCCCGCCAACATGGCGCCGATCGGCACCGGTCCGATGAAGTTCGAGTCGTTCTCATCGGGCGCCGAGGTCATCCTGGTCAAGAACGAGGACTACTGGCGCGGCGACGTCAAGGTCGACAAGGCGATCTACCCGGTCATGGCCGACACCAACACGCGCGCGCTGGCACTGATCTCGGGTGAGCTCGACAAGGCCACCATCGACGCGTCCCAGCTCGACCAGATCGAGGGCAAGCCCGAGCTGGCGCACCTCGAGGAGGGTTACTTCGCCCAGGCGGTCGTCGTGGAGATGAACACCAAGAACGAGTACCTGGCAGACCCTGCCGTGCGCGCGCTGGTCTTCTCGGCACTGGACCGCCAGGCGTTCGCGGACGTGGCCATCGCCGGCTACGGCGAGCCCGCCGACGGCTTCTTCCCGAGCACCATGGCGTGGGCCAAGGACGAGAGCATCGACTTCGACAAGGACTTCCCGCACGACGTGAAGGCGATCAACAAGGGCCTCGACAAGGCCGGGTTCCCCGTCGGCGCCGATGGCGTCCGCTTCACCCTGAACGTGAAGTTCATCCAGGAGCTGACGGACACGGTTGCGATGGCGTCCCAGGCGAAGTCGATGCTGGCGGATGTCGGAATCGGCGTCAACCTCGAAGCAGTCACGTCGGCGATCTTCACCGACCAGATCTACGTGCAGAACAACTTCGATCTGGCCTTCCTGCGCACCACGGTCTCGGCCGACCCCGGTCTGGGCATCTCCCGCTGGTATGCCTGCAACCCGGACCACATGTCGGCGCGCAACCCGTCGGGGATCTGCGACGCCGAGATCGACGCGGCCGTCGCCGGAGCGAACTCGACCACGGCTCGCGAAGAGCGTGGCGAGTACTTCCGCGACATGCAGCAGCGTGCGAAGGACCTGATCTTCTTCGCCCCGCTGGTGTGGACCAACGCCGGGTTCCCCACGGTCAACACGACCCGCTGGGACGGTCTGACCGAGCTCGCTGAGGGGACCCCTAGCGGCAACCTCAACTGGCTCACCATGAAGTGGAAGGGCTGATCCTCGGGGTTTGACTCCTGACGGACGCACTGCGTGCTGGGGTTCCGCGTCGCGGAATCCCAGCACGCAGCAGCACGGCAGCCGCGCGATAGTCGTAATGCTTGGACAGAAAGGTTTTCACAATGACCGCTGAGATCATCGACCCGACACAGCACTTCCACGCGAGCAGCGCGGTGACGCCGACGGATGCCGCGCGTCCCGAGACCCTCGCCGGGCTTCGCATCGGCCTGCTCGGCAACACCAAACGCAATGCCGACAGCATCCTGGACGCGATCGGCAGCAGGCTCGCCGATCGTCACACCGAGGTCGCACTCATCCCCCGCACCAAGACCCAATTCGCCATGCCGCTGCCGGTCGAACTCGTCGAAGAGCTCATCCGGGACTGCGACGTGGTCGTCATCGGCGTCGGTGACTGCGGATCCTGCAGCGCGTCGGCGGTTGCGGACGCCATCACACTCGAGAACGTCGGCCTCCCCACCGCCGTGATCTGCACCGACGCCTTCGTCCAGCCCTCCTCCGCGATGGCGGGACTCAAAGGCGCCCCGGACTTCCCCTACCTCCTGACGGCCCACCCGATCGCGAACCTCACCGCCGAAGGCATCGAGGAGCGCGGCGAGCAGCTGGCGACGCAGGTCGAGGCCCGCTTGGTCGGCTCGGCACGGGCCGTGGCTGCAGCGTGAGCGAACACATCGCCGTGACCCTCGATCCCGACGTCGCAACCGGTGTGGCCGAGGAGATCTACGGACGCGGCTGGACCGACGGTCTTCCGGCGCTGCCGGCGACGGAGGAATCGGTGCAGCGCTTCCTCGCGACGACGCAGCGCGCCGAAGACGAGGTGGCGGCCCACCACCCCCAGCTCGAACGCCACGTGACCGTCCGCGACGTCGCCGTCAGCGCCGTCATGGCGGGGTGCCTCCCCGAGTACTTCCCCGTCGTCCTCGCCGCGTGGGACGCCCTCTCCGCCGAACGCGCCGCCCTCGGCGGTGGTTGGCAGTCCACGAGCGGCCCCGGCCCGCTCATCATCGTCAACGGCCCGATCCGGCATCAGCTGGGCATCAATTCCGAAGGCGGCGTCCTCGGCCCCGGCTTCCGTGCGAACGCGACGATCCCCCGCGCGATCGGCCTCACCGTCCGCAACGGTTTCGGCATCCGTCCGCGCGAGTTGGAGCAGGCCACCGTCGGCACCGTCGGACGCTGGCAGCTGTGCATCGGCGAGAACGAGGAAGCGAGCCCGTGGGAGCCGCTCTCGGAGGAAGCCGGGGTGGAGCCGGGCGTCAGCGCCGTGGCCGCAACCCTCGTGCGCACCTTCGAGGTCGTCGACAACCGCAGCTTCACCTCCGCCGAAGAGGTCCTGGCGGACTTCGTCGACACCATTCAGCGCTCCGGCGCCCTCATCGGGCGCCACAGCCCGACCGGCATCCTGCTCAACCCGGCGCATGCGCAGCTGTTCGCCGGCGCCGGCATGAGCAAGCAGGACGTCCGTGAGTGGATCGTGGCCCGCGCCGGCCGCACCGAGGCCGAACTGCAGGCGGTCGGCAAGGGACTCAGCCATCTCCCTGGCGGACCGTTCGCTGCCGACCACCGCCACCCGACCTTGGCGGACGCGAAGCCCGCCACCCTTCCGATCATCGTGGCCGGCACGTCGAACGCGGCGATGTCGATGGTGTTCCGCGTTCTCGGCCTCTGGTCGGGCCGCTCGTTCCCCGTACGCTGATCCCCCTCCTCCCCCCTGGCAGAAAGGCCTGAACCCATGACCGACACCACCGCTGAGAAGTGGCCCGTCCCCGTTACCGATCCCCTGGCCGCCGCCGCGGAGCCTTGGCTCACCGGCAAGGTCGCACTCGTTGTCGGTGGCGGGCTGAGCGGCCCCGAGGGCGGCATCGGCTTCGCCATCGCCTGGCTGTGCGCGCAGAACGGCGCTGTCGTCGCGGTTCTGGACCGCGACGCTGCCGCCGGAGCCCGCACCGTCGATGCGATCCGCGAGGCCGGCGGGCAGGCGGAGCACTTCTCGGTCGACGTCACCGACGACGATTCCGTCGAGCAGGCCATCAGCGCCGCGGCGGCGCGGTTCGGATCCTTCGATGTCGTCGCCGACACGATCGGCGGCACCGGCGTGCAGCCGATGTTCGACGCCACGCTGGAGCAGTTCGAACAGGCCATGAAGCTCAACTTCACCGCCGTCTGGTACGTCCTGCGCCACGCGCAGAAGCACATGGACCGGGGCTCCGCGATCGTCACGATCTCCTCCTCGGCCGCCGAGGGACGCGGACCGGGTATGCCGTACTCCTTCGGCAAGTCCGCGCTGGAGAAGCTGACCACCGGAGCTGCCGGCAGCCTCGCACCCCGCGGCATCCGGGTCAACTGCGTCCGGGTCGGCATGATCTGGGGCGCGTTCGCTGCTCGCGGTATGAGCGAAGAACAGCGCGCCGTCCGGGCGGACAACGTCATCCTCCGCACCGAGGGCAACAACTGGGACATCGCTCGCGCGGCGTTCTACTTCCTCACCGATCAGGCCCGCTGGGTCACGGGGCAGACGCTCGCGGTCGACGGCGGCGGATTCCGCATGGCACCGTCAGGGGCAGCGGGCTCGAACCTCAAGTAGCCGCTCGCATCCACGACAGCAGCCTCCGCGCGATCGCGCGGAGGCTGCTGTCGTGGCGAACGCCCTGAATCAGGCGAAACCTGCGTGGCGGCGGTTGAATTCGATGGTGCGCGGATCCAGCGGGGCGGGCTTCTCGGCGAGCGCGCGCGACATGCGATTGGCCGCAGCGCGAACGTGGTCGGCGAGGCGATTGGGGTCGCTCTCGCCGAGCAGGTAGACCACGCCGACCGCGGCATCCACCACGCCTTCGGCATTCACGATCGGCGCGGCGATCGACCCCGCACGCATCGTCACGAACTGGCTGCCGATCGCGAACCCTTGGCGCCGCACGATCTTGAGGCTCTCCCGAAGGGTCTGCTCATCGCGGATCGTCTTCGGCGTGTACACCTTCATCGGCTCGCGCACGTACTCGTCGACGACCTCCGAGGCGGAATGGGCGAGCAGAACGAGTCCGGTCGCCGTCGCGTGCAACCGCATGCGGCCGCCGATCTTGTTCTCACCCGTGTAGTTCGGATGCGCACGCAGTGCTTCCAGATAAACCACGTCCGCACCGTCGCGGGCGGCGAGGTGCACGGTCAAACCGGTGTAGCGGTGCAGGTCGACCAGATGCGGCAGCACCATTTCACGAAGCCGGAGTGCGTCCGTCGAGGCGGAGGCCAGGTCGAGGATCTTGCGCCCCAGCCGATAGCGCCCATCGCAGTCCTGCTCGAGACCGCCCCACTCCAGCACTTCTTTCGCGAGCCGGTGAGTGGTGGTCAGCGAGAGGTCCGCGTACCGGCTGATCTCGGAGAGATTCAGCGAGCCGCCGCCCCGAGAGAACGCACCCAGCAGTGCCAGGACGCGTGCGGCCGCCGTCCGCTTGGCCGACGGGTCGGCAGGGGTCTCATCCATAGGTCTGTCCTCCGTGGTCCTGGAGCGTCAGCCATGACGCACCGCCGGGCGAACATGAGCGCGAACTTCCGCAACCGCGGAGCTGCTCAAAACGTCCGGGTGTACCTGCTGGTGCCTTCCAATATCGAACACCTGCGGGGTAAGGGGAACGCGACTTTCACCTGATGGGAAGCATTCGCCCGACCTTGTTTTCAGGCTAACTGAATGTGTTACGTTCGTCGAGCAGCGTAAGCCGTTGCACCCCCTTCAGGCCAAAAGATCTTGAGGGATTACGAGGCGTCGCAACGACCGCTCGGATCTCTCGATCGCGTGGGACGCCATCCCCTTCAGCAACGAAGCCAGAGGAGGCAGCCATGACGCTGAGAGTCAGCATCGTCGTCGGCAACCCGAAGCCGCAGTCCCGCACACTCACCGTGGCGCTGGAGCTCGCGCAGGCGATCATCGGCGCAAGCGAGCACTCGCTGCGAGTGATCGATCTCGTCGAGCACGCCGACCAGATGTTCTCCTGGCCCTCTGATGAGATGGCCGAGCTGAACACCGCGGTCGCGGAGTCCGACCTGGTTCTGTTCGGATCGCCGACCTACAAGGCGACGTACACCGGCCTGCTCAAGGCCTTCCTCGATCGTTACCCGGCGAACGGGCTGCAGGGCGTGGTCGCGGTGCCGGTGCAGACGGGCGCGGACCTGGCGCACTCCCTCGGCCCCTCCTTCGGCCTGATCCCCCTCCTCCTCGAACTGGGCGCCGTCGTCCCGGGTCGCGGGTTCTACTTCGTGACGGGTCAGATGAACGCGCTCGGCCCGCAGGTGCGAAGCGCCGCCGACGAGTATCGCGCGCAGATCGAGCGGGTCGCCGCGCTCGGATCCGCCCTGACCGATTCGGCGACAGTCAGGCCGAGAGCATGAGAACGCGCGCGGCGGTTTCGGGCGAACGGGACGCCCGCGACTTCGACAGCGCCGGATTCCGCGATGCCCTCGGCCATTACGCCTCGGGGCTGACGGTGGTCACCGGCGCCGATGACGACGGGGCGGTGGGGTTCACCTGCCAGTCGTTCTACAGCGTCTCCATGGAACCGCCGCTCGTGTCCATCAGTGTGATGCGCACGTCGGACTCCTACCCGCGCCTGCGAAGGTCCGGACGGTTCGCCGTCAATGTCCTCTCCGCCGGACAGCGCGGGATGTCGGCGCGGTTCGCGCGCAAGGGCGTGGATCGATGGGCCGGGGTCGAGTGGACCGAGTCGCCCTCCGGGAACCCCTTGTTGCGCGAGTCGCTGCTCTGGGTCGACTGCGAGGTCTGGGCCGAGCACGAGGCCGGGGACCACCTCATCGTCATCGGACACGTGCGGAGCCTGGGCCGAGCGGAGCCCGCCGCCGCGGCGCCGCTGATCTTCTACCGGGGGCGATACCACGAGCTGAGCGGAACGCCGTCTCCCACGGGCTCGCCGAGCGCACACCATGAGGTCACGGCGCCCGCCTCGGGCGCGCAAGCGAATGGAGCACCGCGATGACAGAACCACGTCATCGTCAGATGATTCTGACGATGTTCATGCTGAGCTTCGGCTACCACAGCGACGCGTGGCGGCAGCCGAACAGCAGGTCCGAAGAGGTCAGCAGGCTGAGCATCGTCGCGGACATGGCCAAGGCCGCCGAAGCCGCCAAGCTCCACGCCATCTTCTTCGCGGACAGCAACGACGCCGGCAGCATCCGGGCGAACAGCGTACGCGGCGTCTCCGTGTATGAGCCCATCTCGACCCTCAGCGCCCTCATCGGTCACACGTCGAAGATCGGGCTGCTCGGGACGGCATCCACCACCTATTCGCAGCCCTACAGCGTGGCACGGCAGTTCGCCGGACTGGATCTGCTCAGCGACGGACGCGCCGGGTGGAACGTGGTGACCTCGGTGAGCGGCAACCGGAACTTCGGGATGGAGGTCATGCCCGCTCCGGAGGACCGATACCGGCGCGCAACGGAGTTCGTGCATGTGGTGAAGGCCCTGTGGGACAGCTGGGACGTCGACGCCATCGTCAACGACCGCGAGCGCGCCATCTGGGTCGAGTCCGATCGCGTGCACGACATCGACCACGTGGGCGAGTTCTTCTCGGTCAAGGGCGCGCTCAACATGCCCCGTCCGCCGCAGGGGCACCCGCTCATCGTGCAGGCCGGTCAGTCTCCCGCCGGCATCCAACTGGGTTCTTCCGTCGCGGACGCGATCTACACGATCCAGCCGGACCTGGACAAGGCGATCTCCTTCTACGACGACTACAAGAAGGTCGTCCGCTCGAAGGGCCGCGACGCGGAGAAGGTGAAGATCCTCCCCGGCATCATGCCGTTCGTCGGCAGGACACTCGCCGAGGCCCAGGACCTGGCCGCCGACCTCGCGAACGGCATCGAGCCGACCGCGGGCCGGGCGGTGGTGTCCGGAATGCTCGACGTCGACATCAGCGACCTCGAGATGACCGACCGCATTCCCCTGGATCGGCTCGTGGACTCGCCCGAGCGTCAGGAGCGCTGGCGCATCTACCGGGGTATGGCCGAGTCGATGACGGTCGGGGAGCTCATGGTCGAGCTCGCGCGTGCCGTCGGTCATCGCTGGATGATCGGCACGCCGAGCACGATCGCGGACAGCATGATCGAGTGGTTCGACAGGCGGGCCTGCGACGGCTTCAATCTCAACCCGCCCAGCTTCCCCGATGGAATGGACGCGATGCTGACCCTGCTCGTTCCCGAGTTGCAGGAACGCGGTTACTTCCAGGCCGACTACACCGGCGACACTCTGCGCGAGCGCATGGGCGCCGAGGCGCGCTAGCGGCCGCAGCCGCCCACGGAGACTCTTCGGCGTATTTGTCGATCCGCCGGCGCGGCGTTCGACGTCCTTCACGTAACGTCGCTGAACAGAAGGGACACACGATGAAGTTTTTGATGCTCGTGGTAGCCGATCCGGACCTCACCACGGACGAAGAACCCGTCCTCACGATCGAGGAGTGGGTGCAGGAGACCGCGCAGAGCGGCGTCAACCTGGACGGGGACCGACTGCGGCCGCCGTCCGACGCGAAGACCGTCCGTCGACGCAACGGCAAGGTGAGCGTGACCGACGGACCCTTCGTCGAGACGCACGAGTGGATCGCCGGCTTCGACCTGTTGGAGTGCGACACGATCGAGCAGGCGATCGAGGTCGCGACGCGGCATCCGATGGCCACGCACGGCACGATCGAGCTGCGTCCGTTCTGGCCGCTCGAGCTGGACTGACCGGTCCGTCGGGGCGCGCGTGCCAGGGTCGCGCCCCGGCGCTCCGGCACTCCGGCGCTCCGCGTCCCGCGTGAGCCCGATACGGACGCTCCCCTGTCGCGTTCTGCGCGCCCGGCCGGCGCGTTGTGACAGGCGAGCGGGTGGGTGGGGCGGTGCCCGGCGACTCGGCGCGAGTTGGCGCGTGCGACTACGCTCGAAACGTGACAGAACGCGCCCCGCTCTCCCAGAAACTCAGTGCCATCGCCGAGTCGGCGACCCTCAAAGTCGACGCGAAGGCGAAGGCGCTGCAAGCCGCCGGACGACCGGTCATCAGCTACGCGGCGGGTGAGCCGGACTTCTCCACTCCGCAGTTCATCGTGGATGCCGCGGCCGAGGCCCTGCACGACCCATCCAACTTCCGCTACACGCCGGCGATGGGCCTTCCGGTCCTGCGCGAGGCGATCGCCGCCAAGACCCTGCGCGACTCGGGACTCGAGGTGGAGGCATCCCAGATCGTCGTCACCAACGGCGGCAAGCAGGCGGTCTATCAGGCGTTCCAGGCGGTCGTGAACCCCGGTGACGAGGTGCTCCTTCCCGCGCCGTACTGGACCACCTACCCCGAGGCGATCGCGCTGGCTGACGGCATTCCCGTCGAGGTCTTCGCCGGAGCCGAGCAGGACTACAAGGTCACCGTCGAGCAGCTCGAAGCCGCTCGCACCGACAAGACGACCGTGCTGGTGTTCGTCTCACCGTCCAACCCCACCGGCGCCGTCTACACGCCCGCGGAGACCAAGGCGATCGGCGAGTGGGCCCTCGAGCACGGCATCTGGATCATCTCGGACGAGATCTACCAGAACCTCGTGTACGAGGGTGCCAGGGCGGTCTCCATCGTCGAGGCGGTTCCGGAAGCCGCAGCCCAGACGATCCTCGTGAACGGCGTGGCGAAGACCTACGCGATGACAGGCTGGCGCGTGGGGTGGATGGTCGGGCCGAAGGACGCCATCAAGCTCGCGGCGAACCTGCAGTCGCACCTGTCCAGCAACGTGAACAACGTCGCACAGCGCGCGGCGCTGGCCGCCCTCACCGGTCCGCAGACCGAGGCGGAGGAGTTCCGGCTCGCCTTCGACCGCCGCCGTCGCCTGATCGTCGACGGCCTCGCGCAGATCGACGGCGTCTCGGTGCCGAATCCGCTCGGCGCCTTCTACGTCTACCCCGACGTGCGGGGCCTGCTCGGCCGCGAGTGGCGCGGTCAGACCCCGACGACGTCGCTTCAGCTGGCCGACCTCATCCTCGACGAGATCGAGGTGGCCGTGGTGCCCGGCGAAGCCTTCGGCCCCAGCGGCTACCTGCGCCTGTCGTACGCCCTCGGAGACGAGGCGCTGCTCGAGGGGATCACGCGGATGCAGGAGCTGTTCGCGTCATAGCCCGCGACGTCGGCATCGTCGCGCGCAGCGACTCCACAGAAACGGTCGGCACCTCGAGCGGGAAGTGGCACGCCACCTTGTGCCCTCCCCCGAGGTCGCGGGGCAACGGCTCCTCCACCGCGCACTTGTCCTGCGCTCGGGGACACCGAGTGCGGAACCGGCACCCCGACGGCGGATGCAGCGGTGAGGGCGGCTCGCCCTTGAGCGTTACGGGTCTGCGCGCGATACCGGTGTCCGGATCCAGGCCCGGGATGGAATCCAGCAGCGCCTTGGTGTACGGATGCCGGGGCGTGGCGTACACCTGCTCAGCCGGTCCGATCTCCGCAAGCTGACCCAGGTGCATGACGGCCACCTGGTCGCTCAGCTGCTTCACTCGGGCCAGATCGTGCGCGATGAACACATAAGAGAGGCCGAACTCGGCGCGGAGCTTCTCGAACAGGTTCATCACCTGCGCCTGGATGAGGACGTCGAGCGAAGAGATCGCCTCGTCGCACACGATGAGAGCCGGGTTGGTCGCGATGGCACGCGCGATCGCCACGCGCTGCGCCTGTCCACCGGACAGCTCGAGAGGGCGCCGGCGCAGGTAGATGTCGGGATTCAGACCGACCAGATCGAGCAGCTCCCGCACGCGGGCGCGTCTCTGCGTGCGGTCCATCTTCGTGTGACCGACCAGCGGTTCGGCGACGACGTCCTCGATCCGCCACTTCGGGTTGAGCGAGCCGAACGGGTCCTGGTACACCATCTGGATGTCGCGGCGAGACTCTTTCAGCTCGCGCCGGGACAGCTCCACGAGGTTGCGCCCCTTGAACCACACCTCGCCGGATTTGGGACGCTCCACCTGGATCGCCGCGCGTGCGAGAGTCGACTTTCCCGATCCGGTCTCGCCCACCACACCGAGTGTCTCGCCGACCCCCAGATCGAAGGAGACATCCGAGACGGCGTGCACCACTCCGGCCTTGACGTTCCCGGGTCCGCGGCTGACGTACTCCTGCACGATGTGCCGGACCGACAGAAGGGTCTCTTTCGAGTCGGTCGCCTGCGGCAACCTCTCGTCCACGATCTGCGTCACCTGACGTCCTCCTGCGCCGACAATTCAGCGGCGATCATTTCGGGTGCGGCGCCGTCAAGGTGCGGATGCCAGCATGCGTACTTGTGATTCGGTTCGTGCTCGACCAGCTCCGGCCGCACGAGGCACTCTGCCGTCGCGCGTGGACAGCGCGGCGCGAATGCGCATCCCGAGGGCAGCGCCGAAAGGTCCGGCGGCTGCCCGCCGATCACGGGGAGCAGCGCGTGCGGGGGCGTCGACAGCTGCGGGATGGCCCCGAGCAGCGCCTTCGTGTACGGCATGCGGACGTTGCCGAACAGTGACGCGGTGTCGGACTGCTCGACGATGCGGCCGCCGTACATCACCAGCACTTCGTGCGCGTAACTGGCCGCTAACCCGAGATCGTGGCTGATCATGACGACAGCAGTGCCGAGCCGGTCCTGGAGGTCGACGAGCAGCTCCATGATCTGCGCCTGCGTCGTGACGTCCAATGCCGTCGTGGCCTCGTCGGCGATCAGCACCTTCGGGTTGGAGGCGAGGGCGATCGCGATCATGACGCGCTGGCGCATGCCGCCGGACAGCTGGTGAGGGTACTCGTGGAAGCGACGCTCCGGCGCGGGCAGGCGAACCAGCTTGAGCAGCTCGATGACCCGCTCGGCCGCCTCGGCCTTCTTGACGTCCTTGCGGTGGGTGCGGACGGCCTCAGAGATCTGCGCCCCGACGCTCATGGTCGGGTTGAGGGAACGCGCCGGGTCCTGGAAGACCATCGCGATGTCGTTGCCGCGGATCCTCCGCATGGACCGTTCGTCCATGCCCACCAGTTCTGTGCCGGCGAGGCGGGCGGACCCTTCGACCCGGGCGCTCGGCGGGAGGAGCCCCATCAAGGCACGGACCCCGACGGACTTGCCCGATCCGGACTCGCCGATGATCGCCAGCATCCGACCGGCCTTGAGCTCGTAGGAGATACCCCCCACGGCGTGCACGGGTTTGCCACCGCGGGTGAACGTGACGCGAAGGTCGTCGACGGCCAGGACCGTCTCGGGTTCCTGCGTCCTCTCCGCCGTGTCGGCGATCTGCTGCAGCGTGCTCATCGACCGTTCATCTCATCTCTCAGGTTCTCGCCGAGCAGGTTGAAGGACAGCACCGTGACCAGCAGCGCCAGGCTCGGCCACAACACGAGGAGCGGCGTCGCCGACAGCGACTGCTGCCCTTCGTAGATCATGTTTCCCCAGCTGGGTGCGGGCGCCGGGACCCCCATCCCGAGGAAGCTCAGGGCGCCCTCGGTGACGATGACGATTCCCATGCCCAGGAGGGCGAAGTTCAGCATCTGCGGGATGATGTTCGGCGCGATGTGACGCGTCAGCGTGCGCCATGTGGTGCTGCCGCTCAGATCAGCGGCCTGGATGAACGGCATGTTCGCGATCCGGAGGGTGGCCGAGCGAGCGATACGTGCGACCGCGGGGATGCTGAACGCCGACAGCGCCAGGATGGTGTTGGGCAGGCTGGGTCCGAGGATCTGCGCGATCGCAATCGTCAGCACCAGCGAAGGGAACGCGATCAGCACGTCCAGGCCGCGCATGATCAGGGTGTCGATCTTGCCGCCGAGGAATCCGGAGATCGCGCCGACGACACCTCCGACGATGAGGCCGATCGCGTTGACCGCGATGGCGATCATCAGAGAGGCTCGGCCCCCGTAGATCAGCCGGGACAGGACGTCGTTTCCGTTGACGTCGGTGCCGAGCGGGTGCCCCGGGGTGCCCGGGGGCAGACCGCTGTCCAGCACGCTGCCGCCGGTCGGCGGTGCGAGCGGGAGGAAGAACGGGCCGATGAAGCAGACGAACAGCAGCAGGAAGACCAGTCCCGCCGGAACCCCCACCACCAGCTTGCGGCGGATTTTTCCCCATGCCTCGCTGCGAGGCACGGAGGTCGGGATGAGGGCGGCCCCTACGGAGGCGTCAGCGATTGCCATAGCGAATCCTTGGATCGAGCACGGCGTACAGGACATCGACGACGAGGTTCGCGAGGACCGCGACCGCCGCGAAGATGAAGACGCAGATCTGGACGACGGCGGTGTCGCGGGACATCACGCCCTGCAGCATCAGCACACCGAGCCCCGGCATGGAGAAGATCTGCTCGATGATGACGGTGCCACCGACCAGGCCTCCGATGTTGAGTCCCACGAGCGTCAGGAGACCGAAGGACGAGTTGCGGAAGGCATGCCGCCAGAGCACCTTCCAGGGCCCGACGCCCTTCGCGCGGGCGGTTTCGACGTAGTCGGCGGAGTTCATCTGCTCGACGAGGTCACCCCGCAGGAATCGGGCGTAGAAAGCGGCCAAGGGAATCGCCAGTGCGAGCACGGGCAGTGTCACGGAACGCAGGTTGAGCAGCAGCCCGTCCTGGATCGGGACGTAGCCGATGGCGGGCAGTGCCCGCAGGAGCACCGCGAACACGAGCACCAGCAGCAGCGCCATGACGTAATTGGGAACGGCCAGAAGGGTCATGGAGATGACCATCACCACCCGGTCGAAGAAGCCACCCGGCTTGCGGGCCGCCATGAGGGCGACCGGCAATGCCAGGGCGAGCGAGACCACGAAGGCCAAGACCACCAGTTCCACCGTCACCGGCACCCGTTCGGCCAGCAGCGTGGTGACCTGCTGCCCGCTGATGGACGACTTGCCGAGGTTGCCGGTGACGAATCCGCCCAGCCAGGAGAGATATCGCTCCACCGCGGGGCGGTCGAGGCCCATCCGCACGCGAAGGGCCTCGACCTCCTCTTCCGTGGCATCCATGCCCGCCTGGTTGCGAGCGGGGTCCCCCGGGATCGCCTCCAGCAGTGCGAACACGAGGATGCTGATCGCCAGCAGCAGCGGGATCGCGATCGCGACCCGACGCACGATCAATCGGACGAGGGGGGAACCCACCACCCGGCCGAGGGCGCTGACGCGCTCCTCGGTCCGGATGCTGGTAGTGGCCTCCGTGATGGCCACCTATTTCCCGCTCTCTACCCACACCCGGTCGTACAGCACGCCCTGGTTGACGGACAGCGCCGGAATGGCGACGTCCAGTCCGGGGCCGTGGACGCCTGCGCGCATGACCTGAGCCGGCGAGAACGCCATGCCGAACGGTGCGTACGCCTCGTCGGAGATGAACTTCGCGATCTCCTGGTACTTCGCGTCCCGCTCGTCGTCGTCGTTCGTGCCCACCGCTTCGCGGAGGAGGACATCGAGCTCGGTCTCGAGCCCCTTGGCCAGCGCGTCTGCGCCGGATGTCGCGCCCTCGGGCAGCGGCGCACCGCTGAACGGGGACGTGGAGCCGAACCGAACACCGACGCCGATGCCCACCGACGGGTCCCATGCGCCCGCCGTCTGGAGCAGCGACTGCCAGTCACCCGTGATGAAGCGCGTGATCACGTCGCCCAGCGGCTCAGCGCTGATCTCCACATCGATGCCGGCCTCTGCCCACTGTGTCTGAAGAGCCGTGGTCACCGAGCGCGCCGTGACGATGTCCGTCGTGCCGAGGTTGACCGTCAGCCCGCCGAGCTCCTTGACGAGCGCCTTGGCCTTGTCGAGGTCGTACGCGCGGTAGCCGGGAACCTCGGGGTTGAAGAAGAGGCCACCCGATGCGGTGAACGACTGACTCAGCTCGCCCTCGTCCTTGAACAGGCCCTTGTTGATCGCGGCGAAGTCGGTCGCGTAGTAGATCGCCTCTCGCGCCTTGATGTCATCGAACGGTGCGGTACGCGAGTTCAGCTGCACGACGTACGGGGAGGTCGGGGCACCCAGGTGCACGGCCACGTCGGGGTTGGCCTTGGCTTCGGTGATGAGCGGCACCGAACTGAGGCCCTCGATCACGTCGCCCTGTCCGGCAAGCAGCGTCTGGTATGCGACCTGGTCGCCCGCGACGGACTGGAAGTTTATCGCGTCGAGGTACGGGAGGCCGGACTTGAAGTAGTCGGGGTTCTTCTCCAGCTCGAGGCGTTCGCTCAGGCTGTCGGCGGTGACGATGAACGGACCTGCCGCGACGGGGCTCAGGCTGAACGCGTCAGCACCCAGCTCCGCGTATGCGGTCGGTGATCCGATCAGGTTCAGGCTCGACGTCGGGAAGCCGTTGATGAGGGAACCGTCGATGTTGCGCAGGGCGAGCGTGACCGTGTGCTCGTCGACTGCCTGCATCGCTCCGAGGTGCTTCTGGACGGTCGCCTTGTCGACGTCCGCGGGCAGGGCTGCCCACAGGCTCGTCATGAATTCTTCGCTGAGCGCGGGGGCGGGCTCGTCGAGGTTCAGCTGCAGGCGGGGCGCGCCCGTGCTGCCGGAGTTCAGTGCGCGGATCCAGTTCCACACGACCGCTTCGGCGTTCAGGGGGGTGCCGTCGGAGAACGTGATCCCGTCGCGCAGCGTGATGGACAGCGTGAGGCCGTCATCGGACCACTCGAAGCTCTCGGCCTGGTTGGGAACGATCTTGCCACCGCCACCGTCCGGCTCGAGCGTGAACAGTCCGCCGAAGATGGCGGCGTTCTGCGCGAGGTTCGCACCGGTCGTGTTGCTCGTGGCGGGGTCCAGGCCGGTCGCCCAGCCTCCGGCGAAGCCGGCATCCAGCAGCACCGTGATCTCACCGCCGGGCGTGGGTTCTCCCGAGGCACCGTCGGAACCGGTGCCTCCACCGGCGTCACCGGAGCAGCCGGCGGCCGAAACGACGATTCCTGTTGCCAGGGCGAGCGTGCCGATCAGGCGTATCGCCGACCGTCCGCTCTTGCGGATTCTTGTCATGTGAATTCCCTTGTCTTGAGCGGCGACGGCGATCGCGCAGATCCGCGGTCATCTTTGAGCCGGAACTAACTCCTTGGGCAGTCTTGCCGAGGCGCGGACGTCGATCTATGTCACTTCCATCCGACGAAAGACCCCCGCCGATGCGCCCCCGACGCACGACGCAGCGCACCGCAGACGAGGGTCTGATCGGTGCGCTGCGTCGGTGCTCAGCGGGTCAGGAGGTCAGGCGACGGCCTCCCGGCCCAGCCAGCGGAGAGCGTTCTTCCAGCTGATGTCCTCCCACTCCGCCTCGGGCAGATCCATCGACCGGAGCGTCTTGGCCGCCGGTTCCTCGCGCAGCATCGCGGGGAAGTCCGAACCCACCAGGAGCCGGTCGGCACCGAGCAGGTCGACCAGGTAGCGGATCGTCCGCGCGTCGAACACCATCGAGTCGTAGTAGAAGCGCCGAGCCATCTCCAGCGGCGATGGGCCGTCGTCCGGCATGACCGCACGGTCGAGGTTCTTGGGTTCCTCGTTCCAGGAGCCGCCCCAGAAGTAATTCGCACGGGGAAGCATCATGGCCAGGCCGCCGGCCGCGTGGCTGAACGAGATCCGCAGGTCCGGGCAGGCCGCCGCGGTCCCGCCGAGGATCAAGGACGCCGCGGCGAACATGCCCTCGATGCCGACCACGTAGGTTCCCATCGCCGACATCGGCAGGCGGTCCATCGGTGCGGGCATCGCGTGCACGAAGACCGAGAGCCCGAGTTTCTCCACCTCCTGGAAGAAGGGGAGGAACTTCTCGTCGCCGATGGAGCTGCCGAGGACGTTCGATGCGATCTCGACTCCCGCCAGACCCGACTCCTTGATGGCTGCCAGCTCCGCGGTCGCGGCATCCGGATCCTGCATCGGCACCATGCCGAGGCCGATGATCCGATCGGGAGCGTGTGCGCTCAGCTCGGCCGCGAAGTCATTGACGTGGCGCGCCAGCGCGAGACCGTCCGCCTTGGGCAGGTCGTAGCGCAGCAGCGGAGGCATCGGGCTGACCACCTCGGCGTCGACACCCGAGGCATCCTGCGCCTCGATGCGGCGCTCGGCCTCGAAGAAGACCTCCTTCGCGGGGAAGCGCATCTTGTCGAAGACGAGCAGGCGATCGGTGCTGCCGTCGATGGGCTCCATGTGCGGGAAGCACGCGGGAGCGTCGCTGGGATAGTCCTTCGGGAGCAGATGGGCGTGTGCGTCGATAATCATGGGGATTCCTGTCGATCAGGCGAAGCTCGGGTGAACCGAGACGTGGATGGCGGACTTGTCGTCGGTGTCGCCGGCGAGCGTGTCGATCGCCAGACCCACCTCATCCAGGCCGAAGGTGTGGGTGTGCAGCTTCGCGAGCGGGAAGCGTCCCGATTCGAGCAGCTCGATCGCGCGCTTGTTGGCCGATGCGTCGACGCCGAACGCTCCCTTGATCGTGAGCGCACGGTTGATGATGAGGTCGGTGACCAGAGGAATCTCGCGTCCACCCTTGAGCCCGGCCAGAACGACCCGGCCGCCGTGGCGGACGACCTTCAGTGCGTCGGTGACCGGCCCCGCAGCCATCGGCGTGAGATCCAGGGCCACATCGGCCATCCGGCCGTCGGTGATCTGGGTGACCGCCTCGACGATGTCCTGCCCGTCCTCGCCGACGATGATGGTGTGATCGGCACCGAGCTCACGCGCCACCTCGAGCTTGTGCGCATCGGAGGCCAAGCCGGTGATGATGACGTTGGAGGCGCCCACGGCCTTCGCCGCGATGACCGCCGCGAGTCCGCGCTGACCGGCACCGAGTACGACCAGGGTGTCGCCCAGGCCGACCTCGCCGAGGTCGACGGCCCAGCGCACGCCCGCGCCGAGCGGGTTGTACATCGCTGCGATCTCGGCCGGAAGACTCTTGTCGATCTTGTGCAGCACCGAGTTCGGCGAGATGTACATGTACTCGGCGAATCCGCCCCACAGGCTGGGCTCGACGTCGATGCCGGTCACGCCGTGGCCGTACTTGCGGAAGCGGCAGGCCTGGTATCGCCCGGTCAGGCAGTCGTTGCACGCACGGCACGGAACGATGACTTCGAGCGCCACGCGGTCCCCGACCTGCACGCCCCAGCGCTCGGCTGCGCGGTCGCCCAGCTCGGCGATGATGCCCATGGGCTCGTGCCCGGGGATGAACGGGGTCGGGTGCGAGCCGATGTGTCCCCGGTAGATCTCGACATCGCTTCCGCAGATGCCGTTGGCCTCGACGCGGAGGAGACCGTCATCGGGCCCGATCTTCGGGCGGGCGAATTCCCGCATCTCGATTTGACGGGGACCTGTCTGAACAGCTGCGCGGACCATCTCGGTCATGAAGGAGTCTCATCTCTGTGGGGGTGGGTGAAGGCGAGCCGGGCCACCGGGGGCGTGCCCTGCGGGCGGGACGGCGAAACGTTCAGGCGGGGGCCTGGCCGCTCTTGGCTACGGAGGTGATGGGCGGGCCCGGTGGGTAGTAGGCGGCGGGGCCGCCGTCCACGGCCAGGATCTGGCCGGTGATCCATCGTGCGGCGTCGCTCAGCAGGAAGAAGGCGGCGTGGGCGATGTCCCAGGCCGAGCCCTCGGTCTTCAGCGTGGTGGCCATCCGGCGGGGCTCGCGCATGGACTCGTCCATGTTCGCCGCGGCGAAGGATCCCCAGATACCGCCGACCTCGATGCAGTTGACACGGATGCCCTGCGGTCCGAGTGTGGTCGCAGACCCCTGGGTGAGGTTCTCGACTCCCGCCTTGGCCACGCAGTACGGCATGCCGGGACCGCGCGAGCTGACGCCGACGGACGAGATGTTCAGGATCGAACTGCCGCGGGGCAGGATCGGCGCCACGTGACGCGTCACGTACCACGCCGACATGAGGTTGATCTGGATGAGCTGCTCGAAGCGCTCCGGCGTGACATCGAAGATGCCGGCGCGATCGCCGCTGGCGACGTTGTTGACCACCGTGTCCAGACCACCCAGTGCCTGCACCGCCTCGGCGACGGCACGCTCGCAGGCGAGGTCGTCGGTGGCATCCGCGACCACGGCGAACGCCTCGCCCCCGTCGGCGACGATGCGGTCGACCGTGCGCTGCGCGGCCTCTGCGGAGCGGTCCAGGACCGCGACGCCGGCACCGTGCGAAGCCAGCAGCAGCGCGATGGAGTAGCCCACGCCGGGCAGATCGCCGTTCTGGCCGGCCCCGGTCACGAGCGCGCGGCGTCCGAGCATCTTCTGCTCCCCCACACCCCCGAGCGGATCCGAGAGCGGGTCGATGAGGTCGATGGCTGTCATGAGATGTCTCCTGAACGGATGGCGACCGAGTTGCCCGACCAGTCGGCGAAGTAGCGGACGACCATCGAGATGCCGGCGTTGCGGGAGCCCGCCACGGCGATCAGCATGCGGTCCTCGGCCCCGGGGGCGATGGTGCGCTGAAAATCCTCGGCAGGCTCGCCGGTTCCGGGGAAGCGCACGCCCGCTCCGTCGTTGTGGTCCTTGCCGGCACGAGCGAGCTGCCCGGTCGTGCGCCCCGAGTGATCCGCGAGCCAGGCCGCGACATCCGAACGGCTGTAGCCGGCGGTGGCGAGGAGGTTGGCGTGCTCGGGGCAGAGGATGACCCCGACGAGCGCGTGCTTGAAGATCAAAGACCCGGAGCGGCCGATGGTGTCGGCGAAGTCGCCGAGCAGCAGTTCAGGGTCGGTCGTGTGCCGGTTGTCGACGTACTCGGATGTGCGCAGCAGGGTTGCCGTGACGGCGTTGCCGGTCACTCCGCGGTCCGCGGCGAGTGGGGCCCACGGGCTCTCCTCCTCGTTCTCCGCGATGCAGATGGACCAACGGCCCGGCAGTCCTTGGGTGGCCTGCTCGAGCTCATGCGGGTGCACGCCGAAGACGTTGCGCACGATCAGGCCGATCGCCCGGGCCACGGTCGCATTCGGACGGAAGCCCGGCCCGAACACCCCGCCGGTGCTGTTGAAGCCGAGCTCGTTGCGGATCGGCCCGTTCACGATGATCAGCGGAGCGGGACCGCTCGTGGACTGCCACCCACCGCCCTTGGCGGCGCGCTCGTTCATGAGGGCCTCCCACGCGGCAAGCACCACGGGGAAGTATTCCGGCAGGCATCCGGCCATGATGGCGTTGATGGCGGCGAGCTCGACGGTGACCGACCGATCGAGTTGGGGCATGTGGCCGATGACCTCGTCCGCCGGCCGGCCCGCAGCAGCGAGGAACTTCTCCACGAGCGGACGCGTTGCGGGGACCAGGGGTAATCCGTCCGACCAGCCCTGCTCGTAGCAGTGCTCGACGGCGAGCTGCGCGGCATCGGCATCCAGCTCGGCGACGCTCACGAGGCGGCCTGCGCAAGGGTGTCGAGAATCTGGGGAAGCAGCCCCTCGGCGCGCGCGCGCACCTCGTCGGGCGTCAGTGATGCCATGGGATGCTCCGTCGTGATCCACTCGTAGTCGGGAGCGCCCTGCACTTCGGCCATCATGCGGCCGGTGCTCAGGAACGCATCGGTGAGAACGACCGCGGCCGGCAGACCCGCGCGCTCGAAGTTGATGCCGTCCGCCACGGCGGCAGCACTGCAGGATCCGCAGTCGCCCACGCCGATGACCACGACGTCGCACTCCTGCGCGTACCGAGCAACGATGGAATCGTCCACGGGGACGGAGAAGTTCGCCTTGGTCTCGACGATGCTCACCTCCGCAACGCCGTGCGCGGAGACGAGCAGGTTGCCCACTTCGCGCAGGAACAGAAGGGCGTTGTGCTTGGTGTTGTCCAGCAGCCCGACGCGCAGTCCGGTGAGGTCTGCCGGTCGGGGCGCGAGTCCGGCGAGCGATGACGCGGTCGCGGCGGCTGCGCGCCCGGTCGGATCCAGGATGGCGTTGGGCATTGTCGTGCTCCTCCGTGTCGGGGACAGCGATCGGTGCCCGTCCGCGAACGTTCCGCGGCCGAGCGCCGAATCGAGGTCAGATGTCGTGAACGATCACTCCGCGGATGTTCTTGCCGGCCGCGAGGTCCTTGTACGCCTCGTTGACATCATCGAGCGCGTACGTGCGCGTCACGAGCTCGTCCAGCTTGAGATCTCCCGAGCGGTAGAGGCCGAGCAGCTTCGGGATGTCGTAGAGCGGGTTGCAGTCCCCGAAGAGGGCTCCGCGGATCTGACGCTGGTACCCGATGAGCAGACCGGCCGGCACGTGTACGGCCTTCTCCTTGAGCGCTCCGACACCGGTGATGGTGACCTTGCCGCCCTTGCCCGTCATCATCACGGCCTGCATGACCATCTCTTCGGTCACCACGCCGGGCGTGAGGATCGCGTGGTCTGCCAACTGGCCCCACGTGGTCGCGTTGACGAAGTCGTGGGCTTCCTTTGCGTCGGCGAACGTGTGGGTCGCACCGAATTCCATCGCCTTCTCGCGCTTGAAATCCACGGGGTCGATCACGACGACGTTCTTCGCGCCGGCGTAGCGGGCACCCTGGACCGCATTGCTGCCGACGCCGCCCGCTCCGAAGATCACAGCCGTTTCGCCCGGCTTGACGCCGGCGGCGTAGACCGCCGAACCCCACCCGGTGGGGACACCGCATCCGACCAGCGACGCGATCTCGAACGGGATGTCGTCGGCCAGCGGCACGACGGCCCATTCGGAGACCACCGCGTACTGCGAGAACGTGCCGAGCGAGCAGAAGCCGCCGAAGTCCTCGCCGTCCTTGTGGAACCGGTAGGTGCCGTCCAGGAACATGCCCGTGCCGGCGTTGAGGCCCTTGACGCACATGTTCTGATGCCCGGTCGAGCAGGGCCGACAGGCGCCGCAGGCCGGGATGTACGAGCAGACGACGCGGTCGCCGACCTTCACGCGGTTGACGTTCGGGCCGATCGATTCGACGATGCCGGCACCTTCGTGGCCGCCGACGACCGGGAACCGGACCGGTGCGTCACCGGCGGTGATGTGGTCGTCCGAGTGGCAGAGACCGGATGCCGCGAACTTGATCCGAACCTCGTGCTCCTTCGGATCATCGAGCTGGAGGTCGGTCAGCTCCCAACCTTGGTGTGGAGCGCGCGCAACAGCCGCGTGGGTGGTGATAGTCGCCATGTTCCGTCAACCTCTCATCGCGCCTGCGATGCGGCGCCGCGCATCGAGACCGTCTTGATCTGGGTCCAGTCGAGCACCGAATCGGCACCCATCGTCCGACCGAACCCACTGTTCTTGTACCCGCCGAAGGGTCCGCCGATGACACCCGCACCCAGTGCGTTGTTGACGGCGACCTGACCGGCCTGCAGGGCACGGCTCATCCGCACGGCCCGGCCCACGTCCTGCGTCCACACCGAAGCGACGAGCCCGTACTCCGTGCTGTTGGCGACCTCGATCGCCTCCTGCTCGTCGTCGACCACGATGACCGACAGAACCGGCCCGAAGATCTCCTCCTGTGCGATGCGCATGCCGGGGTCGACCTTGTCGAACAGGGTCGGCTGCACGAAGAACCCGTTGCCGTACGCCTCACCGACCGGCACGACTCCACCGGTCACGATCTCGGCACCGGCCTCCTTGCCCAGCTCGATATAGCTGAGTACGCGCTGGTGCTGCTTCTCGTTGATGAGCGGTCCCATGTTCACCGGCTGGTGCCACGGGCCGACCGTCACCGTCTGCATCTGCGCCGCGAGACGATCGACCAGCTCCGCGTGGATGCTGCGGTGCACGATGACGCGCGAGCCCGCCGCGCAGATCTGACCGGTGTTCAGCGTGATGCCGGAGACCATGCTCGGCACGGCCGCGTCCAGCGCGGCGTCGTCGAGGACGACCTGGGGCGACTTTCCGCCCAGCTCGAGGTGCAGCGGCATCAGGTTCTTCGCACAGGCCGCCATGACCAGTGCGCCGGTCTGCGGCGAACCGGTGAAGCCCATGCGACGGATGCGCGGGTGGGCGGGAATGGCAGCGCCGGCTTCGTGGCCGTAGCCGGTGACCACGTTGATGACACCGGCCGGGATGCCTGCCTGCAGGGCGAGCTTGGCCAGCGCCAGCGGCGTCAGCGGGGCGTCCTCGGCGGGCTTCATCACGATCGTGTTGCCCGCGGCGATCGCCGCGCCGACCTCGGTGACGAACATCGGACCGGGAGCGTTCCACGGAATGATGCCGCCGACGACCCCGAAGGGCTCGCGGAGCGTGAAACCGAGGGTGTCGGGCGAGTAGGTGGGCAGGGAGACGCCCTGCACCTTGTCGGTCTGACCCGCGATGAAACGCAGCTGTCCGGGCGAGCCCAGCGGGCCCCAGCTCGGGCGGCCGACCTCCTGGCGCTCGATCTCGTCGAGCGCCGCAGCGTTCTCCTCGATCAGATCGGCCCAGCGGAACAGCAGGCGCCCACGTGCGGTCGCATTCAGGTCGCGCCACGCCGGGAAGGCCTTCTCGGCCGCCTGCACGGCGGCCTCGACGTCCTCAGCGTTGCCGCGCGGCACCTGGGCGAGGAGCGTGCGATTCGCCGGGTTGATGACGTCGATGGTCTGACCGCTCGAGGAGGCGACCCAGTCGCCGCCGATCAGCTGGACGCCGTCGACGAGGAGATCGCTGTCGATCGAGGTCGGGGTATCCGAAGTGATAGTCATTTCTGTGTCCTCGTCCTTCAGTGTTCGATCATGATGACGCCGCGGATGTTCTTGCCGTCGAGCATGTCCTGGTAGCCCTGGTTCACGTCCTCGAGCTTGTACTTCTTCGTCACGAGTTCATCGAGCTTGAGGTGCCCGGACTGGTAGAGGCTGAGGAGCTTGGGCACATCGTGCAGGGGGTTGCACCCTCCGAAGATGGCGCCCTGGATGCGGCGCTGGTAGCCGATCAGCATGCCCGGGTTCTCGTCGATCCACCCGTTGCCGACAGCCGTGATGGTGACCTGACCGGTCTTGCCGACGATGTTGATGGCGTCGTGGATGACCTTGTCGTGCAGCACGCCGACGGTGATGATCGCGTGGTCCGCGAGCTCACCCCAGGTGGACTGGATGACGAACTCGGTCGCTTCCTCGGCGGTCTCGAAGGTGTGGGTGGCCCCGAAGACCTTCGCCATGTCGCGCTTGAACTCGACCGGATCGACGACGATCACGCGCTGCGCGCCGGCCAGAGCCGCGCCCTGCACCGCGTTGCTGCCCACGCCACCGGCACCGAAGATGACGACGGTGTCGCCGGCCTGTACGCCCGCGGCATGCACTGCGCTGCCCCAGCCGGTCGGGACGGCACAGCCGACCAGAGCGGCGACCTCGAACGGGATGTCCTTGGGGATCGGGATGACCGAGTACTCCGAGACGACCGAGAACTGCGAGAACGTGCCGAGCACGCAGAGCCCGCCGAAGTCGACGCCGTCCTGGTGGAAGCGGAAGGAGCCGTCCGCGAATTCGCCGGTGGAGGCGTTCTTTCCCTCGTCGCACAGGTTCTGACGACCGGTGGAGCAGTAGCGACACTTGCCGCACGCCGGGATGAACGAGCACACGACGTGGTCGCCGACCTTGACACGGGTCACGCCCTCGCCGATCGCGTCGACGACGCCGGCACCCTCGTGCCCGCCGACGACGGGCATCCGCATCGGTGCGTCACCCTTCTGGATGTGATCGTCCGAGTGGCACATGCCGGCGGCGTAGAACTTGATCCGGACCTCGTTGGCGCGAGGATCATCCAGCTCCAGCTCCGTGATCTCCCATGGCTGACCTGCCTCGCGGCAAACGGCCGCCCGTGTGGTCATACTCATGTGACCCCTCTCCTAAACGTGGATATGGCGGAGCCAGGACGTTGCGACGAGGTCATCGTCGATCAGTTGCTGCTCCGCGACTGCTTCCACCGTGCGGCCCAGCACGACCACTCGGCTATCGCACTTTCGCCGCACGGAAGACTTTCGGCCGATGACCCTCGACGCCGTCGCCGAGGGGCGGGGTTCCCCTCGCATCGCACGGGTGCCGGGGGCTCGCACCAGTCTTCTGCTCGGCGGAAAGACGGATGGCAGGGGACGCGGTAGTCGATTGACTGACCACTACAACTAAGCATGGGAGAGGGACGAGCGTGAGTGACAAGTACCGCGAGGACCTGATGGCGGCGCTCGATGTCGTTCCGTCAGGGTCCTCCATCGCCGTCGGAGGCTTCGGCAGCTCGGGCAGGCCGGATGCGCTTCTGAACGCGCTCTGCGATCTGGACAAGCGCGATCTCCACATCATCGTGAACAACGTCGGTGATGACTTCACCGGTATCGGACGCCTGGTCGTCGAAGGACGCGTGCGCCGCTTCACCGGATCCTTCCCGATCCTTCAGTCGTTCTACGACGACTATTTCGCCGGCAGGATCGAACTCGAACTGATCCCGCAGGGCACCCTGGCCGAGCGCATGCGCGCCGGCGGCGCCGGCATCGCGGCGTTCTTCACGCCCTCCGCCGCGCGGACGATGCTCAGCGACGGGACATTCCCGCTCACGTACGCCGAGGGGCAGCCCGCCGACCACCTGCCGGCGAAGGAGGCGCGCGACTTCGGCGGCCGCGCCCACGTGCTCGAGCACGGGATCACCGCGGATTTCGGCCTGGTCAAGGCGTATCAGGGCGACCGTCTGGGCAACCTTCGGTTCCGCCTGTCCGCGCGCAATTTCAATCCCCTGGCCGCCATGAGCGGCCGGACGACCTTCGCGGAGGTGGAACAGCTGGTGGAGGTCGATGCCATCGGCCCCGATGACATCCATCTTCCGGGGGTGTTCGTCAAGCACGTCGTCATGACCGCCGCGCCCGTGCCTGCGGGACCGGAGTACACGGCGTCACTGAGAGGTGCAGCATGACCACGACCGAGACAGTCCTTCCCGCTCTGATCGGACGGACACGGGACGAGATCGCGGAGCGCGTCGCGGCCGACCTGGCTGACGGGTACACCGTCAACCTCGGCGTCGGCATCCCGCTGGCAGTCCCGAAGTTCCTCCCGGAGGGGATCGAGGTGTTCCTGCACGCCGAGAACGGCGTGCTGGGCCTGGGCGACCACCCCGGTGACGGCAACGAGGACCCCGACCTGACGGATGCCGGCAAGCGGCCGATCTCGCTGGTCAGCGGAGCGGCCATCGTGGACTCCGCGCTGTCCTTCGCGATCATCCGAGGCGGCCATCTGGACGCGACGATCCTCGGCGCACTGCAGGTCGCCGAGAACGGCGACCTGGCGAACTGGTATGTGCCCGGCCGCAACCCCGCAGTCGGGGGCGCGATGGACCTGGTCGCCGGGACCCGTGAGGTCTGGGTCTGCATGGAGCACGTGGATCGCAAGGGTGAACCGAAGATCATTCCGGCGTGTACGTTCCCATTGACGGGTCACGCTGTCGTCACGCGCGTCTACACCGATCTCGCAGTGTTCCACTTCCGGGACGGTGGCCTCGTGCTGACCGAATGCGCGCCCGGCATCACCCCGGATGACGTCCGCGCGCGGACGACGGCTGCCTACACAGAGGATCTTGAATGACGACCGAACGACTTGCCCTCGACGACATCGTGGCGATCGACGTGCACGCGCACGTCCACCGTGCGATCGACGCCCACGAGCACGAGCACGCCGGCAGCGAGGCGATGGGCGAGTACTTCGGCATCGGGACGATGCCGACCTACACCGTGCCGCAGCTGGCGGACTACTACCGCGAACGCAAGATGATGGCGGTCGTGTTCACCGTCGACTCCGTGTCGCAGAGCGGGAAGGATCCCGAGCCCGCGAACGAAGAGATCGCGCGACTGGCAGCCGAGAATTCCGACGTGCTGATCCCGTTCGCGAGCATCGATCCCTCACGCGGGAAAGCCGGTGTCGAGCAGGCACGGCGCCTCATCACCGAATTCGGTGTGCGCGGCTTCAAGTTCCACCCGAGCGCGCAGGGGTTCTACCCGAACGACCGGATGGCGTACCCCCTGTACGAGGTCATCGAGGAGCATGGCCTGATCGCGCTGTTCCACACCGGTCAGACCGGCGTGGGGGCCGGCCAGCCCGGTGGAGGCGGCATCCGGCTGAAGTACGCCAACCCGCTGCACGTCGACGATGTGGCCGTGGACTTCCCGGGCATGGACATCATCCTCGCGCACCCGTCCTTCCCGTGGCAGGACGAGGCGCTCTCGGTGGCGACGCACAAGCCGCGCGTGTACATCGATCTGTCGGGGTGGTCCCCCAAGTACTTCCCGCCGCAGCTCGTGCAGTACGCCAACACGCTCCTCAAGCACAAGATGCTGTTCGGATCCGACTTCCCCGTCCTCACCCCGGAGCGGTGGATGCGCGACTTCGATCAGCTTCCGATCAAGGATGAGGTCCGCCCGCTCATCCTCAAGGACAACGCGGCACGACTGTTCGGACTGAGCTGATCGGTCCCGCGCCCGGCGAACGCGCACTCGCGCGCGCCTGCCCACTATCGAAGGAGTCCTGACCGATGGATAACCCCCACGGCAAAGTAGCCGTCGTCACCGGCGGCAGCAGCGGGATCGGACGCGGCATCGCCCTGGCATTCGCGCGCGCCGGAATGCAGGTCGTGGTGACCGGTCGCCGCGCGGAGCACCTGGATGAGACCGCACGCGTGTTCGCCGAGAACGACCTCGCCGTGCACACGATGCGAGTGGATGTCACCGACCTGGCGGCGATGAAGACCGCCGCCGACGAGGTGGAGGCCCTGTTCGGCCGCGTGGACGTGCTCGTCAACAACGCGGGCATCGGTCTGACCGGTCCTGTCGTGGACGCGACCACCGACGACTGGAACTGGGTCATCGACGTCAACATCCGCGGCGTGGGCAACGGCATCCAGGCGTTCCTGCCGAAGATCCGCGCTCACGGCGATGGTGGGCACATCGTGAACACCTCGTCGATGGCGGCCCTGATGCCGATCGTCGCGGGTCTGTACTCGATGACCAAGGGGGCCGTCGTGGCGCTCTCCGAGGCGTTGCACATCGAACTGCTCGATGAGCGGATCGGCGTCTCGGCGTACTGCCCCGGACCGGTGCACAGCAATATCGCCGAGACCGTCGGCCACCGTCCCGAGCAGTACGCGAAGTCGGGCTATGCCCCGCCGAACCCGTCCTTCAGCGAGTTCGCCAAGGCGCAGCCCTACATGACCGCGGAAGAGGCCGGCGAGCGTGTCCTCCAGGGTGTGCTGCGCGGAGACATGTTCATCCTGACGCATCCCGAGTTCAAGGCCGGAGTCATCGCGCGTCACCGCGCGATCGAGGACGCCTTCCCGGATGAGCCGATCGACGAGGCACGCGCGGCCGTGATCCCCTTTCTGACCGGCTCGCCCGTCTACGCGCCGGAGAACCGTGCGGGCTCGCCTCGGTTGGCGGCGCGCACCATCTGAACGACCGAAGAGGGGGCGCACAGCCGTGCGCCCCCTCTGGCGTTCGCGGGGCACCACGATACGGTCCGTGACAGAGCTCTGCGGAGCAGACACTTCCGCCAGGCGGAAGTGTCTGCGAGCTTGTTCCGCGGAATTCGGCCTGTCGCGTGAGCCGCGTTTCAGGCGGACGGAACAAGCGGGTAGCTTGTGCGGAGTCCCCGCCGATGTAGGAAGGATGGTCAAAGATGACCATTAGCCAGATCCACGCCTCCGAAGTCAAACCGATGACGGCCGCGCAGCGCGCTCTGGCCATTCTCGGCTGTTTCGACCAGGATCACCTCCTGCTCACGCTGAGCGAGATCAGCCGACGCTCCGGGCTCAGCCTGAGCACCACGCACCGCCTGGTCGGTGAACTCCGCGAGTGGGGTGCGCTGGAACGCGCCCAGGACGGCCGCTACGCGATCGGCATGCGCATCCTGGAGCTGGGCTCGCTCGAGCCCCAGGGCATGCGGCTGCGCGATGTGGCACTGCCCTTCCTCGGCGACCTGCAGGCGGCCACGAACGCGAATGTGCACCTGTCGGTGCGGGACGGTCACGACGTCGTGTACGTCGATTCCCTCCGAGCGCGCGGCGGCGCGACCGTCCTGTCCCGGCTGGGCGGCCGCTGGCCCCTGCACGCCACCGGTACCGGCCTGGTGCTGCTGGCCTTCGCCCCGGTGGAGTTCCGCGAAGAGGTGCTGGCGAGTCCGCTCAAGCGCTTCACCGCCGACACGATCACGGACCCGGACGAGTTGCGTCGCGTGCTCGCAGATGTGCGCCGCACCGGAGTCGGCATCGTGCAGGACTCCATCACATCGGATTGCACGTCGGTGGGCGTCCCCGTCCGCGGCGCCCGCGACCGGATCGTCGGCGCGATCGCCGTCACCATTTCAGCGAAGTCGTCTCCGCACACCGTGCTGCCCGCCCTCTCGGCGACCGCGCGGGCGATCTCCCGAGGGCTCGGGGCACCGTCAGCGATCGGACGCCCGAGCACCGCGGCCTGACCCGCTCTCTTCGCAGGCCATCAGCTCGGCGACGCGCTCGCCGAGCATCACCGCGGTATTCGACGTGCCGCGCGAGGGCACGACCGGGAGGATGGACGCATCCGCGACGCGGAGGCCTTCCACGCCGTGCACCCGTCCGTGGGTGTCCACGACAGCATCCGGATCGTCGGCGGGACCCATCCGAGCCGTGCCTGCCGAATGCAGCGCGGTGGCCAGGTGCGTCCCGATCCATTCGTCAAGCTGCTCGTCGGTCGGACCGACGCCGAATCGTTCGACGAGCTCGATCGTTTCGACCAGATCCGCCATCGGCCCGCGGGTCAACAGCGCCAGAGCCGCCCGCACCCCTTGGCGCAGCGCGTGCCGTTCGGACTCGGCGGCGAGGTAGCCGTAGTGGATGTCGACGCCATCTCCCCCGCCGGCGTTGACGAACCCCCGCGAGACCGGCGTGCTCAGCGAGACCCGCAGATCCAGCGGGCCGTCCATCGCGAGATCGCCCGACACGAGTGCGGCGGTGGGCAGGACGGGCAGCAGGAGCTCGAGGGGATGGACGGCGATCGATCCGGCCGGCGTGTTCCACGCCGCCGTCCATCCCGTCATCGGCGTGGGCGGCAGGAATCCGGGCCGGGCGCGCCAGCTGACCGACACCGCCGCGTGGTCGGACAGTCCACGCCCCACGCCGGTGAGCCTGCGGGGCCCATCAGGGCCGACTCCCGAGCGCACGAGGAGGCGCGGGGTCTCGATCGCCCCCGCGCACAGCACCACCTCGTCGGCCTCGATGCGAACGATCCCGTCCACGCCCATCGCCTCGATGCCGACGGCCTGGTCGCCGCGCCAGAGCACCCGGCGCACGTCGAGACCCGATCGGACCTGGACAGCCGTGTCGCCGAGGAGCGCGCGGTACGCACGATCGGTTCCCCAGCGCTCACCGCCGAGCGCATTGCACGGCAGGGTGCCGACACCCGAAGGGCCGCCGCCGTTCTTGTCCGCCTCGACGACCGCGCCCTGCAGCACGGCACCCGCCACGAAGCTCGTCGTGACCGCGTCGGTGCCGGGGTCCCTGATGACCGGCACCGGGCCGTGCGCGCCGTGCACGGCAGCGTGCGGGAAATCATGATCGGACTCGAGGCGGCGCAGCGCGCCGAGGCACGCCTCCCACCCCCACTCCGGCCCCGCGACCGCCGCCCATCGGGCGAAGTCGTCGGGATGCGCACGCAGGAAGTAGCCGCCGTTGACGGCCGAACTGCCTCCCAGCGTGCGCCCCCGGGCGACGCGGTAGGCCCGCCCCGGGGTGATCTCCGCCGCGTACGTCCAGGCCGTCGGTTCGTCGGGCAGCCCGGCGCGCACGGAGCGGACATCCCGCAGCCCGTCGACCGACGTGGCGCCCGCCGGTGAGGCATCCCCGCGGGGGGCACCCGCCTCGACGAGTGTCACCTCGTGGCCCGCAGCGCCCAGACGCGCGGCCAGGGGGATGCCGGAGCCTCCCGCCCCGACCACGATGATGCGCCGCGCGGTCATGCGGGCTCCTCGGCATCGATCACGACGGCCGAGAAGACGTCCCGGAGCCCCCGGAACGACGCGTCGATGAGCGCGAGCAGGTCGGCGTCCGGTCGTTCGATCCACTGCTCGTATGCCGACAGCGAGATACCCAGGCAGGCCCAGGACACGGCCTGCGGGAGCGCGTCCCGCGGAGAGATGCCGAGACGGCGCGCGACGAAGTCGGCGATGACCGCGCGCCACGCCGCGTAGCGCACCGTCGAATGCGCGACGAGCTCGGGCGTCTTGAGCAGGATGATCATGCGGTGGCGATGACGGGCCAGCTCTTCGCTGGGCACCTGATTGAACCCGCGGACCGCGTCGCGCACCGCCGCGATGACCGACGCGTCCGCCGGCGCACGGTCCAGAGCCTCGGCGAAGCCTTCCATCAGGCGGGAGAAGTCGCCCCACGCGACGTCGTTCTTCGACTCGTAATACCGGAAGAAGGTCCGCCTGCTGATGCCGGCCGCACCCGCGATGTCATCGACGGTCACGGTGGAAAATCCCCGGTCGATGAACAGATCGAGACCGATTCGCTCGAGTTCGGCTTTCGAGGTCGCGCGGGCTCGACCTCGACCTCGACGGGCGCTGTCGTCCAAGATCTCTGACATCGGCTCTTTTCTTTGGCACTCAGTGCCAATAAGCTCACCGCACGGCGCTTTCCGCCGACGGGAACTCTCAAGGAGGACAGTAACCCATGGACGCAATCACCACTCCTGCCCCCGCAGATGCTGACGCGACGCTCGTCGAGGCGAACGAACTGGTCGAGGACGTGTCGATCGACGGCATGTGCGGCGTGTACTGACATCGCCATGACCGACATCACCCCCGACAGCGTGCTGCGGCTCCACAACCGTGTCTCCGTGCGCCCTGAGCCGTTCGGCGCACTGCTGTACCACTTCGGGACGAGGCGCCTGTCCTTCCTGAAGTCCCCTGCCCTGCTGGCCGTGGTCGACGCACTCCAAGACGACCGTACGGTCGCTGACGCCCTGGGCGTCGCCGAGGTGCCCGACGCCATGCGCCCGGCCATGCTGCGCGCGATCACCACGCTGCGCGACTCCGAAATGCTTGTAGAGGTAGCCGCATGAGCTCCACCGTCCTAGACCGCCCGGCACCTGCCCCCCGTCTGATCGATCACTTCGAAAGCGGGCTGAACTCCCCGATCTGTCTGACCTGGGAACTCACCTACGCCTGCAACCTCTCGTGCATCCACTGCCTGTCCGCCTCGGGGCGGCGCGATCCTCGCGAGCTGTCCACGGACGAGTGCAAGGCCGTGATCGACGAACTGCAGCGCATGCAGGTGTTCTACGTCAACATCGGCGGCGGCGAGCCCACCGTCCGATCCGACTTCTGGGAGATCGTCGACTACGCGACCAGCCACGACATCGGGGTCAAGTTCTCGACCAACGGCGTGAAGATCACGTCCGAGATCGCCGAGAAGCTCGCCCTCAACGACTACGTCGACATCCAGATCTCGATGGACGGCGCGACCGCCGAAGTGAACGACGCGATCCGCGGGCCGGGCTCGTACGACCTGGCGATCCGTGCGCTGGAGCGACTGTCGGCCGCCGGGATGACGCGCCTCAAGCTGTCCGTGGTCTGCACGCGGACCAACATCGGCCAGCTCGACCAGTTCAAGGAGATCGCCGATCGCTACGGCGCGCAGCTTCGGCTGACGCGTCTGCGACCGGCCGGACGCGGTGCCGACTCGTGGCACGATCTGCGGCCCACACAGGAGCAGCAGCGCGAGCTGTACCAGTGGCTCGTCGCCCGCGGCGAGGAAGTTCTGACGGGTGACTCGTTCTTCCACCTCTCGGCACTGGGAGAGAGCCTGCCCGGGCTGAACCTCTGCGGCGCAGGACGTGTCGTCTGCCTCATCGACCCGATCGGCGACGTGTACGCCTGCCCGTTCGCCATCCACGAGGAGTTCCTGGCCGGCAACATCCGCGGCGAGGGTGGTTTCGGCGAGGTGTGGCGCGAATCCGAGCTGTTCACACGACTGCGCGCGCCGCAGACCGGCGGCGCCTGCAACAGCTGCCCGTTCTTCGACACCTGCCGTGGCGGCTGCATGGCGGCGAAGTTCTTCACCGGACTGCCGCTGGACGGCCCCGACCCGGAGTGCGTCCGCGGCTTCGGCGACGACGCCCTCGCGGCGTCCTCGGGAGAGCGCCCCAAGCCGAGTGGCGATCACTCGCATCGCACGTCACCCCCACGTCCCCGACCCGTCGCGCTCAAGCTGGAGATGCAGCGGCCGACTGCACCGATGGCACCGCCGGTCTCGGCGTGCAATGTGAGCCCGCTCGCGGGCATGCAGCTGAACTGAGAGAGAGCACGTAATGGCCCGCAACGCCTGGTTCGAAACCGTGGCGGTGGCTCAGCGACGCGCGCAGAAGCGCTTGCCCGCCCCCGTCTACTCCGCCCTCCTGGCCGGCTCCGAGAAGGGAACGACGTACGCCGACAATACGGCGGCGTTCTCCGAGCTCGGGCTCGCCCCTCGCGTGGCGGATATGTCGTCCGAACGCGACCTCTCCGTCACTGTGCTCGGCATGGATCTGGCGATGCCGGTCCTCATCTCGCCCACCGGCGTGCAGGCGGTCCACCCCGACGGCGAGGTGGCGGTGGCTCGCGCCGCCGCCAACCGCGGCATCGCGATGTCGCTCAGCTCCTTCGCGAGCAAATCGGTCGAAGAAGTCGGCGCCGTGACCGACAAGCTGAACTACCAGGTGTACTGGCAGGGCAGCCGGGACACGATCGCCGCTCGCCTCGACCGGGCGCGCGCGGCGGGAGTGAAATCGATCATCCTCACCCTGGACTGGTCCTTCTCCAACGGCCGCGACTGGGGCAGTCCGAACATCCCCGAGAAGCTGAACCTGCGCGCGATGGCGGAGTTCGCGCCCTTCGCGATCACCAAGCCCGCGTGGCTGGCCGAGTACCTCAAGCGGGGAACGCTTCCTGATCTGACGGTCCCGAACCTCGTGATCGGCGACGAGCCGGCGCCGACGTTCTTCGGTGCGTACGGCGAATGGATCTCCACTCCCCCGGCGACCTGGGAGGATCTGGCCTGGCTGCGCGAGCAGTGGGACGGACCTGTGATGCTCAAGGGCATCACCCGGGTGGACGACGCACTCCGGGCCGTCGACGCAGGGATGAGCGCGATCTCCGTCTCGAACCACGGCGGGAACAACCTCGACTCGACACCGGCGTCCATCCGACTGCTGCCGGACATCGCAGCCGCCGTGGGCGACCAGATCGAGGTGCTGCTCGACGGCGGCATCCGCCGCGGCAGCGACGTCGCCAAGGCCCTGGCCCTGGGCGCGAAGGCCGTCATGATCGGCCGCGCCTACCTCTGGGGTCTCGCCGCGAACGGTCAGGGCGGCGTGGAGAATGTCCTGGACATCCTGCGTGGCGGACTCGATTCCGCCGTGCTCGGGCTCGGCCATTCCTCGGTGCGCGACCTCAGCCCCGACGATCTGTGGATCCCGCCGGGCTTCACTCGCCGGCTCGGCACGCACGTCGGATGACCGCAGGATCGGAGGCCGGTGTGCCGCCGCTCCCCCTCGTGAACGTCCCGTGGCCTCGCGTGCCACGGGACGTCACGCTGCTGGTGCCGCTCGGCTCGACCGAGCAGCATGGCCCTCATCTGCCGCTCGACGTCGACACCGCGATCGCCCGCGCGGTCTGCGATGGCGTGGCGCGGCGCCTCGCGCAGCCGACGCTCGTCGCGCCCGCGATCGCGTACGGGGCCAGCGGCGAACATCAGGGCTTCGCGGGAACCGTCTCGGTCGGCACCGAGTCCCTGACCCGCACGCTGGTGGAATTCTGCCGATCCGCCCGTCACTGGGCCGGGCGCATCGTGTTCGTCAACGGTCACGGGGGCAACGCGGAGGCCCTGGCCGCCGCGATGGCGACGCTCGCGAGAGAAGCGACGGACGTCAGCTGGCAGCCCTGCCGGCACGGCGACGTCCACGCGGGCAGGCCCGAGACCAGCATCATGCTTCACCTCGCACCGCACCGGGTGCTGATGGATGCCGCGGAGCCCGGCGCCACGGCATCCATTCCCGAGCTGCTCCCCCGCCTGCGGGAAGCGGGCGTGCACGGGGTGAGTGCGAACGGGGTCCTGGGCGATCCGCGCGGCGCCACCGCCGAGGAGGGGGCCGCGATCCTGGATCGCATGATCGGTGAGGTGACCGCATCGATCCGCGAGGCGGGGTCGGCCGCCGCGGCGGCCGAGGCGAACGCGAAGTCGCGCCGACCATGAAGTTCGTGCCCGAAGGACTCGACGTGATGGTCGGCCGTGAGGTGTGGCGCTACGACGGCGGGCGCGTGCTGGTCGGCGGGGCGCCGACGCGGGTCCTGCGGCTCAGTCCCCTCGCCTTCGAACTCGTGCGCGATGAGCAGGTCGTGGCATCGGATGCCACGTCGCGGCAGCTCGCGGCCCGGCTGCTGGAGGCCGGCCTCGCGCACCCCGATCCGGACCGCCTGCCCGCCGCGGATCTGGAGGACCTCACCGTCATCATTCCGGTGCTCGGCCGGTCCGACGCGCTGGAGCGGCTGCTGTCCGGTCTGCACGGGGTGCGCCTGCTGGTCGTCGACGACGGGACGCCGGAACCGGCGGCGGCCGCCCTGCACCGCGTGGTCGCACGTGCCGGCGCCGAACTGCTGCGCCTCGATCGCAACGTCGGCCCGGCCAGCGCCCGGAATGCCGGTCTGCGCCATGCCACCACGCCGTTCGTGGCGTTCGTGGACTCGGACGTGGTCGTTTCCGCCGATGCGCTGGAGCGGATGCTGCGGCACTTCGTCGATCCCGAGCTCGCCCTGGTCGGACCCCGGGTGGTGGGCACGCCGCAGGTCCAGACGTGGATCGCACGCTACGAGAACTCGCGGGCGTCGGTGGATCTGGGCACGCGTCCGGCGCTCGTGCGGCCGCGGTCGGCCGTCTCATGGATGTCGAGCACGTGCCTCGTCGCGCGTCGCGAAGTGCTGGCGCGGGGGTTCACCGATGGAATGCGCGTGGCCGAGGACGTCGACCTGGTGTGGCGCCTCTGCGAGCAGGGGTGGCGCGTGCGCTACGAGCCGCGGGTCGTCGTCGAGCACGAGCACCGGCGCCGATTCGGCGAGTGGTTCAGCCGCAAACTGTTCTACGGCACGGGCGCTGCGGACCTCGCCCCCCGGCATCCGGCAGCGATCCCGCCGGCGATTCTGCGACCGTGGACCATCGCGGTGCTGCTCTGCGTGTTCGCCGCACGCCGGTGGTCGCTGCCGGCAGCCGCGGCGATCAGCGGGGTCGCGGCGTGGCGGGTGCACCGGCGGCTGCGACCGACGACCCGCTCGCGCACTCTCGCCCTGCGCCTGGTCGGCGGTGGAGTCGTGGCCGCGCTCACCCAGGCGTCGGCGCTCGCGCTGCGGCATTGGTGGCCGATCGGCGCCGTGGCCATGCTGTTCTCGCGGCGCGCGCGCTGGATCATCGGCGTCATGGCGGTGGCCGATGGCCTGATCGAATTCAGCCGCCTGCGCCGTGGCCTCGACCCGGTGCGGTTCCTGATAGCCCGGCGCCTGGATGACATCGCCTACGGAACCGGAGTGTGGCTGGGCTGTCTGCGGCGACGGAGCTTCCGTGCACTCCTGCCTGCCATCGTGTCTGATCGCACGGCCCCGGCTTCCGCTGAGCGGAAAGGTGCCTCGAAAAACCCTCGCCGATGACGCTCAATAGAGATGCGGCCGACGCCGCCTTGAACCGACCCAGGAAGCGTGAGACCGATGGCGACACTCGATGAACTGCAGACAATGCTCTCCGTGGACGGCTACTCGCTCTCGGTGGAGACGGCCGATGGCAAGACGAAGGCGGTCATCACGGCGGGCGAGGGCATCTGCGAGGACTGCCTAGTGCCCAAGGTCGTCATGACGGGGCTGCTGGCCCAGGCACTGGACGTGCCCGCCGAGCAGATCACCCTCGAGTACCCCGAAGAACACTGACGTGAGTGAGCGGATCGCCTCCCTCGTCCGGTTCACGTTCCGCGAGGATGCGCTGGATCGCGTCCCCGGGATCGTGAAGGACATGCTCGATACGACACGCACCTTCTCGGGCCTCGAGCAGCTCGACATCCTGCGCGACCCGGAACGACCGGCCGTCTGGACGCTGTACGAGATCTGGTCCGATGACGCATCGGAGCAGGCGTACCGGTCATTCCGCGCCACGCCCGAGGGCGGCGTCGCGGGCCTCGCCGACGTGATCGCCGACCGGCCGTCGCTCGAGCGCTTCCTCATTCAGCCGTAGTCATCGACATCCCGGCTCAGGGCGCCGGGATGTCGATGACGGTGACCGGTGTGCGATTGCCCGCGGCATCCAGTCCGTAGATGCAGTACACCGCCGGAAGCTCGGTCGCGTCGAGGACCAGCGGGGCGACGAACGAGTCTGCGAAGGTGTCGGGATCGTCGCAGTCGGTGGACTCCGGCGCACCCCACCGGAATCGCACGGAGGACAGCTCGGGCGGCCGCAGCTCCGGACGGACGACCACACCGTCATCGAGCGGCTCGACCGTCGCGTCGGCCGCGAACAGGGGCGGCGTACGATCGACCTCGAAGAGCACGGCCGCGGACAGCTCGTATCCCGGGCCACGCGCCGCGCACAGCAGGAAGAGTCCCTCCGTCTCGGGCAGCTCGGGCATCACGACGACGCCGACCGCCTCCCACGGAGCACCGGCCCGCGGGACGACGACGGTCATCGCATTCCGATAGGTCTCCTTGTCCGCGCAGGCGGTCCCATCCCCGATCGGCACCAGCACGGTTTGGAGGATCCCGACCGCCACCGCGACGAAGCTCGCCTCCGGCAGCTGCCCGGCGGCGTCGGGCAGTCCGGCGC
This sequence comes from Microbacterium terregens, assembly GCF_039534975.1. Classification (NCBI taxonomy): domain Bacteria; kingdom Bacillati; phylum Actinomycetota; class Actinomycetes; order Micrococcales; family Microbacteriaceae; genus Microbacterium; species Microbacterium terregens. The sequence continues at coordinate 3,150,431 of NZ_BAAAWH010000001.1, forward strand.
CGCGGAACGTCCCGCCGCCGCGCTCGGCCCAGACGTCCGAGAGGGGCAGCGGGCACTCGCCTCCGACGGAGAACCTGCCTGAGGCGACATCGAAGCACCGGCCGACTCCCGCGACGCTCTGGGCGTAACGTGCGTCCACCGCCTCCACACCGGTGCCGGTGAGACGACACGGTCGCCCGGCGGTGCAGGCTCCGCCGTCGGCTGAGCCGGCGCCCGCGGAGGTCGTGCCGATCATCGCCACGACTTCGCCGGGCGCCCCGTCGTGAAGGAGGAGCAGCGGCGATCCGTTCGACCCTTCGAGGTCGCCCGGGCAGTCGTTGGCCCACACGTGAAACCAGAGCCACGACGACTCGACGAGCGTGTAGGGCCCGCCGAGTGTGCACTCGCCCCGCCGCATCACGATCGCGTCGGGCTCCAAACCCTCGGTCGGGACGGCGACGTTGACGACGGCATCTCCGGAGCGCGGCTCGCTCCCGGCGATCCGCACCGCGCGCGCGCCCAGTCGTTCCAGCGCACCCAGGGTCGCGTCGAGCCGGACGATCGCCGCGTCGGTGTCGCGCATCGTCGCGTACGCCAGTTCGGCCACGTCGACGGTGACGGTGGCACCGAGGTTGCCCGCAGCGCGGAAGAACTCCGCGGTCCCGGTCCACTCCTGGCCGAGGACCGTCTCCTGCGCGGATCGCCCCGCGCCACCCACGCAGCGCGCCGTCGTCAGCAGGTACGCCGGACCTTCCTCGACCCCGGTGTCGATCAGCGTCGCGGTGCAGTCCGCGCCGGCGTGCAGGCTGACGACGCCGCCGAACGCCGCGACCTCCTCGAGGGCCACCGGATCGGTCGGCGCTGACAGTCCGGAGCCGTCCTGCGCCGCTGACGAGGTGGGGTTCGGGTCGGGCACACCTGCGGTGCAGGCGGCGAGCGCGATCACGCCGACCAACAGGATTTCCGCAGGCGCCCGATGCCTCACGTCGCACCCCCTCGGTCGGAAGGATAGCCCTACAGCTCGACCCCCACGAGCACCGGCTCGGGTTGCAGGATGAGACCGAACTCCGCCTGCACACGACCCTGGATGAACCGGGCCAGCTGCGCGATCTCCTCCGCGGAGGCACCCCCGCGGTTGGTCAATGCGAGGGCGTGCTTGGTCGACAGTGCCGCGCGCGACCTGGGCAGCTTGAAGCCCTTGCGGAGACCGGAGTGCTCGATGAGCCAGGCGGCGCTGACCTTGACATCGGATTCGTGAGCCGCCGTCGGCGGGACGTAGCCCTGGTAGGCGGCGAGCGGGATGACCAGCGCGGAGTCGACAACCGGCGAGAGCGGCCAGCGCGGGCACTCGGACGGAAGCGTGCGCGCGAACGACGCGGATACGATCGCGTTCTGGAAGAACGACCCGGCGCTGTACGTGTCGGGGTCGTCGTCGTCCAGCACCATGCCCTTGCGGCGCCGCGTGGACAGCACGTGCTCGCGCACCCACGCGATGGACACGGATGCCGCCGGCTCGAGCCCCAGCGCGGTGCGGAGCTGCTCGCCACCGACCGGGCGCTCGCCGGACCCGACGCGCTCGAGCTCGAGGGTCACCGTCAGGATCACGGCCGGGCGTTCCGGCACGAAGCCGTAGTGGTGCTTGAGCACGGACGTCCGGAAGCCGAGACCCAGTTCGGCTGCCGGCACGGCGGAGACATCGCCGGTCTGCTCGTCGATCAATTCGACCTCGACCAGCGTCTGAACGATCTCCTGACCGTACGCGCCGATGTTCTGCACGGGCGCCGCCCCGACGGTTCCGGGGATTCCTGACATCGCCTCGACGCCGGCCAGCCCTTCCTCGACCGCGAACGCGACGAGCGCGTCCCAGTCGTGGCCTGCCTGCACGCGAAGACGGACGAAGCCGTCGCGGGGCGACGGCAGTGTCTCGATGCCGGTGGTGAGCACCCGGATGACGGTGCCCTCGAACGGCTGGTCGCCGACGAAGAGGTTCGATCCGCCCCCGAGGACGAGCACCGGCTCCCCCTCGCTCCACGCGTTGCGAAGAGCGGGAACGAGCTGTTCGACCGTGTGCGCGTCGAACATGCGCTCGGGAACGCCGCCGGTGCGCAGTGTGGTCAGCTGCGCCAGCGGGATCGGTGGGATCTCGGGCATCGGCTAGACGAGACGGACCCGGACCTGCGCCTTGCCGAGCACCGTCCGCTCCGCGTGCGTCACGGTGAGATCGATTCTGGCGCTCTCCTCGTCGACTGCGCCGACCTTCGCGATGATCTGCAGCCACGCACCCGCGTCGGGATCGACCACGACGGGGCGGGTGAAGCGCACGCCGTACTCGAGGATCCGGCCGGCGTCGCCCAGCCACGGCACGATCGTCTCGACCGCGAGGCCCATGGTGAGCATGCCGTGCGCGAGTACACCGGGCAGGCCGACCGCGCTCGCGACGTCGTCGCGGTAGTGGATCGGATTGAAGTCACCGGACGCGCCGGCATATCGTACGAGCGATTCGCGTGTGAGGTGGACCGAACGCTCCGCGACCAGGTCCCCGACGGCGATCACTGCTCGCCCTCCCCGACCACCAGCACGGAGGTCGCGGTCACCACGTGCTCACCCGCGGCATCCCGGATCTCCGCCTCGCTGGTGACCATGGTGTTGCCGCCGATCGCGCGCAGCCCGGTCACCGAGAGGATCCCGGTGAGCTCGTCTCCGGCGATGATCGGACGCGTATAGCGGAAGCGCTGCTCCGCGTGCAGGACCCGCGACAGCTCGATGCCCGAGTCGGGCTCGGCGAGCAGCTGCTGCAGCGTCTGATCCTGAACGACCATCGCGAAGGTCGGCGGCGCGACCACGTCGGCGTAGCCGCGCTCCTGCGCGGCGGCCGGATCGCGATGCTGCGGGTCGTCGGCGAAAACGGCGCGAGCGAACTCGCGCACCTTCTCACGGCCGACAAGGTAAGGCGCTGTGGGGGGGAAGACGCGCCCGACGAGCTCGGGGTTCACTGGCACCGTGCCATCCTATCGAGCGGGGCCGGAACCCGAGCGGCTCAGCGGCGACGCGCGCGCAGGGTGCGCACGGCCAGCTGGATCGCGATGAACGTGATGAACACGGCGAACAGCACGTTGCCCCAGAACGGGTCCACGAGGGTCGCGAGCAATGCGCCCAGGGCGGTCGTCGTACACGCCGCGACCCCGATGAGCGCGGCGGCGGGCAGGTCGACGTTGCCGCGCCGGAGGTTTCCGATCGTTCCCGAGATGGCCGTGGGGATCATCATCAGCAGCGACGTCCCCTTGGCGATGAGGTCGCTCGTCCCGAACAGCAGCATGAGGGCGGGCACCACCACGATGCCGCCGCCGACGCCGATCAGTCCGGCGATGATCCCCGTCGCCACACCGAGCACGACCAGCCCGGTGATCGACAGGACCGTCAGCGGCAGGCCCGCATCGCGGGAGGGGATGACGAGGAAGAGACTGACGACCACGACGGCGAGGAAGCCGATGAAGCTCCACCGCAGCACCGCGAGCGGCACCCGGGGCAGCAGCCACGTGCCGATCTGCGCGCCGACCACTGCTCCGGCCGCCAGGAGGAGCCCGGGGATCCACGCGACCGAGTCGTTCAGCGCATAGGAGATCACCCCGACGGATGCCGTCGGAACGATCGCCGCCAGCGACGTGCCGGCCGCGAGCCTCTGGTTGTAGGCGAGGATCAGCACGAGAAGCGGAACGATGACCGTTCCGCCGCCGACGCCGAACAGCCCCGAGAGAAGGCCCGCGAGCAGACCGATCCCGAGGCAGCTCAGGATGTACTTCGCGCCCCGGGGCCGATCGGTGCCGGGTGCGTCGATGTCGGGCATGCGACCTAACCTGCCGGTTCCGGACGCGGGGCCCGTGCCGCGGCGCGGACCGCGGCCGGGAGGGCGGCGGTGATGCGATCCAGTTCCAGGTCGGTATGCGCGGCGGAGAGGAACCACGCCTCGAACACGCTCGGCGGAAGGCTCACGCCCGCCTCGAGCAGGGTGGTGAAGAACGCCGGGTAGCGCCACGCGTCCTGGTCCTTGGCATCGTCGTAGGTGCGTACCGCACGGTCGCGGAAGGCCAGCGAGAAGAGGCTGCCGGCACGCGAGACGGTGACGGCGAGCCCTGCCGACGCGAACGCCTCTTCGACGGCCGCCGACAGAATCGCCGCGGACCTGTCGATGCGCGCGTAGGCATCGGCGTCCGCACCGCGGAGGGTCGCCAGCCCGGCGGCGACCGCGAGCGGATTGCCGCTGAGCGTACCGGCCTGGTACACCGGGCCCAGCGGCGCCAACAGCTCCATCACGTCCCGGCGGCCGGCGACCGCGGCGAGCGGGAGCCCGCCGCCGACGATCTTGCCGAACGTCACGAGATCGGGCTTCCACATCTCGCCGTCGGCGCGCTCGGCTTCCAGACCCCACCACCCGGCCGGCCCGACGCGGAAGCCGGTGAGCACCTCGTCGAGGATCAGCAGTGCGCCCTCGCGGTGTGCGAGGTCGGACAGCGCCCGGTTGAACCCGTCATCGGGCACGAGCACGCCGGCGTTCGCCCCCGCCGCCTCGGTGATGATCGCGGCGATCCGGCCCGGATGCGCGGCGAAGGCCGCCTCGATCGCGGCGAGGTCGTTGTAGGGCAGCACGATGGTGAGCGCGGCGACGTCGGCGGGCACCCCCGCCGAGCCGGGCAGGCCGAGCGTTGCCACGCCCGAGCCGGACTCGGCGAGCAGTCCGTCCGAGTGCCCGTGGTAGTGCCCGGCGAACTTGAGGACGATGTCGCGGCCGGTCGCGCCGCGCGCCAGGCGCACGGCGGTCATCGTCGCCTCGGTGCCGGTGGAGACCAGGCGGATGCTGTCGAACAGACGTGTGCCGCGGACGGTCGTGCGCTCGCGCAGCAGCTCGGCCAGCTCGGCCTCGCCGGGGGTGGTCGCTCCGAAGGAGAGTCCGCGCGAGGCGGCATCCTGAACAGCAGCGACGACGTCCGGGTGGGCATGCCCCAGCAGTGCGGGGCCCCAGGACCCGATCAGGTCGATGTATTCGCGACCCTCGACGTCGGTGACGTACGCCCCGCGTGCCGAGACGAGGAATCGCGGAGTCCCGCCGACGGAACGGTATGCCCGCACGGGCGAGTTGACCCCTCCCGGGATGACGGCACGGGCGCGGGCGAATTCGGTCTCATTGCTCATGCGGGGCTCCCTTCGCGGATCAGCCGGGCCGCCTCGACGGCCCAATACGTGAGGATCGCGTCGGCGCCGGCGCGGCGGATGGACACGAGCGATTCGAGCACGGCGCGCTCGCGGTCGATCCAGCCGTGGGCGGCCGCGGCCTCGATCATCGAGTACTCGCCGCTGACCTGGTACGCCCAGACCGGGACAGGGGATGCCGCAGCCACTCTCGACAGGACGTCCAGGTAGAGCGACGCGGGCTTGACCATCACGACGTCGGCGCCCTCGTCGACGTCGATCGCGGCCTCGCGCACCCCCTCGCGGGCGTTGGCCGGGTCGAGCTGGTAGGTCCGGCGATCCCCCGCGAGTGAGGACTGGACGGCTTCGCGGAACGGCCCGTACAGCGCAGAGGCGTATTTGGCGGCGTACCCGAGGATCGCGGCATCCTGGTGTCCGTGCGCGTCCAGCACGTCGCGCACCGCCCGCACCTGGCCGTCCATCATGCCGGACAGGCCGAGCAGCGCCGAGCCGGAGGACGCCTGGGCGAGCGCCATCGAGCGATACCGCTCCAGACTCGCATCGTTGTCGACGCGCCCCTGTCGGTCGAGGACGCCGCAGTGGCCGTGGTCGGTGAACTCGTCCAGGCACAGGTCGGTCTGGATCACGAGGGCGTCACCGACCTCTGCGACCGCGACGCGCGTGGCGACGTTGAGGATGCCGTCCGGGTCGTCGGCGCCCGAGCCGATGGCGTCCTTGTGCGCGGGCACGCCGAACAGCATCACGCCGCCGATGCCGGCGGCTGCCGCGTCCTCGAGCGCGGGCTTCAACGAGTCCAGCGTGTGCTGGACGACCCCGGGCATCGATGAGATGGGCACCGGCTCGTTGACGCCCTCGCGGACGAACATCGGCAGGACGAGCTCGGCGGGGTTCAGGCGCGTCTGGGCGACCAGTCGTCGCCAGGCCGCGCTGCCGCGCACGCGGCGAGGGCGGATCTCGGGCACCGGCCCGTCCGGAGAACTCATCAGTGCTTCGTTCGTCATCGCACACCGCCGAGCGGCGCGAGGCGGGCGGCCCCCCGCTCGAGCAGTTCGGTGGCGACCCGGTCCGCGAGGGCGTGCGCCGCACGATCGAGGTCTGCCATGCCGATCGCGTCCGGATCGATCGCTTCCGTGCCTGCCGCGGTGAGCCGGTTCGCACCGTCGACGGCGTAGACCGTGGCCGTGAGGGTGAGGACGCTGCCCTCGAGCCGAGCGGAGGCGGCGATCGGCGCCGAGCATCCGGCCTCCAGACGCGCGAGCACACCACGTTCGGCGGTGGCGGCCGCTCGTGTCGGGGTGTGATCCACGGAGGCCACCCTTTCCACGAGGGCGTCCGCGGCGTCCGTGCGCACCTCCAGCGCCAGCGCACCCTGGGCGGGCGCGGTCGGCCAGAAGTCGATATCGAGCAGCTCCGAGGCCTCACCCAGTCGCCCGAGCCGTTCGAGTCCTGCGGCGGCGAGCACCAGCCCGTCGACGCGGCGGTCGTCGTCGGCGTGGTACAGGCGCCCGAGGCGGGAATCGACGTTGCCCCGGATGCCGACGACGTCCAGATCGGGGCGCGCCGCCAGCAGCTGCGCCCGCCGCCTGGGAGAACCCGTTCCGACGCGCGATCCGAGCGGCAGGCGCGCGAGCGTCACACCGTCGCGGGTGGCGAGGGCATCGCGGGCGTCCGCGCGTTTCGGCACGGCCGCGAGGCGGATGCCGTCCGCCTCCGCCGTCGGGAGGTCCTTGAACGAATGCACGACGAGGTCGACCTCCCCTGCCAGGAGCGCGTCGCGCAGCGCCGAGACGAAGACGCCGGTGCCGCCGAGCGACGCGAGCGGAGCGCTGGAGCGATCACCCTCCGAGCTGATGGTGACCAGTTCGTGGTCGCCGAGGTGCGCGGCGGTGGCGGCCGTCTGGGCGACGGCGAGCGCGCTGGCGCGGGTTCCGATGCGCAGCGGCGCGCCGGGCTTGAACAGGGCGGTCATGGCAGGACTCCAGACACGGCGGGCTTGAACCCGGCACGGATGTTCTCGCAGCACGCGGGGCGACAGACGTCGAACCAGGGGCCGAGGGGGGTGAGGTGCGGACGCTCAGCCGCGGGTGTGCCGTCGCGACGCTCGACCACGAGGTCGACGAGGCCGCTGACGAAGGCCGGATCGACTCCGGGAGTGGGGGTGCGCACGGCACGGATGCCGGCCGCCTCAGCGGCTTCCATCGCTTCGGTGTCCAGGTCCCACAGCACTTCCATGTGGTCGCTGACGAAGCCGAGGGGGACGATCACCACCGCCTCGATCCCGCGCCCCGGCAGCTCGCCGATGACGTCATTGACGTCCGGCTCGAGCCACGGCTGGGTGGGCGGCCCCGAGCGGGACTGGTACACCAGCTCCCAGCCGGTCTCCGCCGCCGCGGGGATCGTGTCCGCGACCTGCGCCATCACCGTCGCCGCGACCGCCTCGTGCTGCGCGGCGTAGGCGCCGCCGGCACCGAAGTCGCGATCACGCGGTCCGGAGCGCTGCGCATCCGAGGTGGGGATGCTGTGCGTGGAGAACAGCACACGGATGCGCCCCGCAGGGACGCCGTCGCCGATCAGGTCCCGCACCGCCGTGGTCACGCCCTCGGTGAACGCGTGCACGAAGCCGGGGTGGTCGAAGAACTGGCGCACCTTGTCGATGGTGACGGTTCCCGGGGCAAAGCCGCCTTCGCGCTCCGCGGCATCCAGAGCCCGTGCCAGGTCCTCGCGGTACTGCCGGCAGCTGGAGTACGAGCTGTACGCGCTGGTGGCGATCGCGAGCAGCGTCGCGCGGCCGTCGGCCGCGGCATCCTGAACCGCCTGTTCCAGGAACGGCGCCCAGTTGCGGTTGCCCCAGTACACCGGCAGATCGATGCCGCGCGCGGCCAGCTCGGCCTCGAGGGCGGCTTTCAGCGCGCGGTTCTGGGCGTTGATCGGGCTCACGCCCCCGAAGTGCCGGTAGTGGTGGGCGACCTCTTCCAACCTCTCGTCCGGGATGCCGCGTCCCCGCGTCACGTTGCGCAGGAAGGGGATCACGTCCTCCTGCCCCTCGGGGCCGCCGAATCCGGCCAGCAGGATGCCGTCGTAGGCGACCGGCGTCTCGACGTGCTCGGGACCTGCCGCTGCGGCGGGGCTCGCGGCCAGGACGGTGGTGTCGCTCATGAGAGCACCTCGGCCAGCTCCTCGAGTTCGATCCGGCGCCCTGTGAAGAACGGGACCTCCTCACGGACGTGCCGGCGCGCCTCGGTGGCACGCAGGTGGCGCATGAGATCCACGAGGTCGATCGGGTCGTCGGCTTCGAGCGCGAGAATCCACTCATAGTCGCCGAGGGCGAAGGAGGCGACCGTGTTTGCCTGCACCTGGGGGTACTCCCGGCCCATGCGACCGTGCTCGCCGAGCATGCCGCGGCGCTCGTCCTCGGGCAGGATGTACCAGTCCAGGCTGCGCACGAACGGGTAGACGGTCACCCAGTCCTTCGGGCCCAGCCCGCGCATGAACGACGGCGAGTGGTCGCGCGTGAACTCGGCGTCGCGGTGCACGCCCAGGGCGTTCCAGCGCGGCGTGAGTGCCGCCAGCGGTGCGACGCGGCGCAGCATGCGCAGGGCCGCCTGCAACCGCTGAGCGTCGTCGCCGGTCAGCCACAGCATCACGTCGGCGTCCGCGCGCAGCCCCGAGACGTCGTAGATGCCGCGGAGCGTCACTCCCGTCTCGGCGACCGCGTCCACCGCGGCGGCGAGCGCCGCCGTTCCGGCGTCGGCGGGCTCGGCGTTGTCGGGGCGGGCGTAGACGGCCCAGAGCGTGTAGCCCACTCGGTCCTGCGTCTCGTTCGTCATGGTCATCCTTCCGCGTCGCCCTGACGGGCGGCTGTCACGTCGGCTTTGATCCGTTCGGCAGTGGCTCGAGCCGCAGGCACGATCGCGGCGAGCCCGGTCACGGACGCCGCCTCGCCGGCGGCCTCCAGACCGCGCGCGCTCGGGGCGGCTTCGAGGGTGCGAGTCCAGGTGCGCACGTCGAGTTCGACGAGCCGATCGATCCGCGCACCTGTGATCGCGCGAAGGTCGGCAGTCACGACCGCCTCCGGGTCATCGGGCATCTCATCGTACGAGAGGCGCACCACGTGACGGTGCGCGGGCAGCCGGTCGGCGAGCCACTGCCACTTCGCGGACGAGTGCGTCAGGGCGCGTGCCGTCACCGCGCCCCCGCCGGCCTCGACCAGGGCGCCGGTCCCGCGCGGGGCGGTGTCCAGATCCGAGGCGTCGACCACGGCGGTCGCGAGCGTGATCGCCCGGGCTCGCAGGGCTGGTCCCGCCGCGGCGGCGCTCGCGAGGACGACGCGTCCCTCGATGCGCTCACCGCTTTCGAGTCCCACACCGCTCGCATCGACGCTGACGACCCGGGCACCGAGGACGAAGGCGGCGCCGGCGGCGCGGGCATCCTGTTCGAGTGCTGCGGCGAGCCGGTGCACTCCGCCACGCAGGCCGGCGACCTGCGAACCGGCGGGGCTCGCCGCCCGCAGCCGCGCGACCGCGGCACCCAGCGACCGGCTCGCGCGCAGCGCATCGGGCAGGCCGGGCGAGGCCTGGGCCAGCGAGAGCGCCTCAGGCACGCTCGAGTAGACGCCGCGCACGACCGGTGCGACCAGGCCGTCGAGCACACGGGCACCCATGCGACGCCGCACCAGGTCACCGAATGAGCGGTACGCCTCCGGCCGACGCAACGGCACGAACGAGTCCCATCGCGCCCGCCAGGAACCGCGCCGGCCGATGGCATCGACGACGTCCTGCCCGCGCGGGTCGGCGGGGATTCCCAGCACGCTCGCGGCGGGCAGCGGATGCGCCTCGCCGTGGCGTCCGATCAGCCACGCGGGCGACGCACGCGGCAGGACCAGGTCATCGACCAGGCCCAGTTCGGAAGCCAGCTGCGCGACCGCGCCGCCGCGTGTGGCGAAAGACTCGGCGGCAGCGTCGACGTCCAGGCCCGCAAGGCTGATGCTGGCGAGTTGGCCGCCGACGCGATCGGCGGCATCGAACACGGTGACCTGGATGCCGGATCGGGCCAGATCGCGCGCGACGACCAGTCCCGCGACACCGGCGCCGACCACCAGAACGCGCGTCGGAGCCGGGAGCGCCGAGGACGGAACGGGTTTCGAGACCGGCTGCACCGGAGGCTGAGTCATCTCAGACCGGGACGGCGCCGACCGAGGCTTCGTGCACGAGACCCACGATGCGCGTCAGCACCTCTGGGTCGGTCTCCGGCGGAACACCGTGGCCGAGGTTGACCACGTGCGCCGGCGCCGACTTACCGCGCTCCAGCACGTCCAGCACGTGTGCGCGCAGCGACTCCCATGGCGCCGTCAGGAACGCCGGGTCGATGTTCCCCTGCAGCACCACGTTCCCGCCGAGTCGACGCGACGCCTCGTCCAACGGGAGTCGCCAGTCCACCCCGATGGCATCCGCACCGATTCCGGCCATCAGATCCAGCACGTCGCCGCTGCCCACGCCGAAGTGGATGATCGGCATGTTCAGACCGCGCAGGGCCGAGAGCGTCCGCCGGGAGTGCGGGGCGACGCGGCGCTGGTAGTCGCTGCGGGACAGGGAGCCGACCCAGGAGTCGAACAGCTGCACGGCGCTGGCGCCCGCCTCGACCTGCGCACGAAGGAACGCGCCGGACACGTCGGCGCACCAGTTCAGAAGCTGTGCCCACGCGGAGGGGTCCGAGACCATCAGGCTGCGCGCGCGCATCTGATCCTTCGACGGCCCGCCCTCGACGAGGTACGACGCGAGGGTGAAGGGCGCACCGGCGAACCCGACGAGCGGGGTGCTGCCCAGCTCGGCCACCGTGCGGGCGACCCCTTCGCGGATGGGGTCGAGCGCATCCGGATCGATCGGCCGCAGGCGCAGGATGTCCGAGGCCGAGCGGATCGGCGACTCCAGGACGGGGCCACGCCCGGGCACGATCTCGACGGGAACGCCGGCGAGCCGAAGGGGGATCACGATGTCGCTGAAGAACACCGCCGCATCCACGCCGTGGCGGCGCACGGGCTGCAGCGTGATCTCACTGGCGAGCTCGGGGTTCAGGCACGCATCGAGCATCGCGGTGCCCACGCGCAGCTCTCGGTACTCGGGAAGGCTGCGGCCGGCCTGGCGCATGAACCACACCGGGGTGCGTTCGGGGCGCTGACCGCGGAGGGCTGTGACCAGCGCAGACGTGCTGGTTCGACCGTCATTGAGGGGATGCGACGCGGAGGAAGACATATCCTCTATCCTCCCACCGCTCGCGCGGCACGCGGTCCGCCCGGGGGCACTCGCCGAGTCAGGGCGCCCTCTGTCGCTGACCTCACGGTTGCGTTCCGTACCATGGGAGGGTGCTTCTCTGCGTCTCCGTGTCCCACCGAACAGCGGACTTCGATCTGCTCGGTCGCCTCTCCGAGGGTGCGACCGCGGGTGCGGCGACGACTCTGCTGGCCGACGGCCGCGCGCGCGGCGCCGTTCTCGTGTCCACCTGCAACCGCATCGAGGCCTACCTGGACGTCGCGCCGGGAGCGGACACGAGCGTCGCCGAGGCCACGCTGCGCACGCTCGCCGGAACGGCGGACCTGCCGCATGACGCGTTGCGCGAACGCGCACAAGTGCTGTCGGGGGCGCCCGCACTCCATCACCTGTTCGCCGTGACATCCGGGTTGGAGTCGCTCGCCGTCGGTGAGGAGGAGATCGCCGGCCAGGTGCGCCGCGCCTATGAGGCTGCCCGTGAGGCCAGCTCGACGACGCCGGAACTCGATACCGCGTTCCAGCGCGCAGCCAAGGTCTCCCGCGATGTGCGCTCGGCGACGTCTCTCGGAAAAGCCGGGCGCTCGCTCGTCCAGTTCGCGCTGCAGCTGGCGGGCACGCGCCTGACCGACTGGCGCCAGACACGCGTGCTGATCGTCGGGACAGGAAACTACGCGGCGACGACGGTCGCGGCGCTACGGACACTCGGTGTCTCCGAGCTCTCCGTCTACTCGCTGACCGGCCGTGCCGAGAAGTTCGCCAAGAGCTACGGGGTCCGCCCCGAGCGGGGGCTGCGGGATGCCGTCGCCGCCGCCGACGTCATCATCACGTGCACCAACACCTACTCGCTGACGGTCGAGGAGATCCCCGACGACGCACGCCGGACGATCATCGATCTCGGACTGCCTCGCAACGTCGACCCCGCGGTCGGCAGGCTCCCGGGAGTCGAGCTCATGGACCTCGAGCTCATCGCCACCCACGCGCGCCTGCCCAAACTCGCCCCCGATGCGACGGCGCGGCAGCTCGTTTCGTCCGCGGCCGACGCGTTCGCCGCCGAGCAGACCGCGGCCCCTGCCATCGTCGCTTTCCGCTCCCACGTCTTCGACGCCCTCGACAGCGAACTCGCACGGCTCGCGTCGAAGTCCGTTCCCCCGGAGCAGGCCGCGGCCGTCACGCAGGCCTTGCGCCACTTCGCCGGGGCGCTCCTGCACGACCCGACCCAGCGCGCCCGCGAACTGGCAGCGCGCGGGCACGTGGGTCAGTTCGAGGCGGGGCTGGCCGCTGTCTTCGGGATCGACGCGACGAGCGCGCGCGGCACGATCACGCCGCTCCGGCCGCCCGCGACCGAAACAGGCGCCGCCGAGACCGGCAGCGCCTGATCGGGTTGCTCACTCGTTCGTCACGGCCTCGTTGATCGCCCATCCGTCGCCGGAGGGCACCACGATGTATGCGTAGCGGTCCTCATACTCGACCGGCTGGTCCACCGGAGTCCCCTCCGCGTCGACGAGGCTGGAGTACGTCTCCGTCGTCTCGACGCGGATCTGCTCGTCCTGGGACTGGACCGAGGTCACGTTCACCTCATAGTTCTGGACAGAGTCGATGAAGCCCTGAGATGCGGCCGAGAACGCGGCGCAGTCCACGAGTTCCAGCGCCGCGCGCAGACTCTCGGTCGTGGCCGCGGTGAACTTGTCGCAGTCGTTGGTGCGCCACGCCTCGTCATACTGCTCCACCGCCGCGACCGCCGCGGCCTCGTCCTCGGCGTTGCCGCCGCTGCCGCCGCCCGCGAGGTTGCCCATGACCATGGGGATGAGCACCGTGGCGAGGATGACCACGCCCAGGAGCACGATGCCCAGCACGACCCAGAGGATCCAGAGCTTGGACTTCTTGGGCTCGGTCGCCGCGATGAACGCCCCTGAGGGCGCCTGTCCGCCGGGGAACCCGCCCGGGTATCCGGGGGGTGTCGCCGCGGGGTCCGCACCCTCGGGCGCCGCATCGAACCAACTGGCTGACGCCGGCGCGGACGTGCGACGCGCGTCGCTCAGCGTCGGCGCAGCGGGCGGGACGGAGTCCCCATCCGCGGGCGGATCCACTGGCGCAGCGAGGAGCACATCGTCGGCGGACGCGCCCGGTGCGCGCGGAACGGCGGTCTCGGCATCCGGAGTCTGCACGTGCTCGGTCCACTGGGTACCGTCCCACCAGCGCAGCGCGCCGCGTTCGTCGTCGTACCAGCCGGGTGGTGTCGTGGCCATGCGCTCGTCCCTCTCACGCCGTCACCAGTGCGGCTTCGGGTCTTTGTTCGAGCCTAACCGAGGCCCTGGGGGCGCCGTCCAGCCTCGTTTCCCCGCGCAGGACCTCCGCAGGCGGTAGCCTGACGCCGATATGGATGCGTTCGGCACCAACCTCGTCTGGATCGCCGCGGCTCTGGTGGACCTCGCGATCAAGATCGCCGCGCTCATCATCATCCCGAGACGCCGGAAACCGACCGCCGCGATGGCGTGGCTGCTGGCGATCTTCCTCATCCCGTACGTTGGGATCCTGCTGTTCCTTCTGATCGGCTCCTTCCGGCTGCCGAAGAAGCGCCGCGCGCAGCAGCAGCGGATCAACGAGCTGATCGCCGAGCGCGTGGCCGGGCGGAACGAACCCGCGGAGGCGGCGGGCTGGCCGCGCTGGTTCCAGCGTGTGGTCGACCAGAACCTGAGGCTGACCGCGCTGCCCGCGGTCGGAGGGAACAGCGCGACCCTCCTGGGCGATTACCGCGGGTCGATCGACGCCATGGCGGCCGAGATCGACACGGCGACATCGTTCGTGCACGTCGAGTTCTTCATCGTGGCGTGGGATGACACGACCCGCGGATTCTTCTCCGCGATGGAGCGCGCCATCGCGCGCGGGGTGACCGTGCGGCTCCTGGCAGACCACCTTCCGTCGGCGAAGATCCCCGGCAGCAAGGAGACCTTCGCCGAACTGGATCGCATCGGCGTGACGTGGTCGTGGATGCTGCCGGTCATGCCGTTCAAGGGCAAGTACCAGCGCCCCGACCTCCGCAACCACCGCAAGCTCGTCGTGGTCGACGGCCGCGTGGCGTTCATGGGATCGCAGAACCTGATCGCCCGCACGTACGACTCGCCGAAGAACATCAAGCGCGGCCTGCAGTGGCAGGAGCTCATGAGCCGCCTGACCGGCCCGGTGGTGGCATCGGTCAACGCCGTCTTCCTCTCCGACTGGATGATCGAGACCGGCGAGTTCCTCGACAGGGAGCACGTGCCGGCGGCGGAGCTGCCCCGCAGCACCTCGCCCGATGAGCTCGTGTGCCAGGTGGTGCCGAGCGGGCCGGCGTACCCGACGGAGAACAACCTGCGGATGTTCCTGTCGCTCATCTACGGCGCGACCGAGCGGGTCATCATCACGAGCCCGTACTTCGTCCCCGACGAAGCCATGGTGTACGCGATCACCACCGCGTGCCAGCGGGGGCTGGAGGTGCAGCTGTTCGTCTCGGAGATCGGCGACCAGGGGCTGGTCTATCACGCGCAACGCTCGTACTACAGCGACCTCCTCGAGGCCGGGGTGCGGATCTTCCTCTATCCCGCGCCTTACATCCTGCACGCCAAGCACTTGTCGATCGACGATGACATCGCGTTCATCGGGTCGAGCAACATGGACATCCGCTCGTTCAGCCTCAACGCCGAATCCTCGCTCCTCGTGCGCGGTCGATCCTTCGTGGCGGATATGCGCGCGGTGGAGCAGGGCTACCGGGATGCCGGGCGCGAACTCACCCTCGAGGCGTGGCGGCGCGAGCCGACGAGAGCGACCTTCCTGGACGGCCTCGCGCGGCTGACGTCAGCGCTGAACTGACCGGTGGGCCTCTCAGGCGAACGCGAAGACGGGCGGGAAGACGATCATCACGATGAGGGCCCAGCCCAGGTAGACCGGCAGATATCCGGTCTGCCAGTTCTCCAGCCGTGCGGGACGGATTCTCCCGCGAAGGATGCCGGTGAGCAGGTATGCCGACCACGCCAGGTTGATCAGCAGGAGGACGTTGAGCCCCAGCGAGGCCATCTTGTTCGCGCTGAATCCGAACGCGCCGATCCTCGCCACCATCGCGATCAGCACGAGCAGGTCCACGACGATGGCGCTGGAGACCATCAGCAGCTGCAGACGCTCGAACCATCCCGGTTTCGCCTCGGGGTTGCGCGCTGACAGCGAATACAGCAGCAGCCCGAGCACGACGATCAGGACCACGTCGAAGATGATCAGCAGGTCGCGGCTGGTCTCGAGCAGGTCGCGCTGGATCAGCGCCGCCACGACGAGGGCGAGCAGCATGACGGTGAACAGCGGGGTGAACAGCTTGGTGAGCACCGGCGCGATGTTCTCGATGACGCTCTGCTTCGCCTCGACCAGGCCCGCGGCGACGATCACCGCGCCGGCCGCGCCGCACGGGATGATCCACTCCGCGAGCACGGTGCCGGCATCCAGTCCGATGGCGCCGAAGACTCCGAGGGTCAACGCGACCAGCACCGCTCCGCCGAGCGCGATGAGGGTGTAATAGACGACCCACTCCCCCGTGAAGCGGATGAAATCCATCCGGACGGTGTCCGATCGCCACAGCCCGCCGGCGTATGCCACGCCCGCCGCCAGCCACAGCACGACCAGTGCGTGACCGGCCGCGAGGAACAGCGTCATGCCGTCCGGGGCGAAGGGGTAGACGTTCAGGACGACCGCGGTCATGGCGAACGCCGCCGCGACGGCGATCGTCACCGCGGCGGACGCGCGCCGCGTCCACACGAAGTACGCGGCGAGGAAGGGCAGCACCAGAAGACCGACGTTCAGAAGGTAGAAATCCGGGTCGGCGGAGACCGTCGCCCCGAAAAATGACGGCACCTTCACCGCGAGCCCGGCGCCCACCGCCAGGCCGGCGACCAGCAGGAACGGTCGTCGTCGCCGTGCGGGCTGAGGCGAGTCGTCGATCACGAGCTGCTTCCACAGCCGATCCGAATGCTCGCGGGCATACTCCCGCGACACGTCGTCGAGGCTGCCGATGCGTCTGATCGCCACGAGGAACGCCTCCTCCTCGCTCAGGCCGGCGCGTACGAGGTCGTCGACCTGGTCACGCAGGTGGCCCTCCAGCTCGTCGACGTCCGCGCCGGCGACCGCCCGCCGCCGACGCAGGTACTGAGTCCACGACGCGATCTGCGCCTCCAGGCCCGAATCCTGATCCACGCTCATGCCCCCACCGGGCTGACGGCGAGCCGGCGCGGGCCGTCGGATGGCGGCATCCACACCTTCTCAAGCGCGTTGCTGACGGCAGACCACTGGCGACGCTGCTCGGCCAGTACGGCACGACCGTCGGCGCTGAGAAGGTAGTGCTTGCGACGTCGTCCGGACGGGGCGGCATGCCAGGCCGACTCGACGTAGCCCAGCCGCTCGAGCCGATGAAGGAGGGGGTAGAGCATGCCATCGCTCCAGGACAGTTCGCCCTCGGAGAGCTGCTCCACTCGCTGCAGGATCGCGTAGCCATACGACTCCCCCTCGGCGAGGATGCCGAGGACCAGCGGAGTGGCGGCCGCCGCGACCAGGTCTTTGCCGATGTGCATGCCGTCTCCTCCGCCCGATACATAGAGCTGTTAGGTACATAGAAGCACAAGGTATCCCGATCGCCAAGTGCGATCTCGCACGAGCCCTCTGGCGCTGCGCACCATGGTGCTGAAAGCTGGGCGGATCAGGCAGGAGGCCCTCTCATGGCAGCGCACACCATTCAGGTCCGTCGGGTCTATGAGGAGCCGCTCGCAAGCGACGGCACACGCGTTCTCGTGGACCGGCTGTGGCCACGAGGCCTCAGCAAGGAAAAAGCACACCTCGACGAGTGGCTCAAGGACATCGCGCCCTCGACCGAACTGCGCCAGTGGTACGCCCACGTTCCCGAGCGCTTCCCCGAGTTCACGAAACGGTACGCCGCCGAACTCGAGATGCCGGATCAGGCTCCCCGCCTGCAGGATCTGCGTGACCTCGCCGCCAGCGGGGCGGTGACCCTGCTCACCGCGACGAAGGACGCCGACATCAGCGAAGCCGCTGTTCTCGCGCAGATCCTGCGTCAGAAACCGTGACCGATCCAGCATTCGCGGGCACCCCCGGACCGTGCGGCAGACCCCTGGCGAGCCGCCGGTCGTGGTCCTATTCTGTGCGATGAGCGTCTGGCACCGCGCGGGCGCAGACCCGACCGAAAGCGTCGTCACGCGGCGCCCGTCAGAAATGGAAGCCAGATGCCGGAAAGCAGCAAGCCCACCATCGTCCTCGTCCACGGCGCCTGGGCCGATGCGTCGAGCTGGAACAACGTCATCGTCCCCTTGCAGGCCCAGGGGTACCAGGTACTCGCTCCCCCGAACGAGCTTCGCGGTGTCACCTCGGATGCCGCATACATCGCCTCGTTCCTCGCACAACGCACGTCAGGGCCGGTCATCCTCGTCGGACACTCGTACGGCGGTGTGGTCATCACGAATGCCGGGGCTCGGGGAGGGGATGTGAAGGCGCTGGTGTATGTCGACGCGTTCATTCCCGACGACGGTGAGAACGTCGTCACGATCCTCGATGGCTCCACCTCGGCCCTCGCCGCCGCAGATCCCACGACAGTGCTCGAGGTCGCCGGCTACCCAGGAGCCCCGGAAGGCGTGGCCGAGGCTTTCCTCAAGCCGGACACCGCGCACAACTTCTTCGCGCAGGATCTCCCCGAGGCCGACCGCTGGGTCATCGTGGCCACGCAGCGTCCGATCTCGTTCTTGGCGAACGTGGAGCCGACGGTGGCACCGGCGTGGAGGTCGATTCCCAGCTGGGCCGTCCTGGGCACCCAGGACCGGGTCATCCCGATCGATGTGCAGCGCCGTATGGCTGAGCGCGCCGGCGCCATGATCACCGAGGTGGACGCCTCGCACGTCTCGATGGTCTCGCACCCCGATGTGGTGCTCGCCACGATCCAGGCTGCCGTCGACGCGACCAGCTGACGGGAGGGTGCATCGTCAGCGGACGGTCAGCCGCCCGTGGAACGCCGTCGACGCGTCGTCCATGCCGTCGATCACCACCGTCTTGCCGTACCGCTCGTATTTCGTGACGACCGCGTCCAAAGCGGCGACGGTGGAAGCGTCCCACACGCGCGCGTCGGACAGATCGATGATGACTCGGTCCGGATCCTGCGCGTAGTCGAACTGCGTGGTGAGGTCGTTGCTGGAGGCGAAGAACAGCTCTCCGGCGACCGTGTAGCGCACCGTGGCCGCCGTCTCTTCGGGCGCGGCCACTCGGGTCACCGTGACGAAGTGCGCGACCCGGCGCGCGAACAGGACCATCGCGGCGACCACGCCGGCGCCGACGCCCAGCGCAAGGTTGTGACTCCACACCGTGACCGCCACGGTGAGGACCATGACGAGCGTCTCGCTCTTCGGCATGCGCTTCAGCGTGGACGGACGGATGCTGTGCCAGTCGAAGGTCGACACGGCCACGACGATCATCACCGCCACGAGCGCCGCCATCGGGATGACGGCGACGATGTCGCCGAGGACGACGACGAGCACGAGCAGGAACACCCCGGCGAGGAACGTCGAGATGCGCGTCCGGGCGCCCGAGGATTTGACGTTGATCATGGTCTGGCCGATCATCGCGCAGCCGCCCATGCCGCCGAACAAGCCGGAGAGGATGTTCGCCGCACCCTGGCCGAAGGCCTCGCGGGTCTTGCGGGAGTGCGTGTCGGTGATGTCGTCGACGAGCTTCGCCGTCAGAAGCGACTCCAGCAGTCCGACGATGGCCATCGCCGTGGCATATGGCGCGATGATGCCCAGCGTCTCCCAGGTCAGCGGGATGTCCGGAAGGAACAGCTCGGGCAGACTCTGCGGCAGCTCTCCCTGATCACCGACGGTGGGTACGTTGAGCCCGAACACGATGGCGGCACCGGTGAGCAGGACGATCGCGACCAGCGGCGGCGGGATCGCCTTGGTGATCCGCGGCATCAGATACATGATCAGCAGACCCACCACCACCAGCGGGTAGACCAGCCATGGCACGCCGATCAGCTGCGGGAGCTGAGAGACGAAGACCAGGATGGCGAGGGCGTTGACGAAGCCCACCATGACGCTGCGCGGAATGAAACGCATGAGCTTCGCCACCCCGAGCGTGGCGAGCACGATCTGGATGACGCCGCCCAGCAGGACGGTGGCGATGAAATAGTCCATTCCGTACTCGCGGGCGACGGGAGCGATGACCAGCGCGACGGCCGCCGTCGCGGCGGTGATCATGGCGGGTCTGCCGCCGAGGAACGCGATGGCCACCGCCATCACGAAGGAGGAGAAGAGGCCGAGGCGAGGGTCGACGCCGGCGATGATCGAGAAGGCGATCGCCTCGGGGATCAGCGCGATCGCCACCACCAGCCCGGCAAGCACCTCCCGCGTCAGGAGGCGGGGGCTGCGCAGCGCCTGCAGCACCGTGGGCTCGATGCGATATCTGCTCGGTCGGTCAGGCGTGGGGACCACGGCGGACATGGGACTCCTTGTGGAGCGGGCTCTCGGATGAGGGCGGGGGAAGGGGTCGCCGCGCCGACGCCCGGTGCGCACCCCGGAGGTCGGCGGCGCACGGTTCGCCAGAGGACTCGCGGCACCGAACGGCGCCGCCCAACCCTACGCGGAATGCTGAAAGGCCTGGACCCTGGCTGCCCGGACGACACCGCCGAGTTCTCCAGATGCGACCTGGCCGAACCCGCGGCAGGGTGCGTACCATCGATGGGTGGATCGCTTCTCATCCGCCGCCGTCGAAGACGCTCGCCACGGACTCTCCGTCGCGCGGGGCGCGTGCCGGCTCGCAGGGATCCGTGATCGCGGGAGAGTCGGATGAGGGTCACGATCAATCCGACCACCTGCATCGCGTCCGCGAACTGCAGTCGCATCGCTCCGCGGGTATTCGCCAATCGGGACGAGGACGGCGGTTTCGTCAGCGTCCTGGATGAGCATCCCCCCGAAGCCGAATGGACGGCCGCGCGGGAAGCCGAGGCCTTGTGCCCATCGGCGACCATCCACCTCATCGAGGACGGCGGGCGACGCCGGTTCCTCGAGAAGATCGGCGGGGACTGACGGGACGCTCGTCGCGGCAACGCGTGCGCCCCGACACCACGCCCCCTGTTCGAAGAGCCCGGACCTTCGTACGCTTGGCGGCATCCCGCGTTCACGCTGAGAGGTCGCCATGCGCACTACACGCTCCGCCGCCGCACTCGTCTCCGCCGCACTCGCCGCGACGGCATCCGTCCTCGCCCTCGCCGGCTGCGTGCCGACGATCGTCGCCGGCCCGATGAGTTCCGAAGAACGCGAGATCGACGCCGTCACCATCGTGGTTCTGGACACCGCCGGCGACCTGTCCATCTCGGAGGGCGCTCCGGGGCTCGTCATCCATGCGCCCGAGGGCGCGCTCGCACGCCTGACATCGGAGGTGGACGGCGAGACGCTGGTGCTGGGCACGACCCCGGGGCCCGAGATCGTCGTCGGCGATGTGCGGTACGAGCTCACACTGCCGGAGCTTGCGGCGATAGACCTGAACGGATCGGGGGACGTGGACGCGACGGTGTCCGGATCGGGCCCGATCCGGCTCGATCTGGACGGGTCCGGCGATGTCGAGTGGACCGGACTGGAAACCGAACGGGTCGAGGTCGTCCTTGCGGGCTCGGGCGAGATCGAGATCTCGGGGTCGGCGACGGAGCTGTCGATCCAGCTCGAGGGCAGCGGGAACGTCGACGCGAGCGACCTGCAGGCCCAGACGGCGGACGTCTCGATCGCCGGATCGGGCGACATCGACGTCTCCGTCCGCGACGATCTGGTCGCCGGCATCTCCGGCAGCGGGCGGGTCACCTACTCCGGCGACCCGTCCGTCGAGTCCGACGTCACGGGGTCGGGCGACGTCGTCCGCGAGTGAGCCGAGCGGACACCGGCGCGCGGCCTATGGCTCGATGAGGAGCGCGGTGTCAAGGTCTCGTCCGCGCCGGACGAGCCGAGTATTGTCGGCACCGGCCGACCGTGCCGCATCAATTCTCCTGGAGGTTGCACATGAGCATCAATGACGACGACATCACGACAACCAACACGCCCAGCGGCGAAGGCCCCGCCGACGGCGGCGCGAACCCCAGCGGTCACGACGGCGGCGCGGACGGAGCCGCGAACGCGGGCGAAGGCCCCGCGGACGGCGGCGCGAACCCCAGCGGTCACGACGGCGGCGCGGACGGATCCGCAGATGAAGGCGAGGGCCCGGCCGACGGCGGGGCCAACCCCGGCGGCCACGACGGCGGCGCCGACGGATCCGCTTGAACGAGGGCGTCGAGCGCGGGCCCGTCGAACGGCCCGCGCTCGCGCGTCTCATCGGCATCCCGGTCTCCGACTTCGCTCGGGATCACTGGGGCGAGCAACCACTCCTCACGCGCAAGGGCGCAGGGTTCGACGACCTCTTCACCGCGAACGCCGTCGACGAACTCGTCGCCGATCGCGCCACGCGGACGCCGTTCGTGCGCATGGCCGTGGAGGGGAGCGTCCTCCCGAGTTCGGTGTTCACCTCTTCAGGGGGCTTCGGCGCCGAGGTCGGCGATCAGATCGACTCGGCGAAGGTACTGGAGCAGTTCGCCGGCGGGGCGACGATCGTCCTTCAGGGGCTCCACCGCAACTGGGCGCCCATCGCGACTTTCACGCGGCAGCTCATCTCGGACATCGGGCACCCCGCGCAGGTCAACGCCTACATCACGCCCGCATCCGCCCGGGGATTCGACGCGCACTACGACACCCACGACGTGTTCGTCGTCCAGATCGCGGGCGCGAAACGGTGGACGATCCACGAACCCGTGCACCGGCATCCGCTCGTCGACCAGCCCTGGACGGATCACTCCGCAGCCGTCGCGGATCGCGCGAGCACGGCGCCGAGGATCGACGCGGTCTTCGAGCCGGGAGACGTCCTGTATCTGCCGCGAGGATGGATCCACTCAGCCGTGGCCCAGGGCGGAACCTCCATCCACCTGACCATCGGAGTCCGCGCAGCAACTCGGCACGATCTGCTCACGCAGTTGCTCGGCGCCGCGGGCGAGGACCCGTCGCTGCGCCGGCACCTGCCCCTCGGCGTCGACTTCGCGGACGCCTCGACGTTCGCTCCCGACACGGCGGCCACGATCACGGCTGCTCGCGGCCTCCTCGAGGCTGCGGCAGCCGGCGGCGCGATCGGTGACGCGATGCAACGGGCGTTCCAGGATGCTGTCCGACCGGCGCCGGTGCGGCCTCTCGCGACGGTCGACCTGATGACGGACCTGCCCCCCACGGCGGTCCTCGGATGGCGCGACGCCCTGCGCGGACGCGTCGAAGAGGATGACACGACGGTGCGCATCGTCCTGCCCGGTAAGACGATCGCGCTGCCGGGCGAGGCATCGGCCGCCGTGCACGCGCTGCGCGCGCGGCCGCATCCTGCGGGACGCCTGCCGGGACTGGATGCGGCGTCCTCTCTCGTCGTCTCCAGACGGCTGCTTCGCGAAGGCGTGCTGACACCGAGATGAGCGGTGAAGCGTGAGTGCGGCGGCCCTGCCCGCGACGTCCGGCCCGACGGGGCCGTGGGAACCGTGCAGCGACCGCTCCCTCGAGCGCGGCGATCCTCTGGCGGGTACCGGCGGTTTCGGGGCGCGGTGGCTCCTCATCGAGATCGACGGGGCGTGGGGGACGCACGCCTTCTTCCAGTCCCGGCTCGACCCCGTCCTGGGCCGCGCGCTGGTGCGGCGCGCGGAAGCGGCCGGCATCCGGCCCGTCGCGATCCGCAGGTACGGCCGTCGCGCCGATGAACGCCGTGGCCAGAAACACTGGCGATGGGCTCTGGCGGACGCGCGCCCCGGGCTCGAATCCGTGCGGTGGGGGGCCGTCGACGACCCGGCGGACCTCCTTGACGTGCCCCTCGACGGCACCGCCGGAACCGTCTCCGACCGGCCCGTTCTGCTGGTGTGCACGCATGCCCGGCACGACCAGTGCTGCGCCGTGCGCGGCCGTCCCGTTGCGAAAACCCTCGCCGGCGCCTTTCCCGACGAGACGTGGGAGAGCTCGCATCTCGGCGGCGACCGGTTCGCCGCGACGATGCTCCTTCTGCCGCACGGGCTCTACTACGGTCGGGTCTCGACGACGGATGCCGCGTCCATCGTGGAGCGCTATCTGCGGGGCCAGATCGTCGAGGAGTACTTCCGCGGGCGCAGTTCGCTGAGCAACGTCATCCAGGCCGCGCAGTCCTTCGCGCGCGCATCGAGCAGTGACGACCGCATCGACGCCTTCGTCCCGCTGCTCGAGGAACGCACCGGTGACGCGTGGCGGGTCGACCTCGCTCACAACGGCGACACCGTGACGGTACTGCTGCGCGAGACGACGTCCGCGCCGCTGCTGAGCACGTGCTCGGCGACTCGTCCCGCCCCGGTTCGTCAGTTCGCGCTGGAGTCGATGTCCCGGGGCGCGCGACCCGGTGACGGCCGGCGCTGAAGACCAGTCTCAGCCGAGGCGGCTGGCGCTGAGCCGGCGGACCATGACCGGATCCCGATGATCGAAGAACTGCGAGGACCCCTCGTCGAGGGTGGCGATCTTCGCCATATCGTCTCCGGACAGAGTGAAATCGAACACGTCGAAGTTCTGCGCCATCCGCGCCGGGCTGACGGTCTTGGGAATCACCACCACGTCACGCTGGATCAGCCAGCGCAGCACGACCTGCGCGACCGACTTGCCGTGCTCGGCGCCGATCTCGCTGAGCAGCGGGTTGGTGAACAGGCCGTTCTTTCCCTCGGCGAACGGACCCCAGGACTCGATCTGCACGCCTTCCGCCTTCATCAGCTGCTGATACTCGGTCTGCTGGTAGAACGGGTTGGTTTCGATCTGGTTGACGGCCGGGGTGATCTCGTTGTTGGTGGCGAGGTCCAGGAGCCGGTCCGCGGCGAAGTTGGACACGCCGATCGCGCGGGCGCGGCCGTCCTTGTTGAACTGCTCCATCGCCCGCCACTGCGTGTAGTAGTCCCCGAACGGCTGGTGGATCAGGTACAGGTCGACGTACCGCAGGCCCAGCTTGACGAGGGAGTCCTCGAAGGCGCGGATCGTATTCTGCTCGCCGCGGTCCTGCACCCACAGCTTGGTGGTGATGAACAGCTCTTCGCGGGGGATGCTGCTCTTGGCGATCGCGGCGCCGACGGCTTCCTCGTTGCGGTACGCGGCGGCGGTGTCGATGAGACGGTATCCGGCCGCGAGCGCATCGCTGACGGCCTTCTCGGTCTCCTCCGGCCCGACCTGGTAGACACCGAATCCCAGGATGGGCATTTCCACCCCGTTGTTCAGCGGAATGGTAGGGATCGCGGTGGGGGCAGTCGTATCGGTCATGTCCCCACGGTAACCACAAAATCCCCGCCCCCCGCCCGCCGAGCGAGGCCTCCACGTCACGTCTGTGGGCGGGGAGCCGGAGCACCGGCCGGCGATTGTACACGACCCGAGCATCCGCTCATTTCTGTCTGCACACGGCGTAAAATGGAACGTCTTGAGGAACTGAGCCTGACGGGCCCGTTCAATCGGAGGTCCCGTGGCCGGAAATGCGACCACTCGCTTCGACAACGTCTCACTGTTGTCGGTCGCGAGCACCCTACCGAGTCGGGTGACGACGTCGGACGAGATCGAGAATCGTCTCGCGGCAGCGCTGTCACGACTCCGGCTTCCCAGCGGGCTCTTGCAGCGCGTCGCCGGAGTGCTCGAACGACGCAACTGGGCAGTCGGAGAATCCTCGGACGAGGCGACGGTCGCAACGGGCCGACGCGCTCTGGAAGAGGCAGCGGTCGACCCCGCGGATGTCGGCCTGCTCATCAACACGTCAGTGACGCGCAAGCACCTCGAGCCGTCCGTCGCCGTCCGCCTGCATCACGGCCTCGGACTGCCCAGCTCCGCCATCAACTTCGACGTCGCCAACGCGTGTCTCGGTTTCGTGAGCGGCATGAGCCTGGCGGCGAACATGATCGAGTCCGGACAGATCCGCTACGCGATCGTCGTCAACGGCGAGGATGCCGACGAGATCCAGGACAATACGATCCGCCGACTGCTGCGTAACGATGTCGGCCGCGACGGCTTCATGAGCGAGTTCGCGTCGCTCACGCTCGGCTCCGGCTCGGCAGCCGCGGTCTTGGGACGCACCGACGAACACCCCGACGGTCATCGAATCCTGGGCGGCGTCACGCGCGCCGCGACCCAATTCCACGAGCTCTGCGTCGGCAGTGTCGACGGAATGTTCACGGATGCCAAGGCCCTCCTCAAGGGCGGCCTGGACCTCGTCGTCTCGGCGTGGAAGGAAGCGTCCCTCGAGTGGGACTGGTCATCGATGGATCACTACATCACCCACCAGGTCTCCTCCGTCCACACGAATGCCATCGTCAAGGCGGCCAAGCTCGACCGCGCTCGCGTTCCCGTGACCTTCCCCAAGTACGGCAACGTCGGGCCTGCCTCCATCCCCATCACGCTCGTCGAGGAGAAGCCGAGCCTCGAAAAGGGCCACCGCGTGCTGCTGATGGGCGTCGGGTCCGGCCTGAACACCGCCATGATGGAGCTCGCCTGGTGAGCGAGCGCGCCACACTTCCCCCACGCGGCCTGCCCGGACTCGATGCGCGATTCAGTCGCATCGTCGCGGTGCCCGGTCGAGGCGTCGACGAAGGACTCGTCCGCGAGTGGCACTGTCTGGACACCGGCGCCGAACTGGCACAGCTCGGGGTGACTATCGCGGGCACGATCGTCGCGGTGCACGGCAACCCGACCTGGTCGTATCTTTGGCGTCACCTCATCACCGAGTCGGTGCGGGTGGCGGGGACGAGTGGACCGGCATGGCGAGTGATCGCCGTCGATCAGCTCGACATGGGCTTCTCGGAGCGCACCGGCGTGGATCGCCCCCTCGCGCAGCGAGTGCTCGACCTCGGTGCGTTCACCGACGCGCTCGCTCTCGACGCGCCCATCGTCACGCTCGGCCACGACTGGGGAGGTGTCGTGTCACTCGGCTGGGCGATCGACCATCCCGATGCCCTCGCGGGGGTGATGCTGCTGAACACCGCCGTGCACCAGCCCGACGATGTGCCGGTGCCAGCTCCGCTGCGACTGGCGGGCGCGCGCGGCGTACTGGCCGCGTCGACGGTGGCGACCACCGCGTTCCTCGACACGACACTCGCCTTGGCCTCGCCCCCGCTTGATGCGGCCACGAAGGACGCGTACCGGGCTCCCTACCGCTCGGCGGCTCGGCGTCGGGCGATCGGCGCGTTCGTGGCCGACATCCCCGTCTCCGGCACTCACCGCAGTTCCGCCGAACTGCAGCGCATCGCGGCCGGCGTCGCGCTCCTCGACGTTCCCGCCCTCATGCTGTGGGGCCCGAACGACCCGATCTTCAGTGACCGCTACCTCGACGACCTCGTCGACCGCCTCCCGCACGCCGACGTGCACCGATACGAGGGCGCGAGCCACCTCGTCGCCGAAGACCGCCCTTACGCGGACGCGCTGTTGACATGGCTCGGCCGGCATCGTGATCGCCTGGCCGGGGGCGACACCGCCGCGCCGCGCCCGTCGTCTGTGCCGACGACGGCGACAGCTGCCGGGGAACCGGCGTTCGTGCCGATCTGGCGCGGGCTCGACGACCGCCGCGCCGACGATGACATCGCCATCGTCGACATGTCCTCCCGCCGATCGCGACCCACCCGGCGGGTGAGTTGGCGGCAACTCGACGATCGCGTCCGGCGGCTCGCGGCAGGACTCCACGTCGCGGGTGTCCGCCGGGGCGACCGTGTGTCACTCCTTGTCCCGCCGGGTCCCACGCTCTCTGCCGTCGTCTACGCGTGCCTGCGGATCGGCGCCGTCGTCGTCGTCGCCGACGCCGGGCTCGGCATCCGCGGCCTCACTCGCGCCGTCCGCGGATCCTGGCCGGACTTCATCATCGGCGAGACCCCGGGCCTGACCGCCGCACGAACGCTCGGCTGGCCCGGCACGCGGATTTCGGCTGCTCGTCTGCCCAGGGCTGCGGCCGCAGCTCTCGGAGTGTCGTACAGCCTCTACGACATCGTTCGGATGGGCTATGCCGGGTCCTTGCCCCCTGCACCCGGCCCCGCGGACGACGCCGCCATCCTGTTCACCTCCGGCTCCACCGGGCCCGCCAAGGGCGTCGCCTACACGCACGCACAGCTCTCGGCGCTGCGCGACGTGCTCGCCGCGCACTTCGAGGTGACGAAGGACACCGGGCTGGTGACGGGATTCGCACCCTTCGCACTGCTCGGCCCGGCACTGGGAACCCGGTCCGTGACACCCGACATGGATGTGTCATCGCCGCGCACACTCACCGCGAAGGCAGTCGCCGATGCCGTGCGTGAATCCGACGCGCACATCGTCTTCCTCTCCCCGGCCGCGATCCTCAATGTGGTGGACACCGCCCACGCGCTCACGCCCGAGGACCACGCCGCGCTCGGCCGCGTGCGCACGTTCTTGTCCACCGGAGCGCCCATCAGCGCGCACGTGCTCGAAGCAGCCGCGCGACTCATGCCGAACGCGACGCCGCATACGCCCTACGGCATGACCGAGTGCCTGCTCGTCACGGACATCACTCTCGATGGTGTTCATGCGGCCGCCGACTCCCCCGACGCGGGCGTCTGCGTGGGGCTGCCGATCGGGTCCAATCGCGTCCTCGTCAGCGCCCTGGACGCTGACGGGCGGGCCGGCGGGACGCCGACCGCGGCGGCGGGAGTGCTCGGTGAGATCGTCGTCTCGGCATCCCACCTCAAGAATCACTACGACCGGCTGTGGCTCACCGATCACGCTGCCGTGCGGAACACCCTCGAGATCGAACCCTCGGCGCCCGAGGCGCGCTGGCACCGGACGGGAGACATCGGTCACCTCGACGAGA
Organism: Microbacterium terregens; assembly: GCF_039534975.1. Classification (NCBI taxonomy): domain Bacteria; kingdom Bacillati; phylum Actinomycetota; class Actinomycetes; order Micrococcales; family Microbacteriaceae; genus Microbacterium; species Microbacterium terregens. The sequence continues at coordinate 3,178,789 of NZ_BAAAWH010000001.1, forward strand.
ACGGCCGACTGTGGATCGAAGGGCGGCTCCCCCACCTCATCGTCACCGCGGACGGCCCTCTCGCGCCGATCGGACCCGAGCAGAAGGTGGAACGCGTGGACGAGGTCCGGCGGGCGGCCGTGGTCGGAGTGGGCCCCCAGGGGGTGCGGCAAGCCGTCGCTGTCGTCGAGACGGTTCCGGCCGCTGCGCGTGCCGGGCTCGCCCCGCCACACCTGACCCGCGCCGTGCGCGAGAGCACCAGCGTGCCCCTGGTCGCTGTGCTCGTCGTCCCGCGGCTGCCCACGGACATCCGGCACAACTCCAAGATCGACCGGTCGAGGCTGTCCGCCTGGGCCGAGCGCATCCTCGCGGGTGCGAGAGCGGCCGCGCCGTGATCGTGCTGGTCACCGGGGCGTCCGGGTTTCTCGGCCGAGCCGTCGTCGCAGATCTCATCGCCGCCGGGCATCACGTGCGGACGCTGCAACGTCGCCCCTCGAACGTCGAAGGCGCGACGGACATCCTGGGTTCGATCACGGCCCCGGTCACCGTCGCGCGAGCGATCGATGGCGTCGAGGGCGTGGTGCATCTCGCCGCCAAAGTCTCGCTCGCGGGTCCGGCGGACCAGTTCCGCGCGGTGAACGTGGAGGGAACGCGGTCGCTGCTCGACGCCGCGGAACGCGCAGGCGTGTCCCGATTCGTGCAGGTCTCGTCCCCGTCCGTCGCATACGCCGGTTCCGCGCTGGCCGGGGTCGGCGCCGAACCCGCCGACCCGGGCCGCGCGCGCGGCCACTACGCGCGCACGAAGGCACACGGGGAGCTGATCGCCCTCGGCCGGGACTCCTCCGCCATGAACGTCGTGGCGATCCGCCCTCACCTGGTCTGGGGTCCGGGAGACACCCAGCTGATCGCCCGGATCGTCGCGCGCGCCCGGCGCGGGCGACTTCCCCTGCTCAACGGCGGAACGGCCCTCATCGACACGACCTACATCGACAATGCCGCCAGCGGGATCGCCGCCGCTCTCCACCGGGCGCCGACGGCGCACGGCCGGGCATACGTGCTGACCAACGGTGAACCTCGACCCGTCGGCGATCTGCTGGCAGGTATCTGCCTCGCGGCGGGCGTGCGGCCGCCCCGCCGGAGCATCCCCGCCGGGCTCGGCCGTGCAGCCGGCTCGGTGATCGAGCGGCTGTGGGCACTCTCCCCGAGCACGGACGAGCCGCCCATGACCCGGTTCCTCGCCGAGCAGTTGTCCACCGCGCACTGGTTCGACCAGCGCGAGACCCGCCGCGCTCTGGCCTGGTCGCCCCGCGTGACGATCGACGAGGGCCTCCGTCGCCTCGCCGCCGTCTCTGCGTGCTGACCGGGCGATCGTCCCCGGCGCGGACCTAGACCGTCAGCCGGCCGGTGACGATGTCTTCGGCGACGACGCTGAGTCGCGTCTGGGTGGATCGCGCCTGCGAGCGGATGAGCTGGAACGCGCCATCCATGTCAAGGCCGCGGCTCTGCGCGACGTAGCCCTTGGCCTGCTCGATCACCACGCGGCTGTCCAGAGCGCGCTGCAATTGACCTTGCGTGAGGATGGACTCCTCGACGAGTCGCTGCTGCAGGATGCTGATGGTCGCAATGTCGGCCAGGGCCTTCGCGGCGATCGCGTCCGGCTCGTTCAGCGTTCCGACTCGGTCGCGAAAAAGGTTCAGCGAGCCGATGATCGACTCCCGGAGCCGCATCGGAATCGCGTGCAGCGAGGCGAACCCGGATCTGCTCGCGTCAGCGGCGAACTTGGGCCAGCGGTCGGCGACATTCCGAAGATCTTCGACTGACACCACCCGGCCGGTCGCGACCGCTTCCACGCACGGGCCTTCCCCAGCGCGCAACTGCATCATCTCCACGAATTCGCTGCGCTCGCTCGTCGAGACGATCACCTCCAGCTCACCGGTGGGGCTGACCAGAAGTATCCCGGCAGCGACAGCGTCGAAGAGTTCCGAGCAGTGCTCGACGAGGACCTGCAGCAGATCGACGACGTCGAAATCGTCCACCATGGAGTCGGCCAGCGTCGCCACCGTCTGCAGCAACTGGTCTTCCCGTGTGCTCATAGTTGAGTGTAAGACTCGGTGCGCGTCAATGGTTGAAGTTCAGCCGACGGGCCACCACGTCTACGGCGACCTCGCCGACGCTGCGGCCCGATGAGAATGCGTGGCCGCGGATAATGAGCAGCGCATCGTCCACCCCGACCGAGAGCTGCGCCGCGACCATACCCGACGCCTGATGCATCTCTCGACGCGAGTAGGGGCCGTCAGCCAAGCCTTCGTCAGCGCTGTCGACGTCATCCATGGCACGGCGCAGCAGATGACGGGAAACGACCGCAGCCAGAACAGCGACGTCCTCGACTGCGCCCCGCGAGAGCCGTTGGGAATCGTGGGAGTACAGGTCGACGGACCCGACGCTGACATTCCCGACGAACAGTGGGAATGCATAGATCCCGGCGATGTCGAGGGCACGCAGCGCCTCTCGCGCTCCGGGCCACTCAGCGCCACCGCGGCGCTGCAGATCGGGCTCCATCACGGGCTGGCGTGTCCGCAGGGCCTCCCAACAAGGCCCCTCGCCCAAGTCGATCTGGATCTCGTCGATCCTCGCGGCGACCGCACTCGTGGCGCATATGGTCTGACTGCCCAGCGGTCGCCCCAGTGTGGAGATGGCCGCACCGGAGGCACCTGAGGCTCCCACGAATGGGCCGCACAGGTCGTCGCCTGGGCCCGCCGCGCTCAAGCGCGATAACGCACTGGCGAAATCACCCCGATCATCGCCTGGCAACACTGCACCCATGGATCCCGCCCGTCGTCGTTCTTTGACATGGCGCTAGGTCCTGGTGCCGTCCTCTTCAGGCTACCACTCGAGCACTTCGCGCTGTCGGCGCGGAGCCCGGGTAGACCGACGGGCCGGGGGTGGTCATACTCGTGACGGGACAGCGACGAAAGTCCGCACGTGCTCGAAAGGAGTGGCCTGTGAACCTCATCCGCCTGCTCGCGGCCGGTGCGATCGCCGGTGCGGCGGGCACGGCGGCGATGGACGTTCTCTGGTACCGGCGGTACCGCCGGGAGCACGGGCAGGAGGGGTTCCTCCGCTGGGAGCTGGCCGCCGACGTCACCGACTGGGAAGCAGCGCCCGCTCCGGGTCAGGTCGGTCGCGAGCTGGAACAGCTGGTGACCCGACGCACTCCGCCGGACGCGTGGGCTCGCCCGACGACCAACGTCGTGCACTGGGCGACCGGCGTCGGGTGGGGGGTCAACCTTGCGCTGGCCAAGGTGGCCCTACCGGGATCCCGGTCGCTCGGCCTGGCCCTCGGCCCGGTCGCGTGGATCACCAGCTATGCGGTTCTCCCCCTCATGAAGGTGTACAAGCCGATCTGGAAGTACGACGCACGCACGCTCGGCAAGGACCTGTCCGCTCACCTCGTCTATGGCGTGGTCACCGCGGGCGTCTACGCACTACTGGTTCGCCGCCCGAGATTGCGTACACGGTAGTGCTCGCGGCCGCTCTGTCACCGAATCAACGGCCGGCTCCGACAAAGAAGTCACTGGCCGACTCGGGGAAGAGAAAAGGCCCCCGCGAGGAGGCCTCTTCGTTCGCGTAGCAGGAGAGAGATTCGAACTCTCGACCTCACGATTATGAGTCGTGCGCTCTCACCAACTGAGCTACCCTGCCGCGCGGCATCCGGGATCTGCATTTCGGATGTCCGAGCCCCGAGTCAGGATTGAACTGACGACCCCTTCCTTACCATGGAAGTGCTCTACCACTGAGCTATCGGGGCGCGCCCAGGCGAACCTGGGCAACTAGAAGAGAATACCAGAGCGGCGGCATCCCCCTGAATCGAGTCAGCCGCCGGCGTGTGCGCGCAGCCAAGGGATCGGGTCGATCGGCGTCGTGCCGTTCGCCAAGATCTCGAAATGCGTGTGGGCGCCGAACGAACGACCGGTGTTGCCGGTGTGACCGATGACGGTTCCGACGGTGACGTGGTCGCCCACCTCGACCTCTCGCGAACCGTAGAGCATGTGCGAGTAGCTGCTCGAGACGAGTTCGCCATCGATGATGTGGTCGATGACGATGTGCACGCCGAACGCTCCGCCGGAGTCCGTCGACTCGCGAACGACCCCGTCGGCGATCGCCTGGATCGGCGAGCCCTCGCCGGGCGTGAAGTCGGCGCCTTCGTGCATGCCGCCGTCACGCATGCCGAAGCCGTAGCTGATCGACACACCGACGGCGAACGGCCACTGAATGGGCGAGTTCGGGTCGTTGATGAAGAAGTTCGAGAAGTTGCTGATCCCCGACTCCGACGCGAGCTGCGCCATCGTGAGCGTGGAGTAGGTCTCGGTGCGGTCGAGGCTTGCGTTCTCGATCTCGGCCGGT